>SFCB01000218.1 GCA_004367505.1 Chloroflexi bacterium OHK40 | reverse complement strand
CGAGAACCGCTTTTCCCTGGATCTGGGCTGGTACGGGCCGAACGTCGCGCCCTTCGGCCTGCTGCTGTTTACAAGCATGGCGATCGGGCCGCTGCTCGGTTGGCAGCGCCAGAAGTATGGCTCGCTGGCGCGCACCCTGCGCTGGCCGGCGAGCGCGACGGCCGTGGTGGTTTTCGCCTGCCTGCTGCTCAATGTGGTCTACCCGGTGGCGCTGCTATTCATCGCGGCGGCCGTGTTCGCGATCGGCACGAACCTGAGCGTGATCCTGCGAATCTGGCGCGCTGGACCACTCAAGCTGGGCGGCTACCTGAGCCATGTTGGTGTGAGCCTGTTCCTCGTGGGGGCGATCGGCACCATGGTTTACAAGCAAACCGCCGCCCTCCAGCTGATAGAGGGCGAGCCGCAGGCAGTGTTCGGGCGGCAGCTGATCTTCACCGGCATTGTGCAGCCGCCCAGCGATGAGCTGGAGCGCACCGCCATCCAGATTGAGGTGATGCGCCCCGAGGACGGCAGCGTCTGGGTGGCCGAGGCGCCGTACTACGTCTATGACAAGACCAGTCAGCTCGTCACGCACCCCGACATCCAGCCCGGATGGTGGGCCGACCTCTACGTGGCACCCTCGCAGTATCTGCCCGCGCCGCAAGCCGCCCCCGGCCTGGTGCAGCTGGAACCTGAGCAGCCACGGGGGCTGCTGGGGTACACGCTCACCTTCAAGCAGTTCGACATCCCGAACCGCGAGGCAATGATGCGCGGCGAGGCTCCGGCTGAGGTCTTCGCTGTGGTGGATGTCACGGCTCCTGATGGCACCACGACAACTGTGCGGCCGGTCTACCGGGTCGGGCCTGACGGTGCCATGGTCGGTGAGCCAATATCGATCCCAGGCGGTGCCACTCTGGCGATGCAGGGGCTCGATCCGGCAAGCCGAGCGGTGCAGCTGCAGCTTGGCGGCGTGGACCTGAGCCAGGTGGATCCAAACGATCTCAAGGCGCGGGTGTTTGTGGAGATCAGCGTCGAGCCGGGCATCCGCTTAGTCTGGGCGGGCATTATCATCGGGCTGTTCGGCGGCTTGCTGGCGCTCATGCGTCGCTGGCGTGAGGCCCGTCCAGCCGACGTGCTGCCTGGAGTGCCGGTGAAACGGCAGCCGCAGCACCCTGAGCCCGAGTTGCAGCCGGGCCTGGCCCAGGCGAGTATGCTGGAAGGGGAGGTGCATTGATGGCGACCGCCTACGAGACTCTGGGCCTTGGGCTCGACGCCACGCGCGCCGAGCTGGAGCGTGTGTACCGTGAACGGCGTGCCGCCTATGACCCGGCACGGGTGGCCGAGGTAGACGCCGAGCTGGCGGCCCTGGCAACGATACGGCAGGCAGAGCTGGAGCTGGCCTACCGCAGTCTGCGTCCGGCGCTGACGATGCCGCCACGGTTGGAGCCGGAGCAGGAGCGTCGGCGCGACCGTGAGCTGCTGATCGCCCTGCTCACGCTAGCTCTGCTGGCGGCCCTGGTGCCGCTGCTGCGCGAGGTGGCGCGGCCCGAGCGCACGGCGGTGGCTGAGGGCGCAGCGGCGGCGGCCCTGACCGGGCGGCTGGCCCCAGAGTTTACGCTGGAGGCGAGCGACGGAACGCAGGTTTCACTGAGCGACTACAAAGGCCAGGTTGTGCTGGTAAACATCTGGGCCACCTGGTGCCCGCCCTGCGTGCGAGAGACACCACGGCTGGTCGAGGTGTACGAGGAGTACAAGGCGCAAGGCTTCGTTATTCTGGGCATCAACACCACCTACCAGGACAAGCGCGAAGCGGTCGCGACATTCGCCGTCGAGCAGAGCGTCAGCTACCCGTTGCTGCTGGACATGGACGGGGCAGTGGGCACAGCGTTCGGCGCGCGCCTGCTACCGACCAGCTACCTGATCGACCGCGACGGCAAGATCGTTGTTACCAAGGTCGGCGAGGTGGACGCGGCCCAACTGCGTGAGCAGGTTGCAGCTTTGCTTCGCGGTAAGAAGCCGTAGCTCAAACGCTACAACGCCCCAGGGCCATCGCATCTAAATCCGCATTCCCATCACGAATTCTGGTAGTTTGTCTTGCGTCCGATGGGGTTAACGGGTCGTGGCTTATCTGGTAGCGTGTAGTACTGGAGCAGCGCCCTCTTCGGGCTCGACCTCTTCTTCACCTCAAGGCCGTCCAAGGGCGGGCTGTCCTAGCAAACTACCTCCAGTCTTGTAGGTAAACACCTCGGATTCCGCACGGTGATGCAGACCCTCTATGTCAAGAGGCAGAATGCGTGAACCCTGAACGTCACTGCTACCGGAGTACGGCTCAGCCGGGCACGCCTCCCGGGCGGGCACGCCAAGTGTCCCACGCCGGTCAAGGCCTGGGCAAGCGCGCGCTGGGCCAGTTGGCGGTGGCGCTGCGCGCAACGATTCATTATGGCCCCCGCGCGGCCTTGACTCGGCGTGGGGCTGGGCACGTAGCCCGCGCCGGAAGGGGACGCGGCCGCGGGTCGCGACGGACGTCAGGCAGACTCAGTGACCAGCTCAGGGTAGCTGGTCGGCCTTGGTACAGGGAACCGCTTGAGCGACCCCGTCAGGCGTGTAGGACTGCACTTAGGCGGCTTGTCGCTGATGCTGCTGTTGTGCTCCGATAAAGGTCTGCGCCTGATAGGGCTTCCTGTCGCGCCACATCGCGTAGATGATCCGTACCCAGACGTTGGCCAATGCCCGTACGGCCATCGCGTGGCTCTTCCCGGTCGCACGTTTCTGCTGGTAGTAGTGCAGCGCCCAGGCTTCCTCAAGGGTCGATTGCCAGGCGAACAACTGCAAGGCATTGCGCAAGGGTTTCATACAGGCCCAGCGCCGATGGGCCTTGGCATACGCACCGCTTTGGAACATCACTGGCGCAGTGCCCGCCACGGCTTGCAACCCCACAGCATCGTCATACCGACCACGGTCATCGCCAATTTCCGCCAACAGTCGCGGTGCCAGGCGCCGCCCTGCCCGTGGCAGACTCGCAAACAGAGCGTGATCGGCGTGACTCACAAACAGGCGCGTGATCTCCTCGTCATAGGCGGCGATCTGCGCCAGAAGCGGCTCGAGTTGGGCAACCAGGGCCAGCATCAAACGCGCCTTGGTGCGGGTCGTCACCGCATCTGCACTGAGGGCAGGCTGCTGAAGGCGCTGCCAGATCTTGGGCACGACCTGAGCGGTGCGGGTGTGGCCCGCCGCGAGGAGGGTCTGCAAGATGTCGGCTTGGGTGGCGGTACGGGCCGCCTCGGGCTTGGGGTAGGCCCGCAAAAAAGCCAGGGCCGAGGGCTGGTGGAGCTTGCTGAAGAGCAGCAGCGCGACCGGGTAGTAGGCTTTCAGGCAGGCGGTGAGCTGGTTGAGCAGCCGGGTCTGGCTCTGAATCAGCCCATCCTGATCACGCGTCAACGCCTTCAACTCCTGCACTACCGGGCTGTCGGGGACCAAGCGCCGTAAGTCAGCCAGGTCGCTGCGGCCAAGTTTCGCCAAGAGATAGGCGTCAATCTGGTCGGTTTTCGCACCTGCCGCACCGCGTCGACGATTGACCGTCTTGGGGTTGACCGGATAGACCGCGAAGCCCGCTTCCAACAAGGCCGTAATCAACAAGCCGTGGTTGGTTTCGACGATGCAAGACAGTTGGTCTTTGGCATCAGGCCCGGTGATGCGTGTCAATGCCGTGGTCAGCTCTGCCAAGCCAGTGACGCTATGGGCAACCCGCAGCGTGGTAAGCAGTTGCCCCTCGTGGTCAAGAACGACCGCATCATGATGATCATCGGCCCAATCAATGCCGGCGTACCACATGACACACCTCCCGTAACAGCAACGTCCTGGGGGGAGCAAGTTCTTATACCGAGTGCTCAGAAAGGCACGACCCTCTAATGGTTGGTTTGCCCAGGACCTCCATCTGGAGCGTGCGGTCTGCATTCATCGGTCGCGCCGAAAGATTTAGAAAGCGCTGCTCCAGATAGGCGACGGAGCCAGGAGCGACCTGACCTCCACCCGCAACCGTGCGGGTTGACTCTATATTACCGTATAAGATTTAGATGCGATGGCCCTGTACAACGCCCTGCTAGCGGCAGTGTTCCTGCTCGTTGGTCCAGGCACGATCGCGCAGGTGGTCTGCCACGTGGGCCAGCTGAATGGGCAGCGGCGACTGCTTCACCCCTGTCTCCCGACCGTGATATGCGAAAGTATTAAGCGAATCGAATGAGGAGTATCAATGGCAAATCCGACATACTTCCCGGATCCTCACCGCGAGATTGACTCCATGACCACGGGGGATTATCAGCCCGATGTGGACAGTCGCATACCGCGTTAGGTTGTGATGTTTTGCGTGGTTGCCCTCGTCTTTGTGGTCGTGGTTAACGCACTCTACCGTGCCGGTATCGCCCCTGGCGGGGTGATTAACCATAGCAGGCCCTGGTAATGATAATGCCTCTCCCCTTGCGCAAGCTTGCGCTGACCCTTCACATCACTGCCTCGAGCGGCTGGTTCGGCGCGGTCGCCAGCTATCTCGCACTGGCCGTCGCCGGACTGAGGCAGCTCGTCATAGCTGGCGAGACGTGAGGTTCAACCCGCCATTTGGCCTATGTACCTATGAGCGATCCGCCTCTGGACACAGCACTGCTGCTCCCATACGGTGCTTGTATACACCAGAGGAGGTACGTATGGGCCTGTGGACGTGGTGGGAGGAGGACCCGCAGACGCCGTTACCGTCGATACACAGCTTTTCCGTGTTCCCCGAGCGCGATCAGCTACGAATTGCCCAGCTGGCTCAGCTCAGCGCGGCAACTGTGCACCAGCGTTTCGACCAGGGCCACCGCTGCTACGTCGCTCGCGTGGGGAGCTCATCTGTGGCTTATGGCTGGGTTGCAGAGGCTGAGGCGGAGATCGGCGAGCTGCAACTGGCCTTCACGCTGCCGACCGGGACTCGTTACCTGTGGGATTTCGCCACCCTCCCTGAGTGGCGTGGGCAGGGTCTCTACCCGCGCCTACTACAGGCGATTATGACCGCAGAGAGAGCATCACGCTTCTGGATCGCCCACGCACCAGAGAACAGTCCGTCCGCCCAGGGCATCCAACGTGCTGGATTTCGGCCGGTCGGGCGACTCTCGTTCCTGTCCGACGGGCGGGCCGCCCTCGCCGCTCGCGACGAAACGGAGCGCTCCCTGGCCGGCGCCTATCTGCTCGACCTGCCCCTGGCGTGCGCGAACCACACGCGGCTCAACCCCTGCTGGCGCTGCTTCATCGCGCGGCGGCGGACACTCACGCAGTCGCCCCGACTCTGCGGTGAAGACTGCACCTGCACCGAGGCCGCATTCGACCTACAATAGCAGGGGTGAACTGTGAGAGCTGGAGCGAGTGCCATGGGACAAACCATCCGCGTGATTGTGGCCGACGACCACAAGGTGGTGCGCGCCGGCATCCGCGACCTGTTGAGCGATGAGCCGGATATCCTGGTCGTCAGCGAGGCCCGCAACGGCCAGGAGGCCGTCGAGCTCGCGCTGCGCGAACGGCCGGACGTGGTGGTGATGGACATCCACATGCCCGAGCTCTCGGGTGTGGAGGCCACGCGCCAGATCCGCGCGGCTGCCCCCGACGTGCGCGTGCTGGTGCTCACCTCGTACCAGGACGACCCCTACATCTATGGCCTGCTCGACGCCGGCGCCTCCGGCTACCTGCTCAAAACCGCCGAGGGCGGCGAGATCGTGCGCGCGGTGCGAGCCACCGCCGAGGGGCAGGCGGTGATCGACCCGGCCGTGGCGCCACGCCTGATCGCCCGCCTCACTCGGCCGACATCCCCGGTCGATGCCCTAACCGAGCGTGAGCTCGACGTGTTGCGCCTGGCGGCGCGTGGGCAGACCAACAAGCAGATTGGTGCCGCACTCCAGATCAGCGACCGCACGGTGCAGAACCATTTGGCGAACATCTACGGCAAGTTGGGCGTTGCCTCACGCACCGAGGCGGTCACTGCTGCGCTGGAGCGCAACCTGATCACGCTGAGCAAATAGAAGGGAGCACCCGATGGCCGAGATCGTTATTGACGAGGCACTGTTGCGTGCGCTCCAGCAGCGTGCCGAGCAGCTGGTCCGCGGCGAGCTCGCAGACCTCGGGCGGTCATTGAGCGACGTGCCAGCGGTCGAGGATCTGCGCCGCGCGATCGATGTGCTAGGCGCCCACACCAAACAGGGGCTGCAGCACCAGCACGCCTACATCGCAGCCTTGAGCACAGCCCAGGAGGCAGAGCGGGGCCGCATCGCCCGCGAGCTGCACGATGAGGTGGTGCAGCAGTTGATCGCCCTCGGCCACGGCGTTGATCGTGTGCAGCGGCTCCTGGAGCGGGATGAGTCTGCAGCTGCCGTTGAGCGGCTCCAGGCTATCCGTGGCGGCATCACGGGCCTGGTTGGCGAGCTGCGCACGGTGATCGGCGACCTGCGCCCGCCGGCCCTGGAAGAGCTGGGGCTGCTACCGGCCGTGGAACTGCTGCTGCAGCGCGGCAGCGAGGGCGGGCCAGAGCTGTCCCTGCTGGTAGAGGGCGACGAGCGGCGGTTGGCGCCGCAGAGCGAACTGGCCCTGTTCCGTATTATTCAGGAGGCCTGGAGCAACATCCGCCGCCACGCCAAGGCGCACCACGTCGAGGTTCTGTTCGGCTATACGCAGGGCGGCCTCAGGGTATTGATCATGGACGATGGCGTGGGCTTCGCGCCCCCCGACGCCCATGACACGCCTGATGGTCATTGGGGACTGCGCGGCATGCGCGAGCGCGCCGAGCTGACCGGCGGCCGGCTAGATGTGACGAGCGCGCCGGAGCGTGGGACACGGCTCGCGGTCTGGATCCCCTACCCTGGTGAAAATGGCCGCGACCCGGTCTGTGGTATGAGTGTTGGCCCCGATGCGCTCGGCGCCGAACACGGCGACCGGCTCTACCGCTTCTGCTCGCCAGCCTGCCGCGACCTCTTCCTTGCCCAACCCCAGCAGTATCTTGCGCCACGCTAGCGAGGCGGCACAACAGACTGGCATTCTGGGGCAATTACCCACGAACAGCATCGCCACGGACAGGAGTGGCGTGCGCGCGTTGCACGCCCCTTCGCCGCGTGCTCTCCGTGTAAATGTGTGGCACCAGAGCGAGCGCTGTGTGGCTGAGAAGACGCGCAGTTGTAGCAGATGCCGCGATTCCAGCCACTAAAAGCCCTGCCTTCAACCAATGTCACTACGCTCGAGCCCAAGCACACGCTGCTACTAGCTCATCGCAGTTGCCTCTGGCGCCGCATTTCTGCTGCTTGCCTGGTCCTACGTCAACGGAATCCCCATTAGCCGCGCCGATCTCCGGGTCAAAGAACTGCTTGAGCCGCTCTACCAAGCTGTCGTTGGATTGCTCGGCCGCGGGCTCTGCTGGATCTCATTCTTCAGGGACAGCGGGCTCCTGTTCGTGGCGGGCGTGACAGGCGGCTACCTCGCTGGCCGGCGCGGCGAAGCTCCTCCTCTGGCTCATCATGGTTGTGGGCGTCATTGTGCTGAACCGGTTGCTGAAGGATCTCCTCTCGCTCACGCGACCTGTAGTGGGTCAACTCGATATGCTGGAGGATAGCAGCGGCTTTCCCAGCGGTCACGCCATGATCGTCACTGCTACTTATGGGCTGCTGGCTTCACTTATCGCCGAGCACCTGTCCCGTGCTTCCCTGCGTTGGGCACTCTAGGATGCCCTGGTACTGTTGCCCGGCCTGATCGGGTTTAGCCGACTCTACCTGCGTGTCCCCTTCCTGATCGACGTCGTCGCGGGCTACGCCGCGGGCATCGCCTGGCTGTGTCTCTATGCTCTGGGTCAATTAGCAGCTTGCACTGCCGGTTCGAGTACAGCGGGTTGTACAGCCCGTCGCACAGCCCGTGCTCGTGCGCCGCCCGGAGTAGCTCGGCTCCTTCCTCATGCGACTGGCTCGTTATAGAGCCGCTCGCCAGCGCGGATCGCGACCCGCAGCCGGTTCTCGAAGGGCGTAAGCGGGCAGGACCAGTCGTCGTTGTAGGCGCAGTAGGGGTTGTACGCCAGGTTGAAGTCGATCAGTGCACGCCCTCCCTCCAGCGGCTGCGGCTCCAGGTAGCGCCCGGCGCCATAGGTTTCGCTGCCGGCGAGGGCGTCGGCGAACGGCAGAAAGAGCCCGCCGGCCTCGTCGGCGAAGAGGGTGAGCGCCGCCTCCTGGCCATCTACAGTGAAGCGGAGCTGCCCCACACGTTCGTAGCTGTAACTTTCCCCGGTCGAGGTCTGCATCACCAGGGTTGGCTCGCCCTCAGCGGGCTCAACTGGCAGCGTGAGGCGCAGGGCAGGGTTCTCGGGGAAATAGCGCAGTCCCGTGAAGCCGTCGCGCTGCTCGGCTGTTAGCGGGCTCTCAGGGTGCTCCTTGAAGAAGCGGTCCTTGGCCGCGCGGAAAGTATCAAGTTCACTCATCGTTGACTCCTCTACCCAAACGTAGGGCGCGCTCGCCACAGCGCGCCCCATCTCCCCACCTCGAACGTGCCGACCGCTACGTCGCTGAGGCGACCTCGCGCCGGGGTGCCGCGGTTCGCACCGGCTGCTCCAGCTTCAAGCCACGCAGGCGCAACGAGTTGCTGACGACGAAGACCGAGGAGAAGGCCATAGCGGCGGCGGCGTAGATCGGCGAAAGCTGCCAGCCGAGCAGCGGGTAGAAGATACCGGCGGCCAGCGGGATGCCAATCACGTTGTAGATGAAGGCCCAGAACAGGTTCCAGCGGATGGTACGCATCGTTCTGCGGCTCAACTGGATGGCCTGCGGCACCGAGCGCAGGTCGCCCCGCAGCAGGGTGACGTCGGCTGTCTCCATCGCCACATCCGTGCCCGTGCCCATCGCGATGCCCACGTCGGCCTGGGCCAGCGCCGGCGCGTCGTTGATACCGTCACCCACCATCGCCACCACACGGCCCTCGCCCTGCACCCGCTTGACCTCGGCCGCCTTCATCTCGGGCAGCACCTCGGCCACCACCTGTGCGGGGACAAGGCCCACCTGGCGCCCGATCGCCTCGGCCGTGCGCCGGTTATCGCCGGTGAGCATCAGCACCTGCACGCCCTGACGGGTAAGGGCCGCGATCGCCTCGGCCGAGGTGGACTTGACCGGGTCGGCGATGCCCAGCACGCCCAGGGCCTGCCCGTCTGCAGCCACCACGACCGCCGTCTTCGCCTCGCCTTGCAGCCGCTCGACCGCTCCCTCCAGCCCGCCAAGTTGAATGCCCGACTCAAGCATCAGGCGCGGCGAGCCGATCATCAGCGTGCGTCCGTCCACCGTGGCCTGCACGCCGTGACCGGCGATGGCAGCGAACCCCTTCGGGTGGGCCAGGGTCAGTCCACGGTCTTGCGCCGCCCGCACCACCGCTTCGCCAAGGGGATGCTCGGAGCCGCGCTCGACGCTGCCCGCCAACCGCAGCAACTCGGCCTCGTCGCCGCTCGTCACCACATCGGTCACGGCGGGCTGGCCCTGAGTGATCGTACCCGTTTTGTCGAAGACCACGGTGGTGAGTTTGCCGGCCCGCTCCAGCGCCTCTGCGTTCTTGATCAGGATGCCGTGCTGCGCGCCTGTGCCCGTGCCGACCATGATCGCCGTCGGGGTCGCCAGGCCGAGCGCACAGGGGCAGGCGATCACCAGCACAGCCACCGCGAAGATCAGGGCCTGGGTCACGTCGCCAGTAGCGAACCACCAGGCCAAAAACGTCACCAGGGCGATGCCGAGCACCACCGGCACAAACACCGCCGAGACCTGATCGACCAGGCGCTGCACGGGGGCCTTCGAGCCCTGGGCCTCCTGAACTAGCCGCACGATCTGGGCGAGTGCGGTATCCTTGCCCACACGGGTGGCGCGGAACTGGAAGGAGCCGGTGCGGTTCAGCGTCGCGCCAATGACGGCGTCGCCAACCTTCTTCTGCACCGGCATGCTCTCGCCCGTGAGCATGCTCTCGTCCAGGGTCGAGCTGCCCTGAGTGAGCATCCCATCGACAGGCACCTTCTCGCCAGGGCGCACGAGCACGATGTCGCCCACCCGCACCTGAGCCAACGGGATGTCCGTCTCCACACCGCCGCGCAGCACGCGAGCGGTTTTCGCCTGCAGGCCCATCAGCGCTTTAATGGCGGCACTCGTCTGGCTCTTGGCACGGGCCTCAAGAAACTTGCCCACCAGGATCAGCGCGATGATCACCGCCGCCGTCTCGAAATAGACATGGCCGCCGAGCCCGGCGAGTAGCAGCCACAGGCTATAGAAATACGCCGCCGACGAGCCGAGCGCGATCAGGGTATCCATATTCGCCGTGCGGGCCTTTAGCGCCTTCCAGGCGTGGACATAGAAGTCGCGCCCCGAGAAGAACTGCACCGGCGTGGCAAGGGCGAGGAACAGCCAGTTGAGCAGGTCGTCGTGGGCGGCGACGTGCTGCATCATCTCAGTCATGCTCGCACCAGGCATCTGGTCCATCATCTGGCGGGCGGCGCCGACAAACCAGGGGGCAATCAGCCCGAAGTCGCGGGCCATCGAGAGCAGGAACAGCGGCAGGCCGAAGGCGATCGCGACGATAAGCTTGCGGCGCTTGTCGTTCAGCTCGGCGCGGCGGGCTAGCGTCTCGGCGTCCTCGCTCTCCTCGTCAGCCTCCTCGGCAGCTGGGGCGATCACGCCGTAGCCGGCCGCTTCGACGGCAGCCGTGAGCGTGCTAAGGTCGGCAACGCCGGGCGCGATCGTCACGGTGGCCCGCTCGGTCGCCAGATTCACGCTAGCCTCCAGCACACCGGGAGCCTTACGCAGGGCCTTCTCGACGCGGGTCGAGCAGCTCGCACAGGTCATCCCGGTGATCGGCAACTCCAGCTGCTCCGAGATCACCCCGTAGCCGGCCGCCTCAACCGCGGCCACCAGCTGCTGGGGCTGCACCTGCTGGGGGTCGTAGGTGACAGTGGCCTGCTCGGTGGCGAGATTGACCTCGGCGCTCTCGACGCCCGGCGTCTTCTTCAGGCCGCGCTCCACACGGGTAGAGCAGCTCGCACAAGTCATCCCGGTGACGGGAAGGGTTAGCTGCTGTTGAGCCATTACATGCTCCTTCATCAACAGATCGTAGGTGTTCAAACCTATCGTACCGCAGCACATTCGCCTGCACACCCGCCAGATCACCTACCGCTACTAAGCATTTTCATCTTCAGCTAGGCCAGCACAAGAACGTAAAGGGGCGGTGCCGCAGCACCGCCCCCAGCGTCGTCTCGTGAGCGTCGTTAGCGGGCCGTTTCGACCACGGTGATCTCGTTGTAGCCGGCATCCTGGATGGCGGCGACCACGGCCTCGCGGGTCACCTCGGGGCTGGCCTCGACCACGACGTCCTTGGTCTGCGGGTCGGCCGTGACGCTGCTGACACCACTCACCTGCGACACCGCCTTGCGCACCGAGGAGGCGCAGCCGCCACAGGTCATATCCTGCACTTTGAACGTGTACATCGCATAACTCCCTTCACAACGTCTGTTCGACAAGTAAGTCCATTGTACCGAGGTCTGCTCCTGGGTGTACCCGCCAAATAGCCTACTCGGCGTAGGCAGGATGGCAGGCGCCTCCCTTGATCCTTGCCGTCGGCTTTCTCCTCGTCGTGGGCATCGTTCTCCGTGTGGCTCGGAAGCCCGACCGGGCTCTCGGCTGCCCGAGCGGGGGCCGGCGCCTGGGGGGTGAAGCTTACCCCGTTTGGTGCCGTTCCTATCGGCAGGGTGGCGACGACCCGCCGCTCGCCGAGATCCAGCACGGCGAGATCGTTGCCGTAAATGTTGGTGACGTAGGCATGCCGGCCTGTGGGGTCGATCATCACCCCATGGGCGCCCTGGCCTGTCTCGACAGTCTGCACGATGCTGAGGCTGTCGGTCTCGATGGCGGTAGCAGCTCCTGATGTGAGCATTTCGCACGCCGATGCTCTGTCTCGCACAGATTGCGGGCCGATCAAGGCCCTAGGAGCAGCCTGCCCGCGCTGCGAGCGTTTTAGCCGCGATAAGCGAGGTGAGCGGGAGGTCACGGAGAGGTTCCTTTGCTGGCTGCACAGAGCGCAGAAGGGCCCAGGTCAGGGTAGCTTGCAGGGCAGATGGGTCGATTCGATAACGCAGCACTTCGCTACAACCGCTACCGTGGTGAGGCCACCGGAGAATTGGTGGAGGCTAGAGCGCTCACAATGATGAAAGGGCCGCTCCGGTTCAGGCAACAGCACGGAGAGCGGCCCACTGTCAGGTGCCGCTAGATCGATAACCCGTTTGAGCAGCGCTCCACCTCTCCCCTCCGGCAGGCTGCAGAAGGCATAGATGGCAACACCATCTGGCTTGATAACGCGCACAAATTCGCGCACTGCCGACCGAGGATCGTCGAGCGTCTCGACGACCCAGGTGCTGGCGACGAGATCGAAGGAGTTATCTGGGAAAGGGAGCCGGTTCACATCGCCGCGTACAAAGACGACGCGAGGGTCGCGCAGCTTGCGTTCGGCCAGGGCCAGCATGCCCTGCGAACCATCAAGGGCTACGACGTGTCCGACAGTGTCTTGGCTCAGCAGAACGCGGGTGCGCTCTCCGGTGCCGGCGCCAGCGTCCAGCACGTTCGCCCCAGGCGCCAAATGCTCGGTGACAAGGGCGTTGAAGTGGGCGAGGGCCGGTGCGGCGATGCAGTTGTCCCAGATGCGTGCAAAGCCATCATAGGCTCGCGCCGCCGCATCATAGGCCGCAACGCCATCACCACGGTGGAGCCCTAATAGGCCAAGGTAGGCGTCGAGCCGCTCACGCTCTAGAGGCGGCATATCAACCTCCTGGTTACGCAAACCGTCTTTAGCGCGCCTGCCGGTTGACCTCTTCCTGGGCGGCCTGGATGTCTGCCGGCCAGGTGCCCTTGATATAGGCGAGCACTGCCCAGATCTCGTCGTCGGTCAGTGCGTCGCCGAAGGCAGGCATGCGGTACAGATAGCCAGGGAGCGGGTTGGCCTGCGGCCCCTTCTGCACAATCTCAAACAGCAGCGCGTCGGCGTGGTGCCAGGTATGGCCCGTTGCATCGTGGGGCGGCGCCGGCCGCCCGCCCTCGGGCAGCTCATCCTGCCAGTTCGGCTGGCCCTCGAGGTTCGCACCGTGACACGCGGCACAGTACTGGTTGTAGACAATGCGGCCCTGCGCGACGAGCTGTGCGTTGGTGGGATCGGCGCGCGGTTGTGGCGTCGCTGTATTCCGCAGTACCGCCAGAACAACAAGGCCAATCACGATGAACACGCCGAACCCTATGGCAAACCCGCGCATAGCAGCACCCTCCATCCTGCTCTAAGCGGCAGCATCATAGCACTCGTCAACACGAGGTGCAAAAGATGGACAAGGATGGCTCATATGGGTACTCAGTCAGGTTAAATTTTGGGTCGGTTTGCGCAGCACTGTGCGAATTGCCGCAGTCCAAGACGATAGCTGAGTGCGAGAGGTGTTGTCGCCGAGACGGACGCATACTGCCGACAGTTATCAGCCAGCCGGCGCCCTCAGTGGATGCACAGCCAATCCTCAGCTCTCCCACAGCGAGTGGGGCCATACTCAGACTGTGGCTGGAGCAGGCCGTGCGAGCGCCCACAGATCCCTGTACGGCAAGCAGAACCAGTAATTCAAGGAGGAATTGATGACTACCAATCAGGCCCTCAACGAGGTGACTCAGCTCACATTCGTGATGCCAGCGATACAGGGCTGCGACGCCCTGTACCTGGTGGGTGACTTCAACGGCTGGGACTCGACGGCCCACCCGATGCAGCGCAACGACGACGGCTCCTGGTCGCTGACCCTGGAGTTGGAGCCCGGCGCCGTCTACCAGTACCGCTACTGCACCGGCGACGGCGTCTGGCACAACGACCCGGCCGCCGACGGCTATGTTGCCAACCCGTTCGGCTCGGAGAACTCGGTCGTGCGCACGTGAGCAACGCGTAGCGGCGCGCCGCAATAAGCAGTGCCAGGCGAGGAGAAGCTTTCGCCCGGCACGTTCTTGCGCCAGGTACATCGCCAAGCGCGGCAATGGCTTGACTACCCGAGCCGGCCGTCGCCCGTGTGAGGGCTTCTTGTCTGGCACCAGTGCTCGCTGGAGCAGCGTCCAGCAGCTCCTTGTTCTTGTGACAACGAAGATCCGCGCCCCGGCCTTCCGGCAGGGTGAAGACATGCGGGTCCAGGGTATTCTGCTGCTGGCGAGCTCGGGCGTGTTCGCGGAAGCGTCGCACACACCACTTTCAACACACTAGCCCCCCAACCAAACTCGCTTCTCATGCTTGACATTTGCTCACATCGGGGCCAACCCCCGACTCAGCCTCGTTGGCCGCGGCGTCTATACCAGGCGACGCTATTCAGTGCGACAAAGTGGAGCCGCTGACATAGCGTGCGCCACGAGGCGATCAGACTCGCGCGTGCCCGGATAGTTCGCTGCCTGGTCGCAGTGCCTGCGACAACGTGGACGCGAATACAGTGATAGCCTGTTGTCCCACTGGGGACATATGTTCTTGGCTCTTCCACCTGCACGGCGCCAGCGGCGTTAGTCACTCGCACCACGACGGTATGGAGGCCCGGCTCCGCCTCCCAGCTCAGCCGCCAGGATCGCCAGGCCACGGGTGATAGCGCTGGTCCTAGCTCCGCATCGTGCCAACCAGCACCATCAATCTGCACTTCGACCCGCGCCACGCCGATTGGCTGGGCCCAGGCCTTACCACAAAGCACCGTCGCGCCTGCCGAAACAACCGCACCATCGCGTGGCGTGTCGATACGGGCTTGCATCTGCACACCCGCTGGCTCCTCGGGCCAGCCGCGTCGCGACCAGTAGTCCTCCGCCGCATCGGCGGTCACCCTCAGCTCAGCCAGCCATTTAAGGTTCGCCTCCTGCCCGTAGGTTGCGGGCACCAGGAGCCGGGCGGGAAAGCCGTGGCGCAGCGGGAGCGGCGCGCCGTCCATACCGACTGCAATGAGCGCCACGCCCGCCTCCTTAAGCAGCGACAGCGGCAGCGCCATCGAGAAGCCGTCAACAGCTGTTGCGACGAGCCAGCTGCCTGCCGGGCGGACGCCGGCCTGTTGCAGGACCTGCGCCACAGGCACGCCGAGCCAGCGCGCGGTACCCATCCGCGTCCCGCCGACCAGATTGTGTATGCAGACCAGAGTTGCATCAATCTCTACCAGGGGCATCGCTAGCAACTCATCTAGCGTGAGCACCACCTCGCGCTCGACCAGACCATGCACATGCAGGCGCCAGTCTACGACGTCGATCAGCGGCGTCGAAGCGTTGACATCAATGGGATAGTGACCCGCGCTACCTGTCTGCGCCACGTCTCCAGCGTAGCCACGCTCAAGCTGGGAGCGGTCGGGCCTGGGTAAGCGCAGCTTTTGCCGGTGCGCCTCATACTGCTGCTCCGCACGCAGTGACAGCCACCTGGCAAACAGGGCCGCTCCTACGGCGTACGCCACACAGAATGCTGCCCTGCTCGATACCTGCGAAGCTCCCCGGGCTCCCCAGAGCAGCTGAAGGGCGAGCATCCCGGCTGCGCCCCCGGCGCCACTGATAAGGCCTACGCGAAGCTTGCTGTTATCTGCCTGGGCCGCGGCGGCCAGTAGGGCGGCTACGCTGCCCCCGCCGAGCACAAGCCCTCCTAATACTTGGTATCGACGCCCAACCGCGCTGGCGAGCGCGCCGGCACCGAGCAGCGTGCTGACGACGCTGAGATTCAGAGCGGGCTTAGCCTTCATCTGCAGCAGCGCCACGCCCGCATCAACAAGGGGGGCAGGCACGCGGTCGGTTGCGGCGCGGATCATCGACGCTGTGGGTGAGCGACCGCCCGGCAGCAGCGCAGCAACGAGCTCGCAGGTTGTTAGCTGCACCGTGGCGGCTATCAAACCAGAAAGTATGTTACTCCTGGCTACTTCCTCATCGGTGTGATCCGAGGATTTCATCCGTCGCTCCTTCGAAAGCTCGACGCCTTTGTTGGCCGCCCAAGCGTCTCTCGCCGGCCAACCAGGTTCATGCGGTGTATCCGTTCTACCGTTTCAGGCGAGGGGTCTATGCTTGAAGGATCTCCCTCCGGCTTACAAGGACTGCCGCAGCCAGCAGGGCGATGTTCAATCCATAGATCAGCACCCCGGCACCCGCCTGGCCCAGGGAACCGGAGGCCGCTGGCGGGAGATACAGCTCGGAAAGCTTTTCTGTTCTCTCTAGCCCATTGCCGTCCATAACGACCGGGAGCCACGCCTCGGCAGGTCGAGCATTGTGCTCAAGCTCTACATAGATAAACCAGCGTCCAGGAGCGCTAACCGTGATACTGCCGGTGTACGTGCAACGGTCTATTTGTTGAAGTGGACCCCGCAGGACAGCACCCGCCCGCCGACCGACGACTGCGAGCGGGCGCACATCTGCGCAGTCCTGGTGCCCATGTTCCTCAAGCACGACGTTCAGCGCTGCTACGGGGTAGTTCTGCTCGACAGTGAGGCGAACAGTGCCAATAGCCTCGCCCTGGCCGGGATCGTGCGCCAGCGCCCGAGGCGGAGCAACACCAGCATAGATGAGTGCGGTGAGCAGGAGCGTTGCTGTGGTTATCGTGCGGGTGTGCAACCGGGGTCGTGTGGCGGTGAAGGCTAGCCAGGCAAGCAAGGCGGCTACGGGTAGTCCTATCACGATAGCAGTGGCGTCGAGCCGGAGGTAGCCGGGCGGCCCTTGGTGTAACGACACATAGCTCACATACACAGTTATTGCCATCAGCACTGCGCGAGGTGCGCTCGGCAGGTGCATGCGTGCAGTCAAGTCGAAAAGAATTGCCGGCACGATGATAGGCGGGATCAGCGGGAGCGAGTGATTCATGCCGCTGAGAATGACGGTAATACCGATCCGCAGCAGGGTGTAAGCGCCGGCCGCGAACGTCACGTCCCAAATGCTTTGACGCCGCATCTCAATGAGCCGGAAGGCTACCCCCGCCCCGAGGGTTAGTACGGGAAGGTACCAGAGTAGCGGGAACTGTGGCACGTCGGTTTCATACTCGAGCACTGGCACGAGCAACACGCCGAGAAGTAGGGCGCCGGTGAGCGGGCGCAGGAGAACGCCAGCGCGGCCGGCTACACTGTCCACCTCAAGCAAGGCTCCACTGGCGACACAGAGCAGTGCCGCAACCCCGAGCATGTGCGGCGGGCTCCAGATCACGGCGTCGCGCCCGAAGAGCGTGTGCCAGATCTCGTCGATGGGCGCGGAGGCAAGCGTCGCCAGGATGCCTACCAGCGCCAGGAGCAGCGGGGGATGCCTGACAGCGTCGCGCCAGCGGGAATGTGTGCGCAGGCGGAGCAGGAGCCACAGCATCACGGTGGCCCCGGCGAGCGCGACGCCCCCGTATAAGGCAAGGTGGGGTGGGCTGAAGAAGGTATCCCGGCCAAGGTCGGTATGCCAGGCGTCGTCCCAGTAGGTGCCGAAGAGCGCAATCAGCCCGCCGATGAGCACCCCAACGACCGGAAATCGCATTCCACTAGTCACGGCGCGAGCCTCCTCACTCTGCAACATCTCACATGCTGCAGGTTATCAGAGGAGACAGGGCGTGACTTGAACGGAGTGGCTATCTTTGAAGATTTCTGAGGGGGTGAGGCCGAACGTCGCACGGAATACGCGACTCAAGTGAGCGAGGTCGGCAAAGCCTGCATCGTGGGCCGCCGTTGTCAACGATGATGCGCTGGCGCTGTATCGGAGCGCTCGCAGGAGGCGGTGCCAGAGGATGTAGCGTTGGAGCGCCAGGCCAGTCTGGGCGTGGAAGAGATGGCGCAGACGGCTTGGTGAAAGGTGGAGGGTGCGCGCAAGGAGTGTAATTGGGCGGCTGTGCTCTTCGAAAAACCCTTCTTCGATTGCCCGCATCAGCGCCGCAATACGCTCGTCGATCAGTGGCCGCTCATTGGGTTTCGGCAGCAGCGTATCTACGACGTGCTCAAGCAGAAGGCGTGCGGTTGCGCAGTCCAGTGGTTGTTGCTCAGCGGCGCGTAGTGGCCGGAGCAGGAATTCTACCAGTGAGGGCTCAAGATGCACGATCCCTGCGTACGCATCTTCCATACTCATCAAGGGCCCTGCCGGAAGAAGTTCGGTCCAGATAAAAAGTGCCGGTACGTCGGCGGCATCAATTTGATGCGCCGTGTGCGGATGGACAAGAAAGCCTTGCGCCGGCTGATACGGTGCTGTCTCCTTGGTACGGATGTATATCGGCTGTCCGAGGCCCACCCCGATCTGCAGTGCGAGATGCTGGTGGAAGGTGGAGGACGGACTCCTTCCGATATAGAGGGCCTGTCCATGCCAGAGGAAAAGCTGGGCGGGGCCTGGCCACTGCTCAATCTGCGCCATCATCGTTTATATTCGCTTTGTCACCCAGCTAGGCGACAACGGGCGAGATACCCGCCCCTACCACAGCCTATTGGTCGCCGTTGTTTTTGTCAAGGGAAAAGGGGCGCTCCCGCTGGCTCCAGCGCTTCCTGAAGCTTTGGCAGTCGAGGTAGCCGGCAGAGGGCTTCCCTTCAAACCAAGGGCGGCGGAAATAGACGATGATCGTTTCTCGCCGGTGTTGTTGCATAACCGGTAGCAGGTGGGTATAGTGGAAAGGGTGATGGAAGAGTCGTAGGAGGAGCGAATGGGCCAGCAGCGTCAGAAGCTACGTCGAATGAGCCGCGATGAGCAGATTGCACTTTTGAAGGTTCTCGGCGAGACTGACGAAAACATTGATGCCCTGCTCGCTCAATCCCAGCTCGATCAGGCGCGGGTTTCAGCCGAGGTTGCGGCTGCCGGTCCTCAAACCGCCCCGCCAGCCAAGGCGCCCTACCGCGTGCGCAATTGGAAGGAGTACAACCAAACACTCGTCAAACGCGGCAGCCTGACCCTCTGGTTCGACCAGGACAGTATTGCCGCTTGGTACGCCTCAAAAGACCCCGACAAGCTCAGTCACCCCGGTGTTGGTACCCGGGCCTCGCGGCCATCAAGGAGGCGGGCTGCAGTTTCTGGGACTAGTGGGTCACTTATCACGTACATAGCCGTAACCAGTTCCACGTTCTGGTCCAGCGCTGGGCGCTGATGCAGCAACGCATTACAACCAATGGCAATGAGTGTGGCAAGTGACCCACCAGGTCAACGCGTCGGCGAGCATGGGCTTGGCCGTGGACTCGTCCTTGAGAGGTCCTGTCACTCTAGATCCTCATGCGGCTTCGCCGCACACTGCAGCTGACGACATGGTCCGAGCCGTGCGCCTCACTGAAGCTTGGGGCTAAAACCGGTTCACACCCCGATGCGTCCTCCCCAACTCTACCATCATCTATCTTTGTGAGTTGGCAATGATTCACCGGTGGTGCGGACTGGCATTACTGCGAGCTCTATCACGCTACACGTTTGGGCCTCACGATCCATTGTGCCCAGAGCCTCATCTCGCAAGACCTGTAACTCCTGCTCGAACATCTGGAGCGCCTGGCGTTGAGCTGCGATGGCAACCAGCTTGCGTTCGATCATACTGATGACAAGGCGGCAGGGAGCAGTGCCTGACTGTCGTAACGCCAGTATTTCACCAATCTCGGTTAAGCTTAATCCCAACGCCTTTGCTTTACGGATAAACTGCAATCGCTCCACATCAATTGCATCATAGAGGCGATACCCCGCAGTGGTGCGCGGTGGCGCGGGGAGCAGGCCAAGCTGCTCATAAAACCGGATAGTCTTTGGATTCAAGCCTACAGCAGCGGCCAGTTGCCCGATCCGCAGCTTCGTTCCTTGAGATTGGCCCTGCATGATCCTCCCGGTCTACGGCCTGCGCTAACACCGCCACACGCGGGCGGCAATCCTCTTGACCTTCCAGCTAACGGGAAGGACTATACTCATTTCGGCGCTCACTTGCAACACAACGAATCGAGGGGACGTTGTGGCGGTGCGCCCTCACAGAGAATGTATGCACTATCTTCTGAGCAACTACGGGCGGCTTATCCGCAACCGCCGCTACTTCCCGCTCTGGCTTGGGCAACTTATCTCGAATCTCGGCGATACGCTGCACTATATCGCCCTGGTTGTCTGGGTATACCAGCGCACGGGGTCGAGCCTGGCGGTAGCGGGCACGGTCTTCTTCGAGGTCGTCCCGATCATTCTCCTGGCACCGGTTGCCGGCGTTATCATCGACCGCTTGCCGCGAAAAATGGTACTGGTGGTTTCCGACGTGGTGCGGGCGGGGCTGGTGCTGGCGCTGTTGTTCACGACCGAGCAGTGGCAGGTCTATGCCGTGGTCGCTTTGTTCACGGCCACCGGCGCCTTCTTCAATCCAGCCGTGAGCGCAACACTGCCCACGTTGTTAGATACGGACGATTTGCTCGCTGCCAACTCGGTGTCCTGGTCTACGGGGCGGTTCGTGCAGATCATTGGTTCTGCGGTCGCGCTGGGCGTGATCAATCAGATTGGGCCAGAGGCGGCATTCGTCTTCAATGCACTCACCTTCCTGATCTCTGCGGGGCTGCTCCTGCTGCTCCCGGTTCCCCAGGGACGACCGATCCAGGCCCGTGGCTGGCGCGGGTTCCTTGCTGACGCGCGTGATGGGCTGCGCTTCACACGGCAGGATCGCTTTGTCTCGCGGCTGGTTGCGGTGCAAGCCCTCGCCTCGTTAAGCGTTGGCGCCACCTCGGCGCTGTTGGTCGTGCTGGCCGAGGAGCACTACGCGCTCCCCCCCGGCGGCTTCGGCTCGTTTATCCTCGCGATCGGTGTCGGTGCGCTCCTCGGACCAGTGCTGCTGGGGCTCTTCGTGCGGGACTATGGGCATCCGCGCTGGCTCTTCGGACCTTACGTCGTTCGCGGCATCGGTGATGTGCTCCTTGCCGTTGTCACTGCGCCCCCGCTTGCCTGGCTGCTCTTGTTCATCTACGGGCTCAACACCTCATCAGGGATGGTTGTGTATCAGACCTGGGTGCAGCGGCGGGTGCCAGATGCGATGCGCGGGCGCGTGTTCACCTGGCTCGACGTCGTGTGGAACGTAATGAAGGTGCTATCGCTCGGTGTTGGCGGGTGGGTGGCCGAGCGTGCCGGAGTAGAGGTGGTCTACTACGTCGGTGGTGTGATGCTCACGCTTTCGGGGGCGATCGGTCTGATCACGCTGCGCGGCGAGCGGCTGGAGCAATCAGCGACCGTTGAGCCGGGATGACCGACGGGCACATAATCGCTTCTGCGGATACAGATCGTTGAAACCCGCTCGTCACCCCGCTGACCTTAGTTTTGTGCGATGACCTTTACGGCACCACGGCGGCAATCGGGCTAGCTGCCGCTGTGGTGCGTTGCTGCGGTGGAGCCTCAGCTATTGAGTGAGCCTTACTCTGCGCCTCCCAGAGCTCCAGCCGGTCGACCTCAACAAAGCCGGCGGAGCGATACAATGCGAGCGGGGCTACTGCCCCAGCGTCCACGCCGAGCATCACTGAGGTAGCGCCGCGATGGTGCAGGGCGGCGATGCCGGCGCCGAGCAGCGCACGACCAAGGCCTTTGCCACGCCAGACCGGGTCGGTCGTCAAGTTGGAGATCCAGGCCAGCGGGCCGTCGTCTCGATTCTTCCCCGTCAGGTCGAACTGGGCGTGGACCGTCCCGGCGAGCCGCCCCTCGGCGTTGACCGCGACCAGGAAACCGTCGCGCTGCCCGACAAGGTCGCGCTCAAGGGCGCGCCGGCTGAGCGGGCGAAAGTTCCACGTTCCGGCCCATGCGTGGTTTAGGGCGTGGAGCACCCGCCCCTCCTCGCCCGGCTGAGTCGGCCGGATCGCGACGCCGGGCGCCGCGGTCGCGGCCAGCGGGCCGAGGCTTGCCGGTCGCAGCATCACCAGGGTGGAGCGGGCAATGGTGAGGCCGGCCGCGTCTGCCGCTTCCCGAGCCCAGGTAGCCTGGGCGGGGAGGGTCAGGCGGAGGCGTGCGCTGCTGTATGCCTGCACCTCTTCCCGCGACGCGCGTACGAGCCGGCGCGCGGCCTCCGGCGTGCGGCGCTCGGGGAGCAGGGCGAGCCGCGCCTCCAGCGCTCCGTCGGGCGCCAGCTTGACCGCGAGGCCGCCGATCGGCGCACCATCTGCCAGGAGCAGCGTGGCGCTGGCCGCCCAGGCGCTGAGCGACCACCAGCCGTCGCGAGGCCGGAAGCCGCGATCGTCGGCCTCCTGTGACGCCGCCCATATCCGGTCCAGGGTCGCCCGCTCATTGTCGCCGGCGATATGAGTGGTGGTATAGCGCATCGGAAAACCTCCAGCAGGAATACCTTTGCGTTTCATCAGGAGTTGTGCTTCATCCAGTGTGCAGCCGTCGCGCGCCGTAGCACAAGGCCAGATTGCTTCCCGTGCGCTAGGCCGAATCGCCTAGGCGCTGGCCATCACTCCCTGCCTCGCCGGTAGTCGGCGCCGGCTGTGCCGGTCAAAGAGCGGCCCCGAGGGGACGATGGGTGTTGCCAGCCCCTGCCCCTGAAAGCGGGGCTGGGCCGGGAGCGTCACCACTGTGCCGGGCCGCGGGCGAGCAATAAGAGCTACTCCCACGAAGATGATCGCCAGCCCGGCGATGCTTGCGCTGCTCACCGGCTCGCCGAGCAGGAGTGCGCCCGCCACCAGCGTCACCACGGGCACGAGGAACGAGACGACCTGAGTGCGGGTGGGTCCGACCCGCGTGATCAGCGCGAAGTAGAGCAGGTTGCCGCCGGCGGTCATCACCAGCGCCAGCGTCAGGGTTGCCGCCAGGACTCCGGGTGTCGGGGCCACGGCTGGTGGGGTGGCCAGGACGAGCGGCAGGACCAGCAGGCCCGCCAGCAGCTCCTGCCCGATCGCCAGTGCAAGGGGCGAGGTATCCCTGAAGGCGACCTTGGCGTAGATGCCGCCGAGTGCGTAGAGCAGGGCCGCGAGCAATGCTGCGCCCACCGCCACCACGCCCTGACTGCCGGATGGGAGGCTGCCGCCGCCGACGAGGACTGCAACTCCCGTAAGCCCGAGCAGCACGCCGGCCACATTCGCCAGGGTGAGCCGTTCGCGGAGCCAGAGCGCGGCGGCAAGCACCGTGAAGAGCGGCGTGGTCGTAGCCAGGATGGCAACCAGCGACGCGTTGAGCTGGACGACGGCAAACGCCTCCAGGGCCAGGGGCAACACCGAGTTGAGCGCGCCCAGGGCAAGGTAGGCTCGCCAGGACGCGCGGATGTTCGGCAGCGGTCGGTGGGCGAGCCGGCCGTAGAGCAGGAGGGCCAGACTGGCGACGAGCATGCGCGCCGCCACCAGACCGAGTGGGCCGAGCACCGGCGCCGCGATGCGCACCAGCAGGAACGAGAGGCCCCAGATCACTGCCAGGGCTAGCACCATCAGGAGATCGAGCGGTTTCATGATTGTCCTGCCATCAGGTTTATCGACGAAAGACGATTGGCGACGAGCTGACGAATGATTGCGACCGCCCCTCTATTTGGTCTTGTCGAGCAGAACCAGGGCCCCAGCCTCCCGCATTGCACGAGCGTAGGGCAGCTCGGCCGCGGCGGAAAGGCCGATGACTTGCACTGCCGGTCAGGTGGCGGCGATCTGACGGGTTGCGGCGATACCGCTCAGCCGCGGCATATGGATGTCCATCATCACCAGATCTGGGCGGAGCGCTTCGGCGAGCTCGACGGCGACCTGACCGTCCTCAGCCTCACCAACGACCTCAATGTCCGGTGGCCTCCAGCAGCTCGCGTAGGCCGGTGCGAACCGCTGCGTGGTCGGCGGCAAGCACAACACGAATACCGCTGCTCATTGTCGCTCCCCCATTGGATACGCTCCCTCGGTCGCGCATCCACACCTGTGTCACTACCGCACCACGGCTTCGACACGCCCTGCCAACAGAACCTCTTCATCAGCGACGCCGCCAGGCGCGGTGCTTGAAGGGTATGTCGTGGCGAAGCAGAAGGACAGCGCTGAACAGCGGAGAGCAGGTAGGCGATCTGGCTGGGCCGAGAAAAGCTGGGTGGTGACTGCTACTTTGCTGAGCAAAAGGATGTACTTTTGCGACCGCGTGTGGTATGCTCGTGATACTCACACGGAACGGTACATATTCGCGGCCAGGGACGATGAACACGTGGTCATCGCCCCTTGGGTGTTCGTGTGGAACAAAGACCCATCGCAGAGGGGAGCCCCCTTTGCGTGGTCTTCGTGACCTTCTGCCCAGGGTCCATATGAGTGGTAGTCACCATGAAGACGACAAGGTTGGCACCACAGCGCCTCACCGCTTCTTGTGGTGATAGTTACCTCACTGCTGGCAAGGGAGCCATAAACAGGGAACTAGTTCCAAGAGGGTAGCCTAATACTACAACGAGGGATGTAAGAGGCGCCTTGAACAGCAAGATGGGCTAGACACGGGGCGGAGCGATCGGCTTTCCTGCTCGCTCTGAAGGGCATCGGTGGAAGTCTTGCCTCCAGGCCTCCTTGCGTTTGTGATGTGAGCGGGCCGCACGAGCGTTGCGGAGCTGAGTGTAGGCAATACGGGCCAACACACGCCTGAGATCTGACGGCGGAAGTGGCAGCAGTACTTCGAGCAGCAGGCACACTTGTGGCACGGTCAGCTCGCTTGACTTTTTTTGAGCCGCCGGTGCAAGCGCATCAGGAAGCCGTGCGCCAAGATCACCAGGGTCATGTGATGGTGCCAGCCCACCCACGAGCGGATCTCGTAGTCGCCCATCCCCAGCAACTGCTTGCCGGTTTCGAAGCAGGCCTCGATCGGCCAACGCATCGCGCTCACGCGAATGAGCCGCTCGGCTTCGACGTCCTCAGGCGCGTTGCTCACAAACGTCTTCAGCTCGCCCGTCTCCCGATTGATGCGCAGCAGCAGCCACACCTCCGGCCCCGGCAGCCCATCGCGCACACTCACCACCCGCAGCAGCTTGACGTCGGCCACCTGCATGCCCTTGGCGCCCTCGGCAAATGCAACCTCCTGCCACTGTGCAGCAGGGACGGCGTCCGCAAGCGCTCGAACCGTGAGCGGGGCGGGTGCCTCAGCGACCACACGCGCTTTACTCGGCTTGGGGCCACGACCACGCCAAACCGGAACAGCGGTCTGGGGTCGCTCCTTCCAAACCCGGGTATCGAGGGGAACCTCGGCGATGGCGTACAGCCCCAACTCGGCCACAGCGTCCAGAAAGCCGGTGTCGCGGCCGAAGCCTTCGTCACAGGCCAGCCAGCGCGCACGCAGCGTCCCAGCTTGGACGACGGCTTTCAGCATCTCCAGCGCCAGGGCGGGCTTGGTCTGAAAGTGGATGTCGTCGGGCAGACCACACTTGCGGCGGCGGTCAGCAAAGGTGGGGTCGCTGACCCAGGCTTCGGGCAGGTAGAGGCGGCGGTCGAGCAGGGTCGAGCCGTAAGCAGACGCATAGCCGAGAAAGACGCCGGCCTGGCAGTTGGCGCGCTTGCCGAGTTGGCCGCAGTACTGGCGCTGGACGCCGACCGACTCGGTGCCTTTTTTGGGGAAGTCGCTGCCGTCAACCAGGAGGAGGCCATCCTCGTCGCCAATCTCCTCGTCGACCTGCTGCCAGTGGCGTTGGAGGATGGCGGCATCGTCCCAAGCACCGGCGTTGACGAACTGCTGCACAGCACGGATGGCGTTCTCATCAGCACCGCGCAGCGAGAGCACAATCGGTTCGACCGACTTGCGGGGCAGGTCGCTCACGAGGCCACGCTGGTAGAGAAGTGCCCACTCGCGCTGTTCGCGACGGGTGTAGAGCGGGGCGAAGATGGCGTGGTAGGCGCTCAACTCGTCGGCAACTCCAACAAGGTCGTCAGGGCTCAAGTCAAGCGTTGGCACCGTCTCGATGGTCGTCATCTGCTCCTCCCCGCAGGCGGTTCTGGAGCGTTATTCTACCCGAAATGAACCCTCGTTGTAGTACTAACTCAGTGTAGAGTAAGGAGGAACAGGTGCAACTACAGGTCATCTCCAACCGCGCGACCGACCAGGACGCGTACGTACCTCCCCGGAAGTCATGGCGTCGTCTCCTACGCAGAATGCTCGTGCTGTTTGCCCTTCTGGCCGTGCCCTTCGGCGGAGCAACGGTTCTGGCGGCCTCAGCTGGCGCCGCTGTCGGTACGTTCTCGTACACGCCGAACCTGCATCCGCTGGGGTTCTCCGACCGAGTTGTTCCGCTGGATAACAATGTTCCTGGCCAAAGCATCATCAACTCAGACCTGGCGTTCTGGGGCAGGCTCGCCTTCCAGGGTACCTATGACGGCTTTCGGATCATTGACATCTCGTCGCCGTCCAACCCCTTCGAGATTATCAACTATACGGGATGCTCTGGTGGTACAACGGTCGGGAACCAGGGCGACGTGCTGGTGTGGCAAAACCTGCTGATCCGATCGTGGAACTCGCCTGTCTCAGCGGGAAGCGCGGCGACAGCCTCGTGCGGCGGTCAGCTCGTGGGGCAGGGCTTCGAGGGCCTCAGCATTTTTGACATCAGCAACCCGGCGAGTCCCGTGCTCATCAAGAACCTTCGCATGGCTAGCGACACGGTGCCGACGGGCTGCGGCTCACATACCGCGACGTTGGTGCCCGACGTCGCGCGTGGCAATGTGTACGTCTATAACAGCGGGTCTAGCGGTGCCTGCCCCGGGATCGACATCGTCAAGATTCCTCTGGGGAACCCGGCGAGTGCCGCTTTCCTACGGCGCGAGCCGGCGGGTCGCAGCTGCCACGATACGGGGGTCATCCTCGGTGAGGTGAACCTCATCTCCTGCGCTGGTGGCAATGGTTTCACGGTCTGGAGCTTCGATCCGAGCATTGACGCTCCCGCCGTGGGCTCGATCGAGGACCCGGTGCAGCTCTACTCCCGCAGTATCACCGGTGTGACAATCGGCCACTCGGCTGCGTTCACCTGGGACGGCGAAGTTCTGATCTTCGGCCACGAGCCAGGTGGCGGCACTCAGGCTCGCTGTCAGGCGTCGAGCAGCCTCGTCGACCGGACGCTCTTCTTCTTCGAGGCGCGCACCGGGGCCTTGCTCGGACAATTCGTCCAGCCGCGGCCGCAAACGAGTCTTGAGAACTGCACCTGGCATAACTACAATGTCGTGCCAACCGACAAGCGCTACGTGCTCGTCTCCGGCAACTACCAGATGGGGATCTCGGTCATCGAGTTCACCAACCCCGCCAATGCCTACGAGGTAGCTTACGCCGACCCGGCGCCGCTGGTCAACCCGAACAACCCGGCAGCGATTGAGACCGGCGGCGACTGGTCCACGTACTGGTACAACGGGCGTATCTACGAGTCCGATATTACGCGCGGGCTCATCATCTGGAATCTGAGCAGCAATATCACAGCGGGGTCGTACACCTTCGACCACCTCAATCCGCAGACTCAGGAAACCTCGTTCCCGTTCAAGGGCACAGCTTTTGGCCGGAATAGAGCGGCTGACCAGCAAGGCATGGCCATCTTTGGTGAAAGCGCTGCTGACGACGTGAGCGGCGGGACTGGCAGTGATGAGGGCTTCTCTGGCGACGGCGATGGCTACGCGAGCGAGTAGCCACACTCCTCGTAAGTGTTGTAGGGTGAGGTACCCCTAGCACTGCCACCTTCGTTCTCGCCACGAGTGGCGACCCGCAGCAACAACCTCTGCAAGAGCGACGGCCCCTCCGAACTCCTCGGAGGGGCCGTCGCTTGCTGTGCAAGGAGTGCTGCATGTGGTGGTTCTCGTCGGCCACGTTTTTGATGCACAGCTTCACCCTCTCGTCTACCCTCAAGCCCCAGTTGACGGCTGGGTCGCTGCCCCAGCCGCCGTATCAACCAGTGACAAGAACAGGCCGCTCTGTGACGAGGCGCGGTTCACTGCATTCAACGGATCTCCCCACTCAATCACCGGCATGGCATGCTCGTGCTCCTCGCCCTGCTTGCCGCCGTGCTGACCCAACGCAGCCATTTCTCCGAACTGGCCCGCGCGCTTGCGCCCGACATTTTACTGATGGAGATCGAGCCCCCGGGGAAGGACGGTGTCTTGACAGCCCGATGGCTAAGACTGGAGCTTCGCACAAATAGCCTCGACTTCATCATCGGCACCGACGAGGACTTCGACCCCTACCGACTTGCGGTAACCTTCGAAGATGGCACCTTCCTTGCCAAGGCGGGCACCAACACCACGCAGGAGCAGGCCGAGGCGATCAGCGGGACGCCGGTCTTTGTTGGCATAGCCTATCCCGGTGGCGACCCGGTGCCGGCTGCCCCCGACCTCGCAGGTGACGAGATCGCGGTCGTCGAGCGCGGAGGATGCTTCTTCACGGAGAAGGTGACCAGCGTACTTGCGGCCGGCGGCTACGAGGCGGTGATCATCATGAACCGTGAGGGCGCTGACGCCTGCGACAGCGTGATCACCCCCTCCGTCGAGGGTGATATCCCGGTGATCTTCGTCGGACGCGGGACTGGCTTCGCGCTCTTTGACACCACCTATGACCAGGCAGCAGCATGTGCGGAAGGGGGCGGCAGCCTTGGCGCCTATCACCACGGGAACGGTTGGCGACCTGATCACCGATGTTGGCAGCGTCTTCGATGGTTGGGGCTACGTGCATCTCTTCGATGCCCAGACGCTCGAGGAGCTCGACACCTTCACCATCCCCGACGCGATGGACCCGACGTTTGCCGAGGGCTTTGGCGACCTGTCGGTTCACGAGGTGGCGGTCGATCCGCTCGACCCGAGCCTGGCTTACCTCTCCTAATTACGCGGGCGGCCTGCGGGCGATCCAGATCCAGGGTGCCGACCCGGACGACACGGGCACCTGTGAGCTCGTCGAGGTCGGCGGCTACCTCGACCCCGAGGGGAACAACTTCTGCGGCGTCGAGACGCAGATCCGCGACGGCCAGACCTACATCTTCGCTAGCGACCGCGATAGCGGCCTCTGGATCTCCGCGATCCCTAGGCGACGAACTGGTAGCGTTGGCCTGACACAGGGTGGAGGCAATCACCACGTGATTGCCTCCACCCGCTATGTCCTTGTACCTGCTACATGCGCATCGCCATCGGCAGGACGAAGAGCACGACGTTGATGATGCCCAGGACAGCGACTATCGCGGCGTAGGGCGCGAAGGTGGCCCAGGTCTTCCCGCTGACAGCGAAGTTGCTCTTGGCGATGCGGTAGGCGGCGTAGAGCGAGCCGAGCACGCCCAGGGCGATCAGCACGTACTGCATCAGCTGGATGGCCGGCGTGCTGAGCAGGGCCGGTGAGGCGCTCGGTGCCTCCTGTCCCAGCAGCACCAACAAGGTGTACCAGACCGCCTTGCCCTCGGCGAAGAGGTGGAACAGGTTGTGGGCCACGTGGCCCGCCACGTCCAGCGGGATGATCGCGTAGCCGAACATGGCGAAGTTCTTCGCCAGGCTCGCCCCGTTCAGCTTGCTGGCCCCGAAGGCGGTCAGGGCCATCAGGCTTACCGGCAGCGCCATCGCGAGCACAAAGGTGATCGTGAAGGTCACGGCGTAGTTGTCGGTGCCAAGCACACCCTCCAGCCAGGCGAGCATGCCCTTCCACACCTCCAGCATCGTCACGTTCTGCACGAACACGATGCCCATAATCACCACGGCCAGGAAGGCCTCCTCAAGCTTCGGCTTACGGATGAACCACAGCTCTGAGGTGGGCTTGCGCACGGTCAGGGTGAGCGAGCCGTTGGGGCAGCTCTTCACACAGTTCGCGCACAGGTTGCAGTTGGCGTTGCTGTCCATCTGGCGTGGGAACTCGAACATGGGGCAGGCAGGGGCACGCTCGCTGCCGTTAAAGCAGGCCGCCTTGCTCGTGCAGGTCGCGCACACCTCCGGTGTGGCGCGCAGGGCGATCATGCCGGTGCGGGCGTAGTTGCCCGAGAGACCGCCGAGGAAGCAGAGGTAGCGGCACCAGGTGCGGCGCTGGAAGAAGGCGCCGCAGACAACGACCCCGGTGGTGAGGAGCAGCAGCAGGATGCCGGAGCCCCACGGCGACTCGACCACACCAAAGACGTGATCGGACCAGGTGATCAGGATGAACATCGCGTCGATCATCCAGATGCCGTAGTTCTTGAGGAACTTGGGCACCTGCCGGTTGAGGCCGACGAGCTTCTGGACGGCGTCGCTCAGCGTGGCGAAGGGGCAGATCGCGCACCAGAAGCGGCCGAAGAACAGGAAGATGACCGGGATCAGCGGCCACCAGAGCACCCAGGTGAGGGCGGTGCCGAGGTTGTCGTGGCCGGAGTCGGGACCAAGCATCAGCTGCCAGACAATCAGGATGAAGACGGCAGCCGTGGGGATCTGAAGGATGCCGGGGTACCAGCCGCTGCGCATGAGCCCGCCGATGAGACGGTTGTTCAGCAAGTTGCGGGAGGGGGGTGTGGTGGTGCTCATTGCGATTGCTCCTCGGCGCTTGGGGTGACGACAGGGGTGGGACGGGCAGGTTTGCGGGCGGGCTTCGCCGGTCCACGCCACTTGAGCAAGGCCGCCGCGCCGATGGCAAGTCCGTTCACCAGGGCGAAGCCGCCGAGGACGAGCCCGCGCGGCCGGCCCTGGGTGACAGCAACATCGAAGATCGCGCCGTGTTCCTCGCCGTCTACGGTGAAGATGACACTCAGTGTGTAGGTGCCCGCCTGCTCGAAGGTAAGCTCGCCGCGGTACTGGCCAGGCTCAGCGCTGCCCGCCAGAGCCACCGGCGCTGTGACAAGACCTTGTCCCTCAACGGCACTCGCGTCGTCGTGCTCGTGCTCGTCCGTCGCCGCGTGCTCGTCTGTCGCCGCGTGCTCGTCTGTCGCCGCGTGCTCGTCTGTCGCCGCGTGCTCGTCAGTTGCGGCGTGCTCGTTCGTCGCCGCGTGGTCCTCAGTAGCGGTTGCCTCGCTATGGTCATCAGCAGAGGTTACCTCGCCGTGGGTATCGCCGTGCCCATCGCCGGTCGGCGTAAAGGCGAGGAGCAAGACGCTCACGGTCGCCTCAGGGGCCTGGCCCCGCCAGTCCCCGAGCGAGACGGCGATAGGATTGCGCCCGGTGAAGAAGCCCTTCTCGGGGAGCTCGAGCGTGACCGTGTACTCACCGACGGTTTGCTGCGCCCCCGTGCCGTCGGCCAGGGCGAGGCCGGGTATGGCGAGCAACAATGCGAGCAGAGCAAGAGCGGCGAAGGAACGCAGGTGTTGGTGCATACGGGTGCTCCAGGGCGCCAGCGGCGCGAGTAGATTGTGTGACCGGTTAGAGCTGGGCCTCGTACTGCTCGAACGGCATCAGGGTGACGGTCTCGCCTGGCGACAGGCAGGGCACACTGTGCATCTGGTGATGATGCTGCACGGTGACAACCACATTGCCAATCTGGAGATCGTTCAGGCAGTGGGAGACGCCGTCAGCGTCCGGCTCACAGTTCGTGTCCGTCAGCACGGTCGCCGTGGTCGCCCCCTCGGGAATCTGCCCCGCGCGAAGATTGGTCATCAGATAGCCGGCCTCGTTGCTTGTCCCTGGTAGCGAGTCAGTCATCCCACCGACCACCACCGTCCTCGGTTCGCCCGGCGCCTTCACATCGACAAAGTGCGGCACGGCAGCCTGCTCCGGCGGCGGCATGGTTGCGCTGGCCTTTGGCCGGGATGCGGCGACGCCGATGGCCAGCGCGATCAGGAAGAGGGGAACGGCGACCAGAACCAGGGTGGGGATACGGGGGCTGCGGCGCGGACGAACGGGACGACTCATACAAATACCTCATTTCTGTTGGCCGAGCAATGGCCCGGCAGTGCCTCCCGCGGCGCTCAGAGCTAGCTGCGCCTGGGGTGATCGGCGGCGTGGCGCAGCGGCTCGGCCTCGGGCTGGCGCAGTGTCTCGCTCGCCTGGAGATACTCCTCCCGGGAGATCTCACCACGAGCGTAGCGTTGGCGCAGGATCTCCAGGGCATCGGCCTCAACGCGTACGCGCCCAATTGGGAACAGGCTCGAAACGCCCCAGAGGGCAAGGACAATCGCCCCACCCCAGAGCAGCAGCACCAGCAGGAGGCCTGGCCAGCCCATCCCGGCCATCATGCTCGCTCCGTTCATCATGCTGGGCCTCCGTCCTGATGGTCGTTGTGACGCCGGTACCCTCATCGCCTGGCCCGAGCATACTGCGCGAAGATCAAGATGTCGTGTTGGCGGAGGTCAAGATCTGGTCAAGAAACGGCGGGGGTTTGGCCTGAACTAGGCAGGACGGCGAGGACGTCGGACGCAAAACGGACCGGCGCGTCCCCGCGCCGGCCCCCGTTACTCACCCGACGATGCGGTGCGAATCTATGCGTCGACGCGATAGTTACGCATCATCCCGGCGTCCTCGTGCTCAATGTTGTGGCAGTGATAGACGTAGGTGCCTGGGAAGTCGCGGAAGGCCATCAGCAGCTTCACCCGCTCGCCCGGCATCACCAGCACCGTGTCCTTCCAGCCCTCGTCCACATAGCCGTCCTTCACGCCCTCCCAGCCGGCCCGCAGCTCGGGCAGCACCTCGCGCCCGATCACCTGGAACTGCCCGCCGTGAATGTGGATGGGGTGGGCCATGCCCAGCGGGTCCATCATCTCGCCGGGGTTGGTTTCGTTAATGATCTCCCACACCTCAAGCGTGTCGAGCTTGACAATCTCCTCCGGCGCGACCTCGTCCATCACAAACGTCTTGCCGTTGATGCGCCACTCCATCCCCCGCAGCGAGAGAGCCACCGGGCGTGGTGTATCGCGGTTAACGGCGTCTTCCAGCCGGTAGCGCTCGATCCGCGAGAGGGTTGTCGGCAGTGTAAGCGTCTCGGTCTCCTGGCGCGCCACGCGCACGCGGAGGATGTCGAGGGCGGCGCCAAGGGCCGGTGCGTTCCCGTTGCCCATCCCGCTCATGCCGCCGTGG
>SFCB01000019.1 GCA_004367505.1 Chloroflexi bacterium OHK40 | reverse complement strand
GGGGAGGGGCACGCAGGCGGTGGCCACACCGCTGGCAAGGGCGCGTTGCAGGCCGTAGGCGCCGGCCTGATCGCTAACAACGATGGCCACGTGGGCGCCGAGCCCACCGGCGGCCTCGGCATCGAGCAAGGCCTGCAGGTTCGAGCCGCTGCCACTGAGGAGAACCGCAATCTGAAACATCGGCCCGGCAGGGACGGCGAGCGGCTGGCGGGGAGTCGGTGCGACCAGCCGCTGGCTAGCTGGTGGCTCGCTTGCCCGCCGCCCGATTCGCTGCCCCGCTACTCCTTCCCGATATCGCGCCGATAGTGCTTACCATCGAAGCGGATGCGCTCGGCGGCCTCGTAGGCCCTGGCGCGGGCCCGGGCGAGTGTGGAGCCGAGGCCCGTGACACCCAGCACGCGCCCTCCGGCGGTGCAGAGGCCGTTCGGGCCGATCGCTGTGCCGGCGTGGAAGACCAGCACCTTATCATCGTCGATCGCCTCGACACCGCGAATCGGGTCGCCCTTACGCGGTTTGCCGGGGTAGCCCTCGGCGCAGAGCACCACACACACGGCATAGCCCTTGCGTCGGCGGAGCTTCTCCGGACGCAGGTTGCCGACGGCGCAGTCGTAGAGCACCTCCAGAAAGTCGCCCTCGATCAGGGGCAACACGGCCTGGGCTTCCGGGTCGCCGAAGCGGGCGTTGTATTCCAGCACTTTCGGGCCATCGGCGGTGAGGATGATTCCGGCATAGAGCACCCCCCGGAAAGGCGTCCCGCGTCGGGCTAGTTCGTTGACCACGGGCTGCATACAGCTGGCCACGATCTGATCGAGCAGCGCCGGGCTCACCTCATCGACGGGCGCCACCACGCCCATGCCGCCAGTGTTGGGCCCCGTGTCGCCCTCGCCGAGCCGCTTATGGTCGCGGGCGGTGGGCAGCGGCAAGAGACGCTGGCCATCGCAGAGCGCCAGCACCGAGACCTCCCGGCCATAGAGGCGCTCCTCCAGCAGCAGGCGGTGCCCGGCCGGCGTGGCGCCGAGTTGGGCGATGGCGGCCAGGGTTTCGGGGAGATCGTCGGGCACCACCACGCCCTTGCCCAGGGCAAGCCCATCGGCCTTGACGACCCATGGGCGGCCGCTCGCGCGGGCGAAGGCCTCGGCGTCGGCGGGGCGCTCGAAGACATGGGCACTGGCGGTGGGCACACCGGTGGCGGCCATCACCTCTTTGGCGAAGGCCTTGCTGCTCTCGATCCGGGCTGCCGCCGCCGTCGGGCCGAAGGCCGGCACGCCTGCGGCCTGAAAGGCATCAACAATCCCATCGCCCAGCGGATTGTCTGGCCCCACAACCACCAGGTCGATCGCCTCGCGCTGGGCCAGATCCACGAGCGCCTCGAAGTCGCTCAGCGGAAAGGGAACATTCTGGCCGTAGCTCCCCGTCCCGGTGTTGCCGGGCACGCACAGGAGCCTGGCGAAGTGTGGCGACTGGGCGATCTTCCAGGCGAAGGCGTGCTCGCGGCCTCCCGCGCCGATCAGTAGCACATTCATAGCAGCGTGGTCGTTTCTTCGGCAACCTCTGCGGGGCAGTATAGCACACCCGACACTCCGGCCCTCTGCGGGGATGTGGCCGGATGGTCCTACACTCCCGCAGGCCGTGGCGCTGCAGCGCGGCTCCGGGGGCGCGAAGCCCGCATGCGCGCGCTCCTGCGGCCGAAGGTGGTAGACCGCTCCCGCTTGCGCGGGGTGGGAACAGGGCGCGCCGCTTGCCCGGCAAGATCTTGCGTCCTCCTGGGGCATTGCTCGGAACGAATGAGCTGTCAACCTTTTCCTCTTGACCAGATAGCCATCAGTGGCGTACCCTTGAGATGCGCGGGGCAGGTTGGCGGGGGGCTGCGACGGCCTGCGGGGATACGGAGATCATCGTGAAGGGCAGCTACATCCTGGTACTTCAGCTCCCGCAGCCCCTCACCGGCCTTCCGGTGGGCCGTCTCGGTAGCTTCGACTTTCCGAAGGGTTTCTATCTGTACGTAGGCAGCGCCCTTGGCTCAGGCGGCCTGGCGGCCCGGCTGGCCTACCACCAGCGGAGCCCTCAGGCTCGCCCCCACTGGCATATCGACTATCTGCGGGCCCATGCGCGGCTCCGCGAGGCCTGGATGGTCGAGAGCCCTACCAGGCTCGAGTGTGTCTGGTGCCGGGCCCTCGCGGCGAATCCTGCCGTACACATCCCCGTTCCCCGCTTCGGCGCCACCGATCGCGGCTGCCCTGGCCACCTCTTCTACCTCCCGAGGGCGCCTCACCCCAGCCTGCTCACAAGCGTGATCCTTAGCGCCGTTCCTGATAACCGGCCCCTCGACCTGCGGATCGAGATCCACAGCTTCGACCCGTAAGCCTCCTATTGACAACCCCCATCCGCCCGCGTATAGTGCAGGGGCGAAAATCCCTTGCAGGCCCTGGCATCATCATAGCCTCGGCCTGCACTGATTATGTGGGCTACAAGAGCTTATGGGCGATAAAGTCGTTATCGTTGAGTCGCCTGCCAAGGCGAAGACGATCCAGAAATATCTCGGTCGGGGCTACCGTGTGACCTCGAGCATGGGTCATGTGCGCGATCTGCCGAAGCGCGATCTCGCGATCGATATCGAGCACGATTTCCAGCCGGTCTACGAGGTGACCAAAGCCCGAGTCGTGAGCGAGTTGCGCGCCGCGATCAAGAATGCCGATGCCGTCTATCTTGCCACCGACCCGGACCGTGAGGGCGAGGCGATCGCGTGGCATATCACCGAGGCAGTGAGTGTGCCACGGCGCACGCCGGTGCACCGGGTGGTGTTCCAGGAGATCACCCGCAACGCGGTGCAGCAGGCCATCCAGAACCCCCGGCGGATCGATGCGAACCTGGTGAACGCGCAGCAGGCCCGCCGTGTGCTGGATCGGCTGGTGGGCTACCAGCTCAGCCCCTTGCTCTGGGATAAGGTCAAGCGTGGGCTCTCCGCCGGCCGTGTGCAGTCTGTGGCGGTGCGCCTGATCGTCGAGCGTGAGCGCGAGATCGAGGCATTTGTGCCGGTTGAGTACTGGTCGATCGAGGCCGATCTCGTGCAGGCTGGCCGCGATACGGCCATGCAGAACGATTCTCCCCCGCGTGATGCCTTCCGTGCCGTGCTGGTGGAGCGAGCGGGCAAGCGGCTCGATAAGTTTGCCATCTCCAGCCAGGAGCAGGCCGGGGCGATCGTGGCCGACCTGGAGGGCGCCCGCTACGCCGTGCAGAAGGTGACGCGCAAGGACAAGCGCCGGAGCCCGGCGCCGCCCTTCACCACCAGCACGCTCCAGCAGGAGGCCGGCCGCAAGCTCGGCTTCAGCGCTAAGAAGACGATGTCGCTCGCCCAGCGGCTCTACGAGGGCGTGGATATCGGCGGCGACGAGGGCACGGTGGGCCTGATCACCTATATGCGCACCGACAGCACCAATGTGGCTGCCGAGGCCCAGGCCGAGGCCCGCAGCGTGATTGAGAGCCGCTACGGCGCGGAGTACCTCCCCGAGAAGCCTCCGGTCTACCGGACCAGGGCCAAAGGCGCCCAGGAGGCCCACGAGGCGATCCGGCCCACCAGCAGCGCTCGCACGCCTGAGCGTGTAGGCGGCAAGCTCGACCGCGACCTTGCCAGGCTCTATGAGTTGATCTGGAAGCGCTTCCTCGCCTCGCAGATGGCCCCCGCCGTGTTCGATAGCACGACGGTCGATATTGATGCCTGGACCGTTGAGGGCCAGGGGCAGCCGGGCACGCCGTCGGTTCCGTCAGGTGGCCCCGTGTCTTCCGGATCTCCACCCGGGCAGGCCCCCTACGTCTTCCGCGCCACCGGTTCGGTGCTCAAGTTCCCCGGCTTTCTCGCCGTCTATAACGTGAGCCTCGACGAGGGCGAGGAGGACGAAGACAGCGAGCGGCGCTTGCCGCTGCTCGGCGAGGGCGACCCGCTGAGCCTGGTGCAGTTGCTGCCCATCCAGCACTTCACTGAGCCGCCACCGCGTTTTACTGAGGCCAGTCTGGTGAAGGAGCTCGAGTCGCTGAGGATCGGCCGGCCCTCCACCTACGCCTCAATCATCTCGACCATCCAGGAGCGTGAGTACGTCGAACTGGTTGAGAAGAAGCTGCTTCCCACCACCCTGGGTCGCGTGGTCACCGATCTGCTGGTGGCTCACTTCCCGCGCATTGTTGACTACGACTTCACCTCGTCGCTGGAGCAGCAGCTCGACGACATCGCCGAGGGTACCAAGGAGTGGGTACCGGTGCTACGCGACTTCTACGGGCCGTTCCAGCAGACGCTGGATGAAGCCCGGCGCGAGATGCGCAACGTGAAGCGCGAGGAGATTGTGACCGACGTAGTCTGCCCGAAGTGCGGCCAGGGTAGGCTGGCGATCAAGTTTGGTCGCAACGGCGAGTTTCTTGCGTGTACCCGCTACAGCAAGGACGGAAGCCCCGACTCGTGCGACTTCACGAGCGACTTCCATCGCGACGCTGATGGGCAGATCGTGCTTGAGAAGGCCGCCGCAGCCGAGACGAGCGATGTGATGTGTAACGTCTGCGGGCGGCCAATGGTGATCAAGAAGAGCCGCTTCGGCCCCTTTCTGGGCTGCTCGGGCTACCCCGAGTGTAGCAACACGCGCCGGATCGGACGCGATGGCAAGCCGGTGCCGCTCCCCCAGCCCACCGGGGTTGCCTGCCCCAAGTGCGGCGAGGGCGAGTTGCTGCAGCGCCGGGGCAAGTTTGGCCGGCCCTTCTTCGGCTGCTCGCGCTACCCGAAGTGCGACTACCTGACCAACAGCCTGGAGGAGCTTGCCCCCGTGACGACCGAGGATGCTCCCGAGCCGGCTGCGGCAAAGAAGCCGCGCGCCGCCGGGCCACCAACCCGGCCTGCGCGGTCCGCTGCCGTCAAGAAGCCTGCCGCCGGCACCGCTAGGCGAGCCACCAGGAAGAGCGCGTAAAACGGTTCGTTCGCCGGGCAGCGGCTCGCCCACACCCGCAGTGCCCGGCCTACGACGATGTCGTATCGAACCCCATCTTGATCCAGCCACGCTTGATCGCGTAGATCACCGCCATCGTGCGGTCATTCACCTGGAGCTTGGAGAGAATGGAGGTGATGTGGTTCTTCACTGTCTGGCCACTGATCGAGAGCTCGTTGGCGATCTCCTTGTTCGAGAGGCCACGCGCGATGCAGTCGAGGATCTCGATCTCGCGGCTCGTAAGCGGCGCAAAGAGAGCGGTTGTCTGCTCGTCCTCGGTGGCGGCAAGCTCGCGGAACTGATGTAGCACGCGGGTGGCGACGTTGGGTTTGGCGAGCACGGCATCATTGATCAGATACTTGCCCCGGGCGACCTCGCGGATGAAGTGAAGCAACTCTTCGGGGTGCACATCCTTGGACGAGTAGGCTGCGGCGCCAACCTTGATCGCCTGGAAGAGTTGGTCGTCATCTTCGTAGACGCTCAGCACGATAATACCCATACGCGGGTCGCGCCGCTTGATCACCCGGGCCACCTCCAGGCCATTCAGCCCCGGCAGGTTAATATCTACCAGCACCACATCGGGGTTGAGGCGTTCGGTGAGCTTGAGGGCCTCCTGGCCATTCTCGGCTTCGCCGACTACCTCGATATCGGTGGCGTCTTCGAGGCTCCAGCGGATGCCCTGGCGGAAGAGCGGGTGATCGTCGATAATCAAGACTCGGATCGGGTTCGACATAGGCCTCTCGATCGATGGGTATGGACACGCCAGGGGCGTGACGCTGGTGATGGCTTCTTCCGCCGTACCGGCGCGGGCTGCAAAAACGCCTCACCGGGGCCTCTCGGCCTGGCAACGTAGCACGGACGGTCCGTCAGGATCGGAGCGGGAGCGTAACAGTCACCTCGGTGCCGTGGCCAGGCCGGGAGGTGACGACGAATCTGGCGCCGATCAGTTCGGCCCGCTCGCGCATACTGGTGAGGCCCCAGCTCTCGCGTCCGGCGCGCCGCGCCACCTCGCGCGGGTCAAAGCCGGGACCCTCGTCGCGGATGGTCAGGGTGAGTTGCCCCTGGCGCTGCGCCAGGACGACGTGGACGGGCGCGCCGCGAGCGTGTTTGCGGGCGTTCTGGAGCGACTCCTGGACGATGCGGTAGAGGACGATCTCCGTCTCGGCGGGGAGACGGGGCAACGGGTCGGCGTCGAAGGTCACCGCAGTGTTGACGGTAGCGTGGTAGCGGCGCACATACTCCTGGAGCGCGCCCACCAGCCCCTGTTCGTCGAGCTTGCCCGGCCGCAAGTCGGCGATGAAGCCACGCACCTCGCGCAGGCCCTCGTGGGCGTTCTCGCCGAGCTGGCGCAGCATCTCGCCAAGGCGCTCAGTGCGACCTTCGGCGAGCAGGCTCTGGCAGCGTTCCAGGCCCATGAGCGCGTTGGCCAGCACCTGAGCGGGGCCGTCGTGGACCTCGCGGGCCAGGCGGGTGCGTTCCTCCTCGCGGCCCATAATTGCCTGGGCCCGCAACGCCTGGACCCACGGGTCGGCCCGGTCGCCCTCGGCGGCGCCACTGAGTGTCGCGCTGCTCATGTCGATCTGGCTGGCGAGCTGGTCGAGCTGGCGCAGTGCGCGCCGGAGGCCCTCGTAGGCCCGGCTTGCGGCCTCGTGGCTGGCCCGAACCGCTCGCTCGCGCTCCGCGAGCGCCGCAGCGGCGGGCAGGTCTCGCTCGGCGGCAAAGCGCCGCTGAATGGCGACCTCGTCGAGTTGGCGTTCCGCCAGGCGCACCTCACCCTCCAGTTCGGCCAGACGCAGGCGGGCCGAACTGTGCAGCTCGCGCAGGCGGGCACTCTGCTCAGCTACGATCGCCTGGGCCGACTCGAGCAGCGCGGACGGCTCGGAGCTCACGAGATCTTTCCTGGTACTTGCGGACACGGCTCCCCAAGTATAGCATGCCGGATGACATAAGGGCAACCAGTGACGGGTCGCAGGGTGGGATGTTATGTTCCGCTCCCTCGCGTGCCATAGCGCTGAAGCGCGTGGCTTCAGAGAGGTGACGCCCGCCTGTGCGAGCATGCAGGATGTGGCACACTGCCGGCATCAGCAGGATGAACGCCGCCGGGCGACGTGATTGGCTTACGCCCACCACGCCCGCGTGCAAGTGGACAGAACGCGGACCTGCGGTAGCAGCAGAAATCACCAATCTATCCACCCCAGGCCCCTATGCGACCCGGCCGGAATCAGCTACGCTGCTGAACAGACAGTGACAATTCGTTCATACGAGTATCCCTACCAGCATCGTTGCACCGGACCAGCCCCTTCCGCTCGGCCACCCTCCCGCGATCGGGAGGTGGCTGTTGTCATAGCCGGAGCCCCCTGGCTGCGTCCTCCCTGTCGCCTTCGGGCGACGGCTCCCTGCGGAGGTGATATGGATCATTCGGAAGGAGCGTTGCCGCAGCGCTGTGCTGCCGAGATTGATCGGCTGCTAGCGCGCCACCACTGGCGCCTGCTGGAGCGGGCCGAGTTTCTGCGGCGTACCATGGCTGCCTGTGCTGAGGCCGAGCAGCCCGATGTGAAGTTCGTTGCCCGTGGGGTGTACAATCTGGCGATGTACGAGGCCTGCGCCGGTAGCCAGGGCGCCGAGCGGCGTGAGTTGGCCTACACCGAGCTGTTCCGGATGCTCTACGAGCGGGCATGGCAGCACTACCCCGAGATCGCCGAGGACACCGCCCAGGAGGCTCTGGCCCAGACGATCGCCCGCTTTGCGGCCTGCCGCGAGCCGCGGGCCTTCGTCCCCTTCGCCTTCCAGCAACTGATGAGCGCAGCCCGGATGCTGCGCCGCCGCACGCGCCCCGCTGAGTCACTGGAGCGTGCCGTTTGTGAGGATGGCACGCCCCTCGGCGAGACGATCGCCACGCCCGCGATCCTGGAGGACGACGTACTGGCCAGCCTCGACCGGGCCCAGATCATCGCGCTCCTGGAGCGCTACCAGCGGCAACACCCTCGCGCCGCCAGGCAGATCGATGCGGTACGCCTGAAGTACCTCGCTGGCCTCGACGATGCCACGATCAGCGAAGAGTTGGGTGTTCCGGTGAAAAGTGTGTACGAGTTGCGCTCGCGGGGCTTGCGCCGCCTCCGCGAAGATGGTAACTGGTATGGTGTATGGGGTGATGAAGCCTGAAGCGCACAAAGTGCAAGATGGGGCGTCGCCACCGCCCTAGAGGGGGTAGAAAGGTTACGGTATGGGCGGCGATAGACCAGGGATCGACAAACGCCACGCTGCGTTGTCCCATGAGGAAGTGAGCGAGCGCATGTATGCCTATGTCGCCGATGTGCTCGCCGGCCGCGAGCCCGCGCGGCAGCACCCGGATGTTGCGGCTCACCTGGCTACGTGTGCCGCCTGCCGGGCCGACTACGAGGAACTCCTGGCGCTCACCCGGGCCACCTATGCAGACGATGGACCTCTCCCGCCCGTCTATCCGACCCCTGATCTGACCCCGCTGCGCGCCGCACCGGCCCCGACCGAACCACGCCAGCATCGCCTCGATGAGCTTGGGCGCTTTATCGTCGAGCTGGGCGCCGAGTTGATCGCTCGGACCCGCCCCTCGCCCCTGATCGGCCTTGCCCGCTCTGGCGCCCTTCTCTATGACCTGCAGCTCCCTGCGGAGATGCCCGGCCTCCCCGACCTCCGCGTCGAGGCAGCCGCGGACGATGAGTCGCTCGTGGCCCTGCGGGTCTGGGTCGATTTGCCCCACCGCGACCCGCTGGATTCGGCTGCGGGTACCGCAGTCGTGTTGCTAACGCCGGTCGGTGAGTGGCACGCCACAACCGATGCCGCCGGGGTAGCGAGCTTTGGCCCCCTCCCCCACACGGCCCTCCACGAATCCCGGCTCGCCGTCGCGCTCGGCCCCGACACCTGACAGGAATCACGGCACCGCCTACGGATGCGGGTTGTCCCCTGGGCCATGGGCGGTTCGTCTCGTGTGCCCGGTGCGATACAGGCCGCATCACGACGCCCTGGTGGGGTGGGTCGTGGGGGCGTGCATCCCGGTGGCCCGACGCGCCCCATGGCGGCGCGTCGGGCCAACCATCCCATCGTAGAGACGCCCCACTGGGGCGTCTCTACGGGTGACCTCCGGCGTCACGATG
>SFCB01000287.1 GCA_004367505.1 Chloroflexi bacterium OHK40 | reverse complement strand
GCGATGAGCTCAGCGTAGATCCGGGCGCCACCCTCGCTGAGCAGCGTGCTCACCCCGTGGTGAGCGCGCAACGCGCCAAGCAGAGCCGCGAAGTCCACGCCGGTGCCGGGGCTCACGTGGTAGGACAGCGAGGGGAGCCCCGCGAGGGCGGCGCGGGCACGAGGCTCACCGGACGCCGAGGTGGCGATCAGCACCGGCTGGCCGGGCACGCGCAGCGCTGCGGCGTCGGCCGGCAGATCGCCACTGCCGCTGACCACCACGAGCAGCGGGAGAGGGGCGCGACCCTCGGCGGCGCGGAGGGCGGTGAGCCGCTCTCTGGCGGCCGGAAACGTGGCCCAGGGCGTCCAGCGGTGGCGCAGGGCCACGCGCAGCGTGCCGGCGCCAGTGAGGATGGCGTCGGCGCGGGCGCGGATGAGCGCCATGAGCCAGGTATCGTGGGGGGCGTGGAGGCTCACGTTGCCGCCGCCGGAGAAGCCGGGCTCATCGAAGGTGATCCGGCCATCATGGGAGACGACGAAGTTGGTGAAGGTGTAAGGCCGCCCGGGCGGCGGCGCGAGCAGTCGCCAGTCACCACCGTAGATGGCGCGCAGATCGGCGGGGAGCCCCGGGCCGGGGGCATCGTCCTCGTCGAAGAGCAGCGTGTAGGGAGCCCCGGGCCCGATCACAGCGGCACCACCTCGCCGATGCGGGTGATACCAGCGGTGAGGCGCTGGCTCGGGGCCGTGAAGAGCCGCACCACGTCGCGCTGCACATAGAGGTCGGCCCGGGCGCCGAAACGGACGGTGCCGACACGAGCGCCCGCCTCAAGCCTGTCGCCAACTTGAACGCGGCAGCTGATCCGGCGGGCGAGCGGGCCGGCCAGCAGGGCGATCAGGAGCGGCCCCCAGTCGGTGTTGACGCCGATGTAGAGGCGCTCGTTGCGCTCGGCGGCCTCCGGATCGCTCGCGGGGCGGTACTCACCGCTCACGTGCTCAAGGTAGCCCACGGTGCCCGCCGCCGGGCAGCGGCAGACGGGCACATCAAGCGCCGCGATCGCCACCGCGATCCGCAAACAGTCGGAGTGGACGAAGCGGTGCTCGTAGGTCTCGTCCACGCGGAGGACGACGCCATCGGCCGGGGCGAAGAGCGTACCGGGCTCGCTGGGCGTCACCCGGTTCGGGTCGCGGTAGAGGGCTGCGGCGAGGGCCGTGAGGGCGAGCGGCAGTGGCACCAGGCGCGGGCGCAGGCCGAGGGCCAGGCCGGTGAGGCCAAGCCCCAGGCCAAGGATCGGCGTGGCCTCGGGGCTCAGCCCTGGGATGGGTGAACTGCGATCCCTGGTTGCTGTCTGCTCTGGCATGGGTGGGACGGGTGGCGTGGCTCGTCTTCGTAGGCTCGATTCTAGCACGGGCGCAGGTGGAACGCAACCAGGCAGTCTACCTGCTTCTGGTATAATGTGTCGCGCGGCCTCCGCCAACCTGAAGAGCCATGATCAACCCGTTTCCCGCGCTGGGCAAGGCCCTGCGCGATCTGTTCGACGAATTTCTGCTGCTGCTCGTCTGCAACCTGGTCTGGTCGCTCCTCAGCCTGCCCCTGTGGGTCTTCGCCTTCATCGTACTGCAGGCCGGCGCGCCCCTGGCCGCAAGCGCAATAGTGCTGCTCGGCGTGTTGCCCGCCGGCCCGGCCACGATCGCCCTCGCCCTGGTGGCCCACCGCATTACCGACGGGCGCGCTACCAGCGTGGGCGACTATTTCCGCGCCATGCGCCAGCACGCTCGCCTCGGCTGGTTGCTCACGGGCCTGGGGGTGGGGGGGCTGCTCGTCATCCTGCTCAACTTCGGCTTCTACCTGGGCGTCAACAACATCTTCGGTGGGCTGATGCTCGGGCTCTGGCTCTACCTGCTGATCTTCTGGCTCGGGCTGATGCTCTATGCCTTTCCGCTCGCGTTCCTGCAGGAGGAGCCGGGGCTGCGCATGATCGCCCGCAACGCCTTCCTGATGACGGTCGGTCGCCCGGTCTTTACCGTCATAACGCTGCTGCTCATGGGGATCCTCCTGCTGATCAGCGCCTACCTGCTAGTGCCGGCCCTGTTCATCACCATTGCGTTCCTCTCGGTCTGGTCGTCACGGGCCGCCCGCGCGCTGATCGCCGACGCTCGCCGCCGCCGCGAGGAGGCCGAGAGCGCTCCTACCACCGCTCCCGTTGAGGAGAAAGGCCGTAAGGGCCAGGTTCGCCCAAAGTGAGGCCCGGTCCCGGTGTACTGCCGGGCGCTCCCACGAGGCCGCTACACGGGCAACTCCCATCGCTATGCTGACCCGACGCATCATCCCCTGCCTGGACGTGAAGGCCGGTCGCGTGGTGAAAGGCGTGGCCTTTCTCAACCACCGCGACGCCGGAGACCCGGTTGCCCTCGCCGCCGCCTACAACGAAGCAGGCGCCGACGAGCTGGTCTTCTACGATATTACCGCCTCCAGCGATGAGCGGGCGATTATGGTCGAGGTGGTCGAGCGCACCGCCGAGCAGGTCTTTATCCCCCTGACCGTCGGTGGCGGCATCCGCAGCACCGACGATATGTACCGCATGCTGCGGGCTGGCGCCGATAAGGTCTCGATCAATACGGCGGCAGTGCTCAATCCCCGCTTGATCGCCGAAGGCGCCCAGCGCTTTGGCAGCCAGTGTATCGTGCTCTCGATCGATGCGCGCCGCGTCAGCGCCCCCGGCGAGCCGCCGCGCTGGGCCGTCTTTACACATACGGGCGCCAACCCACGCCCTACCGGCCTCGACGCGATCGCGTGGGCGCGCCGTGGCGCCGAGCTCGGTGCCGGTGAGATTTGCATCAACAGCATGGACGCCGATGGCCAGAAGACGGGCTACGACCTGGCGTTGCTGCGGGCAGTGGCCGAGGCGGTGCCCGTGCCTGTGATCGCCTCTGGCGGCGTCGGGAACCCCGAGCATATGTACCAGGGCCTCAGTGAAGGGCTGGCCGACGCGGTGCTCGCCGCATCGATCTTCCACTTCGGCGAGTACAGCGTGGCCGAGGTGAAGCAGTACCTTCGCGAGCGCGGGGTTCCGGTGCGGGGAGCCTGATCGGGTCGCTGGCGTCGCTCCTTATACGCGGGTTGCACCCTCGCGCACGCGGGGGCGCCGGCCCGTGCCTGAATGTGCCCGCACCCGTTCGCGAATTGTCCCTTGCACAAAGTGCCCGGGCAGGGCATACTACCCGGGGGTATGAGTCGGGCAAGGAGCGGCTATGCAGATCTCACGCGAGCGCGGGCTCTACTACGGCTGGGTGGTGGTTGGCGTCACGGTGGTGGCGCTGCTGGTCTCTGCGGGCATCCGGGCGGCGCCCGGCGTCCTGATCGTGCCCCTGGAGCAAGATCTCGGCTGGAGCCGTACGCTGATCGCGACGGCCGTCTCAGTAGGCCTGCTGCTCTTTGGCTTCGCCGGGCCGCTGGCCGGCTGGCTGGTAGACCGCTGGGGCCCGCGCGTGGTGATGCTCGGTGGCCTGGGGCTCATGGTTGCGAGCATGGTGGCCAGCGCGCTGATGCGGGCTCCCTGGCAGATGATGCTCTTCTGGGGGGCGGTGAGCGGCCTGGCCACAGGCCTGGTAGGCGCGGTGATGGGCACCGCCGTGGCGAACCGCTGGTTCTACGCCCAGCGCGGGCTCGTGCTCGGGATCTTCGGCGCGGCCACCTCGGCGGGCCAGCTGATCTTCCTGCCGGCGATCGTGGGGATCGTGGCCCAGATCGGCTGGCGCGGCGCGAGCTACGTGCTCGCCGCAGTCGCCGCCGCGCTCATCCCCCTGGTGGCCCTGCTGATGCGCGACAGCCCGGCCGACGTGGGCGCCCTGCCGCTCGGGCTCACCCACCCTCCCACGGCGCCCGCTTCCCGCCCCTCGGCCCTCGCCGTGATGGGCACAGCCCTGCGTTCACCAACCTTCTGGCTGCTGGCGAGCACCTTCTTCATCTGCGGCGCCACCTCCAACGGCCTGATCGGCACCCATCTCGTGCCTCACGCCGTAGATCACGGCATCGCCCAGGCAACCGCAGCGGGCGCCCTGGCGCTGATGGGCACGATGAACTTCGTGGGCACCCTGGCTTCTGGCTGGCTCACCGACCGCTACGACCCACGGGTGCTGCTGGCCTGCTACTACGGTTTCCGCGGCATCTCACTGCTGTTGCTGCCGTTTGTGCACGATCCGCTCGGGCTGGCCGTTTTCGCCGTACTGTTCGGCCTCGACTACATCGCCACTGTGCCGCCCACCTCGGCCCTGGTGGCCGATACCTTCGGCCGGGCCAACGCCGGTACCGTCTTCGGCTGGGTCTTCTGCGCCCACCAGATCGGCGCCGCACTGGCAGCCTGGCTCGGCGGGGTGGCCCGCGATCTCACCGGCGACTACGGGGTGGCCTTCCTGGCCGCCGGTGTACTTGCCATCACCGCGACCGGTCTCTCGCTCGGCATCCGCCGCGCGCCAGTGGCCGCGACGCCCGCCCCGGGCGATTGAGGGCGCCACGGGGAGCTCGCGGCGCGCCGCACACTCCCCGCGACACGGCCATCGACAGTAGCCACCAACGCCACCCCTATCACTGTCCTACAGCGGCTCGATCAGTGGCCCGTCCGGCGTATCCTTGACGTGCCAGCCGAGGGCGGCGATCTGGCCCCGCAGCGCATCAGCGGCGGCCCAGTCCCGGCGGGCCCGCGCGCCCTGCCGCGCCTCTACCAGAGCGATGACGGCATCGGGCACGACAGGCTCGGGCGAGGCCACGGACCCACCGCCAGCCATCTCGGCCCACACCACCGGGTCGATCCCCTCGGCGAGCTGCGGGAGCCGGAACGGACCCAGATCGGTGAGCGGGAAGGTGGCCTTGCGCTCGTAGCGGCGCTCCTCACCCTTCGCCAGCACTGTCACACCGCCACGCCCGAGCACTCGGGCCATGCCCTCCGGCAGGTCGATCACCAGGCCGGTGTGCTCGTCGATGCCAACCACCGTCTGCCCATGGGGCAGCAGGGCCAGCAGGCGCGCAAAGCGCTCGCGCCCCATAAAGCAGCGGCTCGTATCGAGCTCGGCTCCGCCCTCGGCGTTGTCCCAGTGGGGCACGAAGACAAGGTCCAGCCCGTAGGGGCGGAAGAGATCCAGCCCGGGCTGCCAATGGAGATCGGCGCCAACCTTGTAAATCTCGTAGACCGGGAGCGCCATCGCGCCCACGGCGATCGTCGCGGCGCTCGCAGTAATAACCGGCGCGCCACGGCGCTGGCGGGCGACCAGCCGCTCCCAGGCCAGGCTGCCCTGGAGCTGGCGCACGGTATAGGTGGGGCTGCCAGGCCCGAGAAAGATCAGGTTCGCGTGGCGCAAGCTTACGGTGGTCGCAGGATTGTCGGGGCTCGCCTCGGTGCCACGGGCGCGGGCGGGCAGCAACTCGATCTGCGGGCGCAGGTTCTGCAAGCGCACCCGCAAGTAGTCGGCCACCTTCCCGGCCACGCGGGCGCTGTTGGGCTGAAAACCCGCCGGCGTTTCGAGCACCGCCACACGGAGTGGAGGAGCCGCGCCGTGCGACAGCATGTCATAGATCATGCCGGCGCTGGGGGTCGTCTCGCCGGAGCCGAGTAGCGCAACAGGTGCTGGTGCTGCGGTCATCGTCGGACAGCTTCCTTGCAGAACGAGCCGGGCAGCTTCGGCATGGCTGCGTGTTCGCTCTATAGTACCATCCCGATCGCCGATTGTTGATGGCAGCTTGCCGAATCGTGGCTCCGCCACACGCTCGAAATGGTATACTTCGGCAATCACATTCCTTCATCGACGTGACGGCACCCTACGGGCGCAACGCTCACAACCCGCCGCTCCACAACCTCGGGTGCGGGAGTGGTCGTACGGTAGCGCTGACCCCGGACACGACGAGGCCGGCAGGACCCATCGGTTGCCATCCCACGGTCCAGCAACGGCAGTGCAGTGTTATCGTGAGCACGGCTGGCCCTCCGCTGGCCCGATCGGCTGCCCCTCCTGTATGATGGGGCCGTGATGATCAGGTGGGTCCACCCCTCCTGCAGGACCGAGACGGTGTGGTGCTCCAGGAGGCAGCCATGAGCCAGCAGCACGCGGCCCATCACGACGGCCATGACCACGACGACCACCACCACGACGGCCACGACCACGACGACCACCACCACGGCGGGCCACTCCAGTGGCTGCGCACGGTGCTACCCTTCGGCCACCACCACAGCCATGCCGCGGCCGACCGGATCGACTCGGCCCTGGAGGGCAGCGAGCGGGGCATCTGGGCGCTCAAGGTCTCCCTGGTTGGCCTCGGCCTGACCGCCCTCTTCCAGGTGGTGATCGTCTGGATCAGCGGCTCGGTCGCCCTGCTGGCCGACACGATCCACAACTTCTCCGACGCCCTCACCGCCGTCCCCCTCTGGCTGGCCTTTGCCGTGAGCCGGCGCGCCGCCACGCGTCGCTACAGCTACGGCTTCGGCCGAGCCGAAGACATTGCCGGGACGGTCGTTGTGCTCATGATCCTGAGCAGCGCGATCATCGCCGGGTGGGAGAGCTACCGGAAGTTCCTCGACCCCCAGCCGATTGCGCATGTAGGCTGGGTGATCGCGGCAGCCATCATCGGCTTTCTTGGCAACGAGGCGGTAGCCCTCTTTCGCATCCGGGTCGGCAAAGAGATTGGCTCCGCCGCGCTGGTGGCCGACGGCCAGCACGCACGGGTGGATGGCTTTACCTCGTTGGCTGTCCTCATCGGCGCCATCGGTAGCCTGCTCGGCTTCCCCCTTGCCGATCCGATCGTTGGCGCGCTGATCACGGTGGCCATCCTCTTCATCGTGCGCGACGCGGCCACGGCCATGTGGCACCGCTTGATGGACGCGGTTGAGCCAGCCGAGATCGACCGCATCGAGCGCGCCGCTGCCGCCGTCGCCGGGGTGCAGGATGTGCACGACGTACGTGCCCGCTGGATCGGCCACGCCCTCAGCACCGAACTGCATATCGTCGTCGACGAGGATCTCCCCACCCACGCCAGCCACCGCATCGCCGAGGAGGTGCGCCACGCGCTCTTCCACGCTCAGCCACGGCTGGCCCAGGTGATCGTCCACGTTGACCCGTGCGGCCACGGCGGGAACGACCACCATGATCTCACGGCGCATCACGCGCACGGCGGCGCTTAAGCAAGGGGACGGAGCCGCCGTAACCGCACGCCACACTCTACCGGGCCGGGGCGATCGTCCGTTACCGCTCGGGAGAGCGCTTCAGCCTGTAGCGGTGCTCCGGCGCTCAAGGGCCAGCAGCCACGCCTTGCGCGCGACGCTCCAGCGGAAGCCGCGAAGGGTCCCATCGCTCCCGACGGCGCGGTGGCAAGGCACCAGCAGCGACACCGGGTTCGCGGCGCCGGCGCCTCCCACGGCACGGGCCGCGCCGGGGCCGAGCCCGAGGCTCTCCGCGATCGCGCGGTAGGTTCGCGTCTCACCATAGGGGATGGCACGGAGCGCCGCCCAGACACGTCGCTGGAAGGGCGTGCCCGCCAGATCCAGCGGAAGCGTCGCACAGGGGCCACACCCGGCGAGATAAGCGCCCAGCGCATCCGTCGCATAGGCGAGGCCGGAATCGTCGCGCCGCAACCCCGGAGACGGCCAGTCGGCGCGCAACACCGCCAGCAGCGCGGCATCGGTGTCGCCAATCCCCAGCCAGCAGATCCCCCGGCACGACGCGGCGAGCAGCACACGCCCGAGGGGACTCTCTAGACTCGTGTAGGTCAACTCCATCCACTACGCCTTCGCGCTCGCGCCCTTCGTGATCAAACACTCACCAGCAACACACCGGCGAGCACCGCGGCCACCCCGGCCCACTGGCTGGCAGCCAGGCGCTCGCGCAGCACAACCCAGGCGAGCAGCACGGTCACCGCGCTGAAGATCGAGGCCAGGGCGGTGACAACGCTCACATAGGCCGTCGCGATCCCGCTGTTGTAGCTCAGAAACCCCATCGTGTCGAGGCTCGTGGCCAGCGCAGCGGCCCCCAACAATTCCCGGTTGGGGCGGGGCGGAACCACGCGCCGCAGCGCAAGCAGGGCCAGGGCCACCGCTGTCGTAAGCAGACGGCCCACCAACACCGGCCAGGCGATGCCCATACCAGCGGTGACGGGACCAAGCAGGTAGAAGAAGACACCATAGGCGAACGCGGCGCCGAGCGCGGCGGCAATCCCGGTCGTCTGGCCAGCGGCGCCCGCCGGCAGTTCCGCTGGGGGCCTGGAGACAACTACCACTCCACCCATCACCAGGGCCACCCCGGCGAGGGCCAGAGGCTCCAGGCGCTCACCACCAATGAAGGCCAGCACCGCCGTCACGGCGGCGAAACTTGCGGCGATCGGCGAGACAATCGCCACCGTGCCCACGGCCAGAGCCCGGTAGAGACATAGGGTACCGGCGACGTTCAGCAGGTTCACGCCGGCGGCGAGGGTCCAGAGTTCCGGATCGGCGGGCAGGGGGTCGCGGCGCAGCACGAGCACCAGGCAGATAGCGGCAATGCCAGCCACCTGCACGTAGAGTAGCGTGGGAAGTGGCCCGATACGCCGGGCGATCCGGCTGAGCACAAAATCGCCGGCGCCCCAGCCCAGCGCGGCAAGGAGCCCGAAGATCACGCCCATCAGCGCCTCCGGCCACGGAAGTAGCCCGCGCGGAAAGCGAAAGCGGCCACAAGCACGAGCACCACGAGGATGATCACACACTCGGCAGTGCCAATCCAGCCGATCCGCATGGGGTTCCTCTCAGCTCATGGCCCGCAGCGCGTCGGCCAGCCGACGAACCCCCTCGGCGAGCCGGGGCGGGGCGCTGTGGGAGAAATTCAGACGCATGGTACTGGCACCGCCGCCGCCAGGATGGAAGGGCCGGCCCGGCACAAAGGCCACACGGCGCTCCACGGCCCGCTCGAGCAGCGCCTCGGCGGCGATCGCATCGGGCAGCGTCAGCCAGAGGAACATCCCGCCGCCGGGCCGCGTCCAGCGTACCCCGGCTGGAAGCTCGGCGTCAAGCGCGGCCAGCATCGCATCACGGCGCGCACCGTAGAGCGCGCGCAGTTTCGGTAGCTGCCGATCGAGCAGGCCATCGCGGCAGGCGTAGAAGGCCACCGCCTGCGCCATTGCCCCGGTGTGCAGATCCAGGCCCTGCTTGAGCATCACCAGCCGATCGAAGATCGACCGTGGCGCGGCGAGCCAGCCGACCCGGAGGCCCGGCGCAAGGAGCTTGGAGAGGGTGCCGAGGTAAACCACGTGGCGCAACTCGCCGTGCATGGCGATGTCGAGCGCGGCGAGGGGGGTTGTTCGCTCGCCCTCGTAGTACAGCTCGCCGTAGGGGTCGTCTTCGATGATCGGCAGCCCGTAGCGGGCAGCGAGCTCCACCAACTGGCGCCGCCGCGCGGGCGCGAGGGTCACGCCAGTGGGGTTCTGGAAGCAAGAGACGACATATAGGAAGCGGGGCCGGGCACCACCAGCCAGGAGCCGCTCCAGGGCCTCGACCACCAGCCCCTCGGCATCAACGGGCAGAGTCAGGTAGTGAGGCCGGGACGTCTGCCAGGCCTGGAGCGCGCCGAGGTAGGTGGGTTCCTCGACGGCCACCGGTGCGCCGGGATCGATCAGCAGTCGGCCGAGCAGATCAAGGCCCTGCTGCGAGCCGGCGGTGAGCAGCACCTGGCCGGGCGATGCGCCGACACCCAGGCGTCCGAGCCATGCCGCCACCAGCTCGCGGAGCGGCCCGTAGCCCTCGGTAGGGCCATACTGCAGAGCGGCGAGGGGCGCTTCGGCAATGGCCTGCTCGCCGGCCGCGCTGAGCTCCTCGGCGGGGAAGGCCTCTGGCGCAGGCAGGCCACCGGCAAAGGAGATCATGTCGGGCTGCTCAGTGAGGCGCAGTAGATCGCGGATGGCTGAACTGCGCATCCCCTGGACTCCGGCGGCCAATCGCGTGTCCCAGAGACCATCCATCATAACACCTCCTCGTGTGGGCTGACGGCTCAGTATAGCCGCTTTGGCCGCGCCGGCACGAGGGACAATCGGCGCCGCGCGCGGCGAGCCAGGAGCTGTTCTACGCTACAATGACGCCAATGGAAGAGATTGCGGAACTGCACGCCCGCCTGCAACTGACCATCTCGGGGCTGCTGGTGCTCCTGGCCCTCTGGGGACTCCTGTGCGTTGTTCGTGGCGCGGTCGGGCGCTGGTACGGCGCGGCTCTGCGAGCGGCAGCCCTGCTGATCGTCGCCCAGGGACTGCTAGGAGCCATGCTGCTGGCGCGGGCCGGGTGGCCGCCAGCGATGGCGCTGCATGCCATATACGGGATTGTAGCGATGATCGGCCTTCCCACGGCGCTGGCATACTGCCGGGGGCGGAGCGGGCGCCGGGAGGCGCTGGCACTGGCTGCCGCCTGCCTGTTCCTGCTCGGGGTAGTGATCCGGGCCTACGCGACAGCCGGATAAACGAAGGCCGCCACGCACGCCCTTGTGCGCGACGGCCATCGACTGGCTGGGGGACAGGGACTCGAACCCCAACTACCTGAGCCAGAATCAGGCGTTCTACCTTTAAACTATCCCCCAGTGGTGATAGCTGGTGCCGAAGGTGGGACTCGAACCCACACGAGGGAACCCTCACTACGCCCTGAACGTAGCGCGTCTGCCAATTCCGCCACTTCGGCAAGCGGCTCCGTCAACGGGCCGCATGATACTACGCGGGCATCCTTTTGTCAAATCGGAACAAGCAGGGAATGGGTTCGAGGGAGCGTCGTGCGCGCCCGCGCGGCGCCAGGCCCCCGCCAGAACATCCGCCATCCCTTAGCGGGAACGCCATCGTCGCTGGTCATAGCGCGTTGGAGCCAGGCCCACAGGCCGGCGGAGCGCTATGGGCCTGGTCATCGGGGGGGTGCCTCAGCGCTCGGCCAGCAGCATGGCAATATAGTTGAACGTCGCGCGGCGGCCCTGGGGGTGGAGCTGGCGCCAGAGCGAGAGCAGCGTCGTCTCGTCGGGGGTCATCGTAGCGGTGGTGGCTGGCAAACTGAGCGCCGCCGTGGTGGGCGCCTCGGCCGCAGGGCTCGACGCCTCGGGTGCTGCCTGGGGCGGAGCCTGCGGCTCCGCCGGAGCGACGGCGCCGCCATTCTGAGCGATAGTGCTGGCGATCACCACGCGGGCCACCTCGATCGGCGGCACATCGAGCACCTCGGCGAGCTTCTGGGCCTGGTCGGAGTCGGGCAGGGTACGGCCGCTGAGGTAGTTGCGCAGCGCCCCATCGCTGATCTTCGTCTCCCGGGTGAGCCGGGCACGCGAGAAGTCACTGGCCGTCATCTTCGCCTGGAGCCACTCGCCAAAGGGAGGCGCAGCCTCAGGGCTCAGGCTCATTCGCCGCCGCACCTCCTCTACCGGCATCCCGAGAGCCCCACCAATCAACTCAAGCGTCTTCTGGCGTGGGCGCTGGGTATTCCCCTCAATGAACTGACGAAGCGAAATCGCCCCAATATCAATCTGCCGGGCGAAATCGCTGATCGATTTGTGGTTGCTCATCGCGGCGTGGAACAGCAGCACCGACAACGGCGTGCGCTCCGGAACGGCCCCGTCCATGGTCATTGTCATACTCCTCATATCAGCAAGGCTCTTCACGCACCCGCAGAGACGCCGCAGCCGCCTGTCGGGCCGCAAACGCAGGCAATAGCAGCCTGAAGCGCATCAAAAAATGCGCCCTCTTCTGTGCAACGCGCAGGATCAATCCCGGATGGCCCGGTGTGATCGCGCCATCTCACCACAAGAATCAAGAACGAGGCGCATCTCCGGCGTTATCAACAACGGTCTCTGGCGCTGTGAGCCCGATTATAAACCACTCAATCCAACCTGTCAAGCAGATCTCGCAGAAAAACATAGCTCTTGCAACCACGTTCGCTGTTTGTGATAGTTTACCGGCTGTATCGGCGGGGCATTGAACCGGCAGGCGCAGATCATATGGAGGCGCGGCCCCAGCCCACTGCGCCTGTGCTACAATACCAGGACCACATTCTGGCCGGCTCCAGCCGGGCGCATGCCTTACGCTGCCGAAAGCGAACGCCCTGTGACACCAGCACTCACGCCGTTTACCGTCGAGGACTTGTACGAACTTGCCTGGCTGGAGGATGTGCGCGTGAGCCCCGACAGCCGCCACATCGCCTTCGTGAAAGTGAGTGTGGATCGCACCAGTAATGGCTACCGGCGCGCGATCTACCTCGCGCCCACCGGCGGCGGCTCGCCGCGCCGGCTGACGCGGGGCAGCAAGCAAGATTGGCAGCCACGCTGGAGCCCCGACAGCAAGAGCCTCGCATTCGTCTCGACCCGCGACGACGAGCGGGGCCAGCTCTACCGCATCTCCCTGGCTGGCGGCGAGGCACAACAGCTCACCGCGCTGCCCAATGGCGCGAGCGACCCGGCCTGGAGCCCTGATGGCGCGCACCTGGCCTGCCTCTCGCTCGTCAACGAGGAGGAGCGCCGCCGCGAGGATCGCGGTGAAGCACCCCCAGCCCCAACCAGTAGCTGGGAGGCCCGCCGTGCCCGTGAGCAGCGCCAGCACGATGAGGAGCGCCGCAACGACCCACGGGTGATCACCCGGCTCCCCTACCGCAGCGGCACCAGCTTCTTCGACGACCGGCGCCGCCACATCTACCTGCTCGACCTGCCAGAGGACGATGTGGAGATGCCCCCACCAGCCCGCCGCCTGACCGACGGCGACCTGCACTACGGGCCGCCCGCGTGGATGCCCGATGGCCAGAGTCTGCTCACCACCGCCACCCGCGACCCGGAGGCCGACTCGCTCTTCGCCTACTACGATGTCCTGCGCATACCAGTAGCGGGGGGCAAACCCACCACCCTCACCAGCGCTGGCTTCTCCTACTTCGATCCGCAACCCTCGCCTGACGGTCGCATGATCGCCTTCCGGCGCCTCAGCGAGGAGCGCTTGCTCGCCGAGGGCAGCCGCGTGGCCGTCATCCCGGCGGAGGGCGGCGAGATTATCGACCTCACGGCCCACACCGATCTGAATGTCGAGCTATTCCGCTGGCACCCCGGCGGACAGGGGGTGCTCTTCTGCGCTGGCTGGCACGGCGACGCCCACATCTATGGGATCGGCCTCCCCGGCACACCAACCTACCGTCGTGGCGAGACGCTCGTCGGCGGGCGCCGGATCGTCAGCGAGTTCGACGTCGGCCCCGATGGGACGCTGGCCTTCATCGCCGGGGACCTGCAGAACCCCTGCGATCTCTACCTCCGCACGCCAGCCGGTGAAGAGCGCCGCGTCACCGCGATCAACCAGGCCCTGCTCGCGCAACGCCAGATCGCGCCGATCGAGGAACTGCGCTTCGCCGCCCCCGATGGCGAGGAGGTTCAGGGCTGGGTCCTCTACCCGCCCGGCTTCGACCCGAAGCAGGCCCCCGCACGTCAACTCCCCCTCGTCGTTCACATCCACGGTGGCCCGCACATTATGTGGGGCCCGGGCTTCCGCTCCATGTGGCACGAATGGCAGGTCGGCGCCGGGGCTGGCTATATCGTCTTCTTCTGCAACCCCCGTGGCAGCGATGGCTATGGCGAGCAGTGGCGCGACGCGATCCGTGGCCGCTGGGGCGAGGCCGATGGCCCCGATATCCTCGCCGGTGTGGCTGCGCTCGTGGCTCGTGGCCAGATCGACCCCCGGCGGATCGCGGTGACCGGCGGCTCCTACGGCGGCTACATGACGGCATGGCTGCTTGGCCACACCGACCAGTTTGCCTGTGGCGTGGCCGCCCGTGGCGTGTACAATCTGATCTCCCACCACAGCACCTCCGACGCCCACGAACTGATCGAGATCGAGTTCAACGGCTACCCCTGGGAGCTCGCCGAGGAGCTCTGGGATCACTCGCCCCTCGCCCACGCCCACAAGATCAATACGCCCCTGCTGCTCCTGCACAGCGAGCTCGATTACCGGGTGCCGATCAGCGAGGCCGAGCAACTCTTCGCCTTCCTGCGCCGCCAGAAGAAAGTCGTTGAGCTCGTACGCTACCCTCGCGAGGGCCATGAGCTCACCCGCGCCGGCGAGCCCGACCACCGCGCCGACCATATGCGCCGCACGATCGCCTGGCTCGACCGCTTCTGTCGATAGCGGTCGGCCCCATCAATCGCCTGGCCTCTTCGTAATCATTCTGGTTGACGTCTTGAAAGGCCTTACCTGTGAGCGACCATCCGACCCGCCACGAGCCCCAGAGCTGGGAGCAACTGAGCCCCGAACAGGTGATCGAGCTGCTCGTCTACGAGCTCTATAGCCCTGTGAGCCTGCTCGGGAGCCAGCTCCGGCGCCTTACCGAAGACGATGACCCTCTCTCCGAAGAGGAGTACGAGGCGATCTTCGCGCAGATGGATCACGCCGTACGCCAGCTCAGCAAGACGGTCGTGCATCTGAAGCGCTACAGCGAGGAGCGCAAGCGACTCTAGCGTAACGGGTGTGCTATCAGCGCCGCGATGCGGGGCAAGCGCCACGTTGTGCGCGCAGACAACGCGGCATCGCAGCGGCGCTCGGGCGTCCCACATGCCCGACGACGCACGCAGCGGGCTAGCGCAGCCGTCTGGAAGACCCTTACCGGTTGTCGGGAGCGCGGGCATCCGCCCGTCCCGGCTGAATGACCGCACTCCCAGGCCGCATCGGGAAACAACCATCCGGCATGAACTACGAGCGCCCGGCGAAGCCGGCTTGCGCTGGCTGGTAGCACTACAAGACAGCGTGGATCCGTTTGGGCGCAGTTTGGAAGGTGAGCAATTCGTAGATCGACCAGACATGGTCGGTCAGATCGGCGGCCATGG
>SFCB01000197.1 GCA_004367505.1 Chloroflexi bacterium OHK40 | reverse complement strand
CATCACACTCCTTGGCTTGTGAGGTCCTATGCACCCTCATTTTGCCATTGTGATGCGCTTTTCGCCAATCCTATCTCGGTGTTACGTACCCCTGTAAGACCCCTATGACTCCCCCCAAACCCATTACCGCTCGTTCCTCGATTGCGGCGTGGCTGGAGCACCCGACTGGTGGCCCGCTTATTCGCGGTCTACTGGCGCAATCCGGTACAGACGCAAGCCAGCTCGAGGTGATCAAGCAGCTGCCACTTCAGCAACTGGTGGCGCTCAGCCAGGGCAAGTTGAGCCAGGCCACCGTTGATGAGCTCGTCAAGCAGGCCAATGGCGGTGTGATGCCCGACGAGAGCGACGCGCCGTCCGCCGGGTGGCAAGAGCGCATCATCCCGGGGCGCTTCAATGGCCAGACCGTGATCGTCACCGGTGCGGCGTCGGGCATCGGCCGGGCCACCGCTTCACGGATTGCCCGCGAGGGCGGCCGTGTGGTGGCGGCGGATATCTCCGCCGAGCGGTTGCAGGCATTTGCTGCCGCTCATACCGATTACCAGATGGTGACGGTGGCGGGCGATATTACCAGCACCGAGAGCGTGGAGCAGATCGTCGCAGCGGCTGGGGAGCGCATCGACGCGCTGGCCAATGTGGCCGGGATCAACGACGACTTCTCGCCCGCCCACGAGACAAGCGACGCGATGTGGGAGCGCGTGCTCGCGGTCAACCTCACTGGCAGTTTCAAGCTGCTGCGCGCGGTGCTACCGACCATGCTTAAGGCAGGCCGCGGTGCAGTGGTGAACGTTGCATCCGAAGCCGGACTGCGCGGCAACGCCTCGGGCAATGCCTATACCGTTTCCAAGCACGGAGTAATCGGCCTGACCCGCAGCGCGGCGTTTATGTACGGCCCACACGGCATTCGGGTGAATGCCGTCGCGCCCGGCGGCGTGGCCACTGGCATTCCCATGCCCGCGAAGATTTCCGAGCTCGGTCTGGCACGTCTCAGCCCGTTCCATGCTACGATCCCGTCAGTAGCCACCGCCGAACAGCTGGCGGCAAGTATCACGTTCTTGTTGAGCGACGACGCAACAAACATTAACGGCGCCATCCTCACCTCCGACGGCGGCTGGTCCGTCCAGTAGGCCTTCAGCCTGGACACACAGCGATGACCCTCGCGAAGTTGGACTGGCCCCTGGCGTGAGGGTGTGTCATAAGCGGGCCAGATCGCTCCGTGATCCGCGACCTGGCCCGGCTATTCGGCTCTCCCGGACGGCGCGCCGCTCTGGATACATGTCCCTGTGCGGCATTTGATGGCAGGCGGCCCGCCACGAGAAACTAGCTTCATTGGTGCCACACAGTGTAACGATCGCCCACTGGCCGCCAGTGGTGAATTGCCGCACCCGTGCCCTGCTGAGCCAGGCCATCGGCTCCACATCGGTGATGGGACGCTCCACAAGGCTCCCACCTGGCTACCAATTTCTCCGGCGCGACGCAGCACTGTTTACGCGATCGTTCGATTATGACAATAGCGACCTTCGGAAGTGTCGAGGCGGTACCGGAGCACACGCGGGGCAACGAGGTGGTGTGTGAGGCGGTGACCGGCGCCGCGATCGAGGGGCGGTCGAGGTGAAGCGCGAGCCAGACTCATCCCCAATGAGCGCGTGCGTTATCTCCCCTTCCCGACCTTCGGCATATCCACACGCCTCCTGTGGCTTCGCCGAGCCAGCCGCATAGCCGCGCAGCAGTGGTTCGCGAACTGTGGAGCACCTGGTCGCGCACCGAGCCGTGGGAGTAGGCCACGGCCCAGGTGAACTGCTCGGCGGTCAGCCGGGTGACGGAGCGCTCCCAGAGCGCGCGGTTTTCCGCAAAGTAGTCACCATCAAAGTGGCGCAGGGCGTCGGCGTGCATGATCGCCTTCGCGCTTCCGTGATACCCTACCATCCTGCATGGGGCGAAGCAGCGTGACACGAGAGGCATGGCCGTGGAGCACCGCGAGATGGTCGATCTGATCCGCAGAGGAGTACCAGGACCGGGCGGTGTCTGGGCCGACCTCGGCGCCGGCACGGGCAACTTCACCTGGGCGCTGGCCGAGTTGCTCGGCCCGTCGGCGACGATCCACGCCCTCGACCGTGATGGGCGGGCCGTGGAGGCGCAGCGCGCGCGGCTGACGCATGACCCACCGGCGGCAACGGTGCTCCCGCGCCAGGCCGATGTCCTGCGGCCGTTCGAACTACCACCGCTCGACGGCGTACTCCTGGCGAACCTGCTGCACTTCGTGCGCGACCAACACGGGCTGCTGCGCCGCCTGCACAACCTGGTGCGCCCCGGCGGATCGCTGCTGGTGGTCGAGTACGAGCAGACCGCTCCGATCCCCTGGGTTCCCTACCCACTGCCTCTCACACGCCTCGCCACGCTGGTTACCGAGGCTGGATTCACGCCTGCGGCGCAGGTCGGAGCACGACGCTCCCCATCGTCGGGGCGCCTGCTCTACGCCGCCGTCGCGAACCGGCCAGAGGGAGCGGCGAGCTAAGGGCTCTGGCCCTGGCCAGTTGTTTGGCGCTGACTACTACACGTCGGCCAGCGCTGTCCCTGCTCACGCAGCCCCTGCACGGGATCAGCGGTAGCGCTGAAGTGCCTTACGCATCGTCAGGGCCTCGGGGCCGTAGAGGTAGAGTACCCGGCCGAGCACCTCCGCCGTAGTGACATCGGACAGTTACTCCTCGCAGCGGGCCTGGCATTTCAGGTAGGCGAGGAGTTGCTCGGCAGCGCCGACCATGCGCACGTAGTTGGGGCGGTAGTACACTTCTTTCCCGGCGCGGCGTGTGTCGAGCAGCCCGGCGCGCCGGAGGATGGCGAGGTGCATTGGCAAGCGCTCCGCACGGCACCCCTATGCTGGCACCGTGGCGAGCAGCCGGCGCAGCGCCTGCGTCACCTCAGCCGGCGCCTCCTCCTGCACGAAGTGCCCCGCCCCCGGCAGCGTCACCACCTCCGCTCCCGGAAGCACCTCGCTCCAGCGGGCCAGAAACCGCTGCCCGAAGAGCGGGTCGCGCATGCCCCAGGCAATCGCGGCGGGCACCTCCGACAGCGCCGCGCGCCGCGCCCACAGCCCGTCGCACCAGTCCGACTCCGAGAACACCTGCTCGGCGAACGCGAACAGGCCGTGCCGATCTTCAGGCGTCGCAAGGGGGGCAAGGTACTGGCGGTAGATGGCCGGTGTGAGCTTCCTCCGATCACCGTAGACCTGGGGGATCAGCAACCGCAACTCGGTATTGAACTGCGTGATGAAGAGCCGCCCGATGGGGCCGCGGAGCAGCGCGGCGATCGGGCCGGGCGCAAGCGCAAATGGTCCCCGCAGCGACCAGCAGAAGGTGTTCAGGACCAGCAGCCGCGAGACACGCTCCGGGTGATCCAGGGCGTAGCTTAGCCCGATCGGGCCGCCAACGTCGTGGACGACGAGGGTGAAGCGCCGCAGCCCGAGGTGGTCGATCAGCGCCGCAAGGTTGCGGGCGTGGTCGGCGAGGCGGTAGCCCCAGTTCGCCGGCTTGGCCGAAAGCCCGAAGCCGATATGGTCGGGTGCAATGCAGCGGTACTCCTGCCGGAGGTCGTGGACGAGGTGTCGGTAGACGAAGGACCAGGCGGCTGAGCCGTGCACGAACAGGATTGGCTCACCGCTTCCCTCGTCCACGTAGTGCATGCGGCCGCCGTCGACCTCCAGGGTGTGATGGCTAAAAGGATAGGCGGTGCGGTCGAGCCAGGGGGTCTCCATTGTTTTGCCTTACTAGCTGGGGTGGTTGTGAACACAAACGGGTGATTGCTACGCGCCGAGCAACTCCTGTACGATCCTCGTGACGGCGCGGCCAAGCGTCTGATGGACCTCAACCTCGAAGTGAATCCCGTCCCGCTCACTGGAGCCAATGATCTGCCCCGCGTCCAGGAAGGCGCACCCGCGCAACGCTGCCTCGCGCCGGTAGTGCGCGGCGAATGTGAGCGACTTCTCGCCCGCCCCGGCGAACAGCGCGGCGAACCCGCTCAGCTGCGCCGTGGGCGGCGGGCAGATCATGAGTACGTTGGGTGCGCGGTTCTGTGGCCCGCACGCACTGCCCAGCTCGACGGGCGCCACGTGGGCGGCCGGGGTGCGCCACTGCCTCGGTCAGGGTGAAGCAGGAGTTGCCCTGCCCGTCCTCGGACACCCAGGGGTCGGCCATTGATCCTCTCCGTGCTCCAGACCAACCGCTGTGCCGACCCTACTCATGGTAGAGGTGGCTTCGGTTGGTCGATGTCCAGTGCTGCGAAGATGGGTAACAGCGGCGCGTGGACCGGCCGCCGCCAAACGGCTCCCGCACGAGCGGATACGTTGTGCCGAAGCGCCTACTCACCGTGGTGGTAACCAGGTCAAGACGCCCGTCTCTCCGCGCTCGCCCCGCGAAGTTGGGGAGTTGCCACGCCAGCAACGCGCTGGTCGGCAGCCTCGCGCCGCCCTCTGTCCACAAGGTAGCAACCCAGACGATGAACCGGCATCATCACATGTAGTGATCGCGGTGGTGATTCACAAAGGGGGAGGAGAGCGACCAGGGCCCGTTCGGCGCTTCCAGATCACACGGGCCCCGGGCCGCCCAGGTCGGCTGCGGTCCGCAGCAGGCGGCAGCACTCAGGACGACACACCGTAGCGAAGGGCAAGCGCGGCGGCTCGGTTGCCCAAGGCATTACGTAGCCACTGCGGAGCCAGGGTTCCGCGCCAGGGGCGAGCCGCAGCAGCCGGTCGAGGGGCGTGAGCGGACGAAGCGTTAACGGCACCATGAGCAGACCGCCGCCGAGAGGCACGGATCCCCATGATCAGTACGAGCAGCAGGGCGCGCCCGACCGTACGCAGCGCCTTCATTGGTTGGGATGCTCCATCGTGATAACGATCTTGCCACGGGCGTGGCCGCTCCCGAGGTAGCGCATCGCATCGGGAAGCGCGTTGAGGGGGTAGCAGCGGTCGATGACCGGTACGATCACGGCACTGTCGAGCAGCTGGCCCACGAACAGCAGATCGTCCCGATTGGGCCGCGCAACCAGACTGCGCACCGTAATGCTGTGGGCGAGCGACATCACCGGCCCGAGGAACATCGCTTGCAGGATCGTCCCCACGTCGCCGCCAGCCACGACGAGGCGACCACGGGGGCCGAGGGCGCGCCGGTACTCCGCGAGCGAGCGCCGGCCGTTCACCACCAGGATCAGGTCGTAGCGCCGGCCATCCTGCGTAAAGTCCTCCCGGGCATAGTCGATGACGTGCTCGGCCCCGAGCGTGCGCGCCTGCTCCACGTTGCGGGCGCTGCACACCGCCGTCACCTGGGCGCCCATGGCCCTGGCCAGCTGCACCGCGAAGGTGCCGACGCCCCCCGAGGCGCCGTGGATGAGCACGCGCGCTCCCGCCTCCACCGGCCCGGCGGCCCGCAGCCCCTGGAGCGCGGTGACCGCCGCCATCGGCACCACCGCCGCCTGCGCGAAGCTGAGGCTGGCCGGCTTTGGCGCCAGCACCTCTTCGCGTGCACAAACGTACTCAGCGAACCCGCCGAGGCCGCAGGCGGCGAGATCGCCATACACCGCGTCGCCCGGCTGAAGTTGTGTCACGCCGCTCCCGACGGCAACCACGTGCCCGGCGATGTCGGCGCCGAGGGTCGGGTGCTTCGGCCGGCGCAGCCCCGATGACAGGCGTGCGATCCACGGCTCGCCGCGCAGCAGGTACAGGTCTGCTTGATTGAGGGACGCGGCGTGAACTTGCACCAGCACCTCGCCAACTCCTGGCGTAGGAGTGGGAACGGTCGTTACCTGGAGCACGTCGGGTGCCCCGTACACTCGATAGGTCATCGCTAGCACTGGTGAGCGCTCCTCATTGTAGCCTGCGGCTCGTCGGGGTACGCAGACCCGGTAGTAACGACGGACGACCCGAGGTTCAATCGGCATAGCCTGACGACGGTTCGGCTCAAAGCCATGCGCCTAGCGTCCCATCTGGATCGGCGACCGGTTGGGTTCGACGAGGTCTGGAAGCGCTGATGAAGCCGCACGGGGCCAGGTCCAGGCGGCGCGCAGGATGAAGGCCAGGAGTAGCAACTCGAGTCCGATGGAGAGGCCGTAGAAGTAAGCGTAGCTCCAGGACTCGCCGGCCGCGTTGTACATCGAGAAGGGCATATAGAGCGTTGCTACGATGAGGTTGATGGTACGGTTGACACGGGCGGGCAGTGTCGTGGAGAGCACGATCATGAGGATCGGGATGGCTAAGGCCGTGAGCGCAATAGCGACAAAGGTTGGGCCGGTGTCGAACTCATGGACGACGCCGCCCAGGATGTCGTCAACCACGCCCGGCTTGTACAGGGCGAGATAGTCGACGTAGAGGTAGAGGAACACGAAGCTGGTCCATGCTGCTGCGAGCTTCGCCTGGACCGGAACCTGCCGGTCGTCCAGGATGGTCATCGGCTTTTTGATCGAGTTCATGTTTAGTCCTTGCCTTATATCACGAGCACCGCCAGAGAGCGACCACGGCCCTATCCACGGATGAGCCGTAGGCCGGTGGCAACGAGCCAGACGAGCCAAAAAAAATAGCCCAGAACCCCGACGAACACCAGTGGCGAGCCATCCGCAATGGCGAGGTTTCCGGCCCCGGCCAGGATGAGCAAGCTGCCGCTCGCCACGCCGAGCAGCCGCTGCCACGGCCGTGTTAAACCGCTGGCGTGGGTGGCCAATGCCGCACCGATGAAAGTCGCCCCGAGCGCGGGCAGCGCGAGCGCGAAGGCCGCGGCATGGAGCTGCCACATCAACGCGAAGGCAGGGTTCGGCTCGGCCAGGTTGCTTGCGGCGAGCACAACCGCGATCTGCGTGGCAATGAAGAGGGCGAATAACGTCGAGCAAGCCGCTCCGGCTGCCACCGCGAGCCGCGACCAGTCCGTCCCTGCGCCGCCCCGGCGCTGAACGAGCCCGTGCAGCGCCGTGACGAACAACAGGAGCAGCACCATGTTCACAGTCTCCAGACCCGAAATGATGGCAAAGGCGCCCCGGTTCTCGGCGTGGTAGGTAAGCACCACACCAAGCGGATCGCTGTAGGCAGGCGCTCCAGTGCCCCCAAACACCGCGTTCTGAACGAACACCGACACGGCTAAGGCGACCGCGGCGACGCCGACGATTCGTGTCGTGGACATCCGGCTCCCCGCGGCCACTGCTGGTGTCGCTGCCTCGCTCAGTCGAGTTCCTCCGATCGCTGTCCTGGTGTCTGTGCTCACCTGCGCCGCGTTCCGTACATCGCTCATCATGTATCTCCTTTACTCGAACGGTATGGATTATGTTCATTGATTGGCTCGCTTGAGCTCAGTGCGAGCAGCGTCAGGCCGAGATCGCGCACCTTGCGCAGCAGCCCGTGCAAGGCGGCCTGATCGGCCACCGGGCCGGTGATGAGCGTTGCGCCGCTGGCGTCCCGGGTGATCGTCATCCCGTCGAACCAGGCGCTCCAGTCCGCGCTGAGCTGGCCCTTCACCGTGATCTGGTAGACAGCCGGTTCGCCACGGCTCGCCCCGGCAGGTTGGTGCTGCTCCATCCTTGCACTCCTACGCGGCAGGTTCCCGCATGGTGGGGGGCCAGCATCCGATGCTGCTTCACGCTCCATCGCGGCCCACACGCTCGAACACGCCCACGATAGCACCCGACGGCGCGCACGGCGTACCACCGCGGTGGTATTTGAGGGGGTAGCTATGCCCAAAGCCCTATGGCTGAGTACAACGGGCAGCGGCGCACGGCACCGTGGCTATGGCTCGCGGCGCTACGGCTCATCCATGCGTATCGAGCGGGGTAGAGCTGGAGGCCAGGCGCGTTACGAACGCTCCAGGAAGCCGAGAGCCCGGCCTCGGGCCACCGCCTGAGTGCGGCTCGCAACCCCAAGCTTGCTGTAGATGTTGCGCGTATGCACCTTGACCGTCTGGGGCGAGAGGTGCAGCCGTGCGGCAAGTTCCTGGTTGCTGAGCCCCTCGGCGATCAAGCGCAGCACCTCGCGCTCGCGCGCGGTGAGCGGCTCGATTAAGGGTTGAGGGATGAAGGATGAAGGATGAGCATCGAGCTGCTTTCCAACAACGTCAAGCAGCAAACGAAGATAGTTCTTCATTCTTCCACCTTCATCATGCATCCGTTCCAGCAGCCGTGCCAGTGGCGCGCCCTCGTCGGCAAACAGCCGGACGTACCCCTCCGGCTCGGCCAGAGCCAGCGCACGCTGCAGCGGGATGCGGGCCTGCCCACTATCGCCCAGGGCCTCGTGGGCGAGGCTCTGGAGCAGCAGGATCTCGATCTGGCTACCGATCCTGCCGCCAGCCTCCGCTGCCGCAAGCAGCCGGGTGAGGAGATCGAGCAGGTCGTGCTGCTCGCTGGCGACGTGCTCGCGACCCGAGCGAGCGATAACGCTGCACGTCAGCTTCGCTAACAGCACCCGCGCGAGGGTCAGATGCTCAAACTCACGCCGATAGCTCAGGGCGTCCGTGGCGCTAACGCCGCACGCCGCGACCCATGCCGTTGCGGCGAGGAGATTGCCCTGCCGCAGGTACACCCGCGCCTTGAGCGCCGCGACGGGGCGCAGGTCGGGGACGGGGTTGGGGAGATAGCGCCGCTCGGCCGCATCCAACAGATCAAGGGCAGCCTCCCAGTTGCCGGAGGACTCTTCGATCCGGGCCTGGGCCAGACGCCAGCGAAAGGGCCAGTCGATCAAGGCGGCCTGCTCGCCCTGCTCCTTGCTGGTGCGCAGGTGTAACGTGGCGGCCTGGGCATCGCCCTGCTCATGGGCAATCACGGCCAGACCAAGGTGCAGGTGTGGGGCCGCCATCCTGAGGGCTTCGTGATCGGCCGGTACCAGGGTGAGGAACTGCCGGTAGAGACGGGCCGCCTCGCGCAGCTGGCCCTGGGCAAGCCGGATCTCCGCCAGATAGAAGCCACTGGCCAGAGCGAACGCAAGGTTACCGGCCTCACGCGTGTACTCAACCCATGCGGCAAAGGCGCTGTAGGCTGCCTCAAGGTCGCCCGTAGCCCACTGGCTCACCCCCGCCAGCACGGTCGCCTGGGCGTGCAGCAGCGGCTCCGTCTCAGCACTGAGGTCCCGCGCGGTGGCGGCATACTGCTGGGCCGCGACGAAATCGCCGTGGCTCTGAGCCAGGTAGGCGCGGGCGGCGGCGATCCGCGCCGCCAAGCCGGGCAACAGCTCGCTGGCGACCACCACCATCGAGGCCATCTCGTCGTGCGACGCAGACTCCGCGCTGTCCGCAGCGGACAACCAGCGCTCGGCCTGGCGCAACCATGCCTCGCTCGCCTCGGTCTGGCCGGTATCCATCAGCGCCCAGGCGTACTGGGTGCACAGCACCGGCCTGACGCGCAGCACCTCCTCCGAGAGCTGGCCCACCCAGCGGCACCATGCGGCCGCCTGAAAGCTGCTGTCCATCTGCGCCCAGGCGCGCTCGGCTAACGCGGCGACCCGAGCGGGGTCGGCGGCCGCAGCGGCATGGTGCAGCGCCTCAAGCATCAGCCCCTGGGCCTCATACCAGCCACTCGCCCGGAGGTGGAGCGTGGCGATCGCACCCGCGTCCATGGCCACATCCTGCGGGAGGCGCTGCCGCAGCAGTTCGCCAAACAGATGGTGGTAGCGATACCAGCGCCGCTTGTCGTCCAGTGGAACGAGAAACAGATTGGCGCGTTCGATCGCTTCAAGGGTCGCCTGCCCGGTGCCGGCGGGCATGGCGAGGACCGCGTCACACAGCGGGCCACAGATCCGGTCAAGCACGGACGTACGCAGCAGGAACTGCTGGAGCTGCGTGGGCTGCTGATGGAGCACTTCTTCGAGCAGATAGTCGAGCACAAAGCGCTGACTGCCGGAGAAGGAGTGTACGAAGCCGGCTGCGTCCTGATGGCCTCGCAGGGAAAGCGCCGCCAGGTGGAGACCGGCGGCCCAGCCTTCGGTGCGGCGTGCGAGGGCAGCGACAGCATCCGCCGACAGACTCAGACCTTCAGTCTGGCTGAGCAGCGCGTCCGCCTCGGTGTGGCTGAAGCGCAACTCGGAGATGCGCAGCTCCGTCAGCTGATCACGGGCGCGCAGGCGGGCCAGGGGCAGCGGTGGATCCTCGCGGGTGGCGATCACCAGGTGGAGCTGGGGCGGCTGGTGAGCCAGCAGCAGGCTGAGGGCCGCATCAACCGGCGCTGCATTGACCAGATGGTAATCGTCGAGGACGAGCACGAGCGGCTGCGCGAGCGTCGCGAGTGCATTGATCAGATCCGTCACTGCTGCGGCAGGCGTTGGCGCCTGTGGCGCAAGCAGCGCAGCCATCAGCCCCGTCCCAAACCCCGGCACAACGGTTTGGAGCGCGGCGACAAGGTAGGCCAGAAAGCGCGCGGGCTCGTGATCGCTCGCGTCGAGCGTCAGCCAGGCGACCGGGCGCGCGCAACCGTCCAGCCACTGGCTGAGCAACGTTGTCTTGCCAGAGCCGGCCGGGGCGGCAAGCAGGGTCAGGTTGCGGTGCAGCCCGGCGTTGAGCCGCGCAATCAGATGGGGCCGCAGGATGCCCTTCGGATGGGGCGGCGGGCGGTACAGCTTTGTGGCGAGCAGCGGGAGAGCCATTGCCCCATTATAGTGCCAGGCCACGCTGTTGGTAGCATCGATCAGACCCGAGCGACGAGCCACAGTGAGCCGTGGCCGTGCTGGTTGCCTCCGCGCTCTTTCTGATAGCCTGGTCCGCCATCGCCTATCTTCGCCGGTCAACCGCTACGGCGCGGCCGGCAAACAGGCGGTGAGAGCGAAGGCGCGTGCCGGAGGGAGTTCGGGCGTTTTCAAAGCCAGCGGCAGGCCGCGCCAGGCGGTTCGCTGCTCACCCTGCTTGACTTCTGGTAGAACGTGAGCGAGGTGGCGCTCTTGTTGCCAGCAGTCCACGTGGCGATGCGCCGCACGGTGCCTGCCCTCCGGCAGTGACGCGCTCGGGCCGGGAGCACATGCTACCGGCACTCCTCCAACATCCGTCGGAAGAAGGGAGTGTAATCGCGACCGTGCGGATACAATAGCTGCCACGACTGCATATCCGCGCTGCTGGCCCGCATGCCGGAGCTGTGGATCCTGGTGACATCGCGCGAGGTGTTGCCAGGAGGAGTGGCTCTACCCGCTAGATGGCCTGGCGATCGACGAAGCAGGCGAAACCTCGGGCGCGGCGATCGGCCTGTTTGTCGATCGAGCACGGTGGGTGCGGCCGGGGTTCCAGCTCGCCGGCCCTGACGCCACCGCCGTTGCGCGGATCTGCCGGCTGGTGGACGGGTTGCCGCTGGCGATCGAGCTGGTCGTGGGTTGGGCGAAGGCCCTCTCCTGTGCGGCAATCGCCGACGAGCTCGAGCGTGGGCTCGGCCTGCTCAATACTACCCTGCGCAACGTTGCGGAGCGTTGGGCCGAGGCCTTCGGGCAGCCGCGGAATCTCGCGCCTGCGTGGCTTGTTTCCGGGGAAGCAGCCTGGTTTCAGGGGCGCTACCAGGACGCACAGCGCTGCGCAGAGCGGGCATACGCGAACACTGATCAGGCGGGGGCTCACTGGGCGCTGGCGCTGTGCCTGATCGTCCTCGGCAACGCCGCAGTGGGCCTCGGACGGTACGAGCAGGCCGAAGCCGGTTTGCGCGTGGTAGCGTGAACAGACGACGAGAGGACTATTCGATGACGATCGAGACAGCGCGTGATCTTCATGGGCTTCTGGCAGTGGGTCGGGTGGTGAGAGGCACGATTGCGGCGATGGCGGTGCGACTGCGTCCAGGCATCACGACGGCGGAGCTAGACGCTGTTGCGCTAGAGTATCTCACGCGTGAGGGCGCCCGCTCGGCGCCGATGATCGAGGTCGGCTACCCGGCGGCCACCTGTATCAGCGTTAACGAGGAGGCGGCACACGGCCTGCCCGGCGCCCGTTTGCTTGCGCCGGGCGACCTCGTGACCCTTGACGTGGCCGCCGAGCTCAGCGGCTATTATGCCGATGCTGCAATCACCGTCGCGCTGCCCCCAATCACTCCGGCCCAGCAGCGGCTCTGCACTTGCGCGGAGGCGGCCTTGCAGGCCGCCATCCAGGTCGCCCGCGCCGGACAGCCGCTTCGGCAGATCGGTCGCGCGGTGGAGGGGATAGCGCGCCGGCACCAGTGTCGTGTGGTCCGCGAGCTCACCGGCCACGGCATTGGGCGGCGCATGCACGAGGCGCCACGGTCCGTCCCGAACTTCGACGACCCGCGCGCGACCATGCCGCTGGCCGAGGGGGTCGTGCTCGCTATCGAGCCCCACATCACGCTGGGCTCTGGCCAGCTTGAGAACAGCGCCGACGCCTGGACAATTCGCACCCGTGACCGCAAGCGCGTAGCGGTCTTCGAGCACACCATTGTGGTGACGGCCAGGGAGCCAATCGTGGTCACCGCGTGAGTAGTGCGTGATGAACGTCCCGGAAACACGAGCCGCGCCGCCCAGATGAGCGCGCTGGATGGCGCAGCTTGCCGAGTTCCCACAGCTCTATCCATTGGTACCAGCTACGACGCGATCCTGCGCGCTCTGACGACGAGAAACCAGGGCTGACACATCAGCCGCGTGGTAACCGTGGCGCTGCTCGGAGATGGCGATGGGGTGGCGGCGCTTGTGGTCAGCAGTATGAACGTGCTCCTCAACCTCCTGCCGATCCTGGTCCTGCGCTATAACCGGGGTCGCATCCTGCTGCGACTCGGCGCCGTACGCGCGACGTTATCACGTGGGTGCTACGTTCTCCTCGGCCTCGGGAGCGGCGGCTCGGATCGTCGCCCGCAGCTCCTGGAGCTGGCGCTGCACAGCATCGGGGAAGCTCGCGATATAGTCATCGATCGACGAAATAGCGGCGCGCTGCTTGTCCATTGCCTCGCTCCTGCTGTTGCGGTCGCACGGACGGTATCACTCAACGGAGCCTGGCGAATGCCCGCACCGGAAAGGTGCCCACCCCCGCGATCTTCGGCGGCACCGCGCTGAAGCTGAAGCCCTCGTCGGGCAAGGCCGCGAGGTTGGCGAGGTGCTCGACGATCAGGATGTCCGCACCCAGCAGCGTCGAGTGAACCGGGCGCGCGCGGCCGCTGGTGTCGTCGATGTTGTGCGAGTCGATGCCGACCAGCTTCACCCCACTATCACGGAGGTAGGACGCGGCGTCGGCGGTGAGGAAGGGATGGCCCTCGAAATAGCGCTCGCTGTTGAAGTAGGCGCTCCAGCCGGTATGAACGAGCACCGCGCGCCCACGGAGCTCGCGGTTCTGGAAGAAGCGCGCGTCGATCGCCGTCACCTGCTGGTGGTCGGCGCGGACGACGAGCGCGGGCAGATCCGCCAGGGCGTCGAGGGGCACTGCGGCGGTGTCGGCGCCATCGGCGTAGCGGTGGAAGGGGCAGTCGAGGTAGGTACCCGTGTTCGTCACCAGCTCCAGCTTGCCGATCTGGAACTCGGTGCCAGGCTCGTAGAAGGCCCGCGAGGCCTCACGGCTGAGGTAGTCGCAGATGATCGGCGCCGGGAGCCCTTTGTACGTGCGCATCCCGTCCGTGATCGTGTGGCTCAGGTCGACGAAACGCCCCCTCTCCGCCAGCGTATCGATCGGTGTGCGCTTGTGTGGCTCGACGATGATGCGCTTGTTGAGAATATGCACAGCGCCGACCATCAGCAGACGCAGATCGGCGACGAGGTAGGCGGCGAGCTCCCGGTCGTCGATCTCCTCGCCGGCGATGTCCAGCCGGAAGTCCTGCCCCTGAATCCTACCGCCATTGGTGAACTCGATTGCGAAGTCGAAGACGACTCGCCGTTCGGCCTGTGACACGACGTGTTTCTCCTCTGCTGCCAGGTGCCGCGAGCTCAGTGAGCACGTGCGGCTCGCCTACCGGCCGCGCCGGCTTCCTGCCGGCACCAGCTTTCACACTCGCTCTGCCCGGGTATTATACGGCACCGCTGGAGTGTCTGGCGCCGAGCGGCGCCCAGGTTCCAGGGCCAACTGCCTACGGCTGCTTCGCCGCGCTGGATGCATAGCCGCGAAGCAGCGGCTCCCGAACCGCCGTCACGTCCACCGCATCGGCGCCGAGAAAGATCACGAAGCGGGCGAGGCCACGCGCGAACGCCTGCGCGAAGGCCTCATCGTCGCCGAGGGCCGGATGCTCAAGCCACAGGCCGAGGATGACGAAGGTGTTGGTCGTGCGGTCGAGCTTGCTGTCGAAGCGTGCGACCAGCTGCTCGCCCCAGAGTACCGGCAGCGCATAGTAGCCGTAGCGGCGCAGATGCTCGGGCTTGTACACTTCCCAGACGTAGTCGAAGTCAAACAGCTTTTTCGCCCGCCCACGGGCGCTGACATGGTCGAGCGGTGCTAAGAACACCGCCTCCTCAACGGTTGTGGTCTCCAGCGGCGTCCAGGCCGCCGGGGTGCGCCCCGCGCTTAGCTCGTCGAGCAGCACACTGTCGCCGCCCAGCGCCAGGTGCGGCTCTTTCCAGCCCTCGACGTGCACCGCAACGAGCTCACCCTCGGCGAGCAGCCGTGCGATGATGGACGTTGCGGCGCCCTTTGGCATGCCGCCGAAGATCGAGTCGTAACTTGACCGCTGGCGCATCAGACCGGCGAAGCTGACCTCCTTCAGCACCAGGTGACGCTCAGCCGCGGCGTCGTCACCGTCATACAGAAGATGGGCAGGCGCAACCCGCTCCGCGAGGGCGTAGACGCGCTCGAAGTTGCGGCGGTGGTGGGTCATCACCTCGCCGATACGCCACAGGTAGTAGAGTGCCAGAGCGCTGTCCTTGCGGCCGCGGTAGCTCTGGGTGCGTGTGCGCGTAGCCATCTCGAAGTCACGGTTGCTCACCGCTTCGACCTCGCGCAGCAGCGCCCGCATCTCGGCGACTGCGTCGGCGTGCTCGATGCCCATCCGATGAATGCGCGTGTCCAGGTTTGGCGACCCATCCCGCTCGCGACGCATGAGCACCCGCCAGTACGGCAGCTCGTCCATCGGCCGAACGGCCAGCCAGCCCCCCCAGTCGAAGAAGGCGCGCTGCTGATACGTCGGCGTCTCCCACATGCCGGGCCCGTAGTCGAGGACGCGGCTGTGTAACGCGATGTCGTGGCTCCGTGTGATGATTTGCAGCGGGTCGAGCTGGAGGTACTCCATCTCGCGCATAGCCTGCGCTACGCCGGCCGGGCCACGCCAGCGCCGGCCGGGCCAGAGACCCTGCTTGCCCAGGATGAAGCGCCGGGCGGTTGGGAGATCGATGGTCAGCATACAGCCCTTCGTAGCAGCGACTACGAATGCTCGTAGACGTAGAAGATGTAGTCCTGCGAGGCGGTTTCGAGGCCCAGGTCGTGGAGCGAGCGGAGCAACTGGGCGCGATGGTCGGTGCCGTGATTGACCACGTGCAGCAGCACCTGCCAGACAAGCAGGTTACGGTCCTCGTCAGGCTCCGTGATCGGCCTCGTGCTCACCATCTCGTCGTCCAGATTCGCGAGATAGGCGCGCATGCGCTGCTCGATCGCGTCCCAGCGGGCGCGCAGGAGCGGCCGGTCGTCGCCCTCGGATGCGGAGGCGGGCTCCAGGGGCTCGATGCCCTGCAGTTCGCTAAACCAGACGTCGTCCACGTCCATCAGGTGGAGCAGCTGGTCGCGCACCGAGCCATGGGAGTAGGTCAGGGGCTGGGCAAACTGCTCGGCGGTGAGCTGGGTGACGTAGCGCTCCCAGAGCGCACGGTTTTCCGCGAAGTGATAGCCATAGAAGTGGCGCAGGGCGTCAGCGTGCATGATCTCCCTTTCGCTCAATGTGCAGGGCGCTGCGAGCATTCGCCGCGCCTGGTCGTCATCCCCTCGGCGATAAGCTGAACTACGCTCACACGAGGCGCTGCCCGAGCGTGACGGTGTGGGGCACGAAGCCGAGCCGTTCGTAGAAGGCCAGCGCGCCGTGATTCGCGGCGTAGGCAGTGACCGTTACCCAAACGGCGCCCTGCTCCCGCGCCCACCGGAGAAATGCCCGGGCGATCGCCTCGCCGACCCCGCGGCTCCTCCAAGGCGTGGCCACGCACATACTCTCCAGCTCGGCAGAGCGGACCGTGCGCAACGCGCCGGCCTCGCTCGTCGCGCCTGCCAGATAGCCGATGACATCCCCATGATCCTCGGCAACCAGGACGAGATGCGCCCGGTTGCCGAGCAGGCCCGAAAAGTACTGCCTGCCGTGCTGCTGAGCCTAGTCGTGGTTCATCAGCGGGTCGCGCTGGCCACTGTCCTCGCGAAACAGGGCGTCGCTCAGCGCGACGATGGCTGGGACGTCTGCCAATTCGGCCGGGCGGATCTTCCTCGCAGTGTCCATCGCTCCTCCATACCGGAAACCTCGCCTGCCGCGCATGTCGCGTACCAGGCAGTATAGCCGGAGCGCGGCGCGCATCTTGCGGTTGTTCCGCCGACGCCGAAAGGCAGAGCCGAAGAGACAGGAAAGGGCAGTCACGGATGCACGAGCCATTGGACTGCACCCATTCCACAGGACCAGGCCGAACGGGGGCTGCTCCCGACCAGTGTAAACTGTTTCACTAGCACACACTGAGGAGCACCATGGCCAAGAAGACGTACAGCCCCGCGTTCAAGCTGAAGGAGGTGAACCTACCACGCTTACCTCTCACAATGCATAACAGACCCCAGGCGGAGGCGTCGCAGCAGCCGTCCGTCAATGGCGGTCAGTCCCAGGCCAATCGCCGCCATCCCCACGAAATCGCCAGGGGCGAGGCGCTCGTCCAGAATCAGCGTGCCCAGGAGCAGAGCACTCACCGGGATCAGGAAGGTCACCAGCAGCAGGTTGGTGGCGCCGGCTGTCGCCAGGAGCCGGAAGTAGATCCCGTAGGCGAGGGCCGTGCTCAGCAGGGCCAGGCCGAGCAGTGCGCCCCAGGTGACCAGGGTGGGCGCCGGCAATGCCCAGGTCCGGTCCACGAGCAGGGCGATCGGCAACATCATCGCCGCAGTTGCCGTCACCTGCCCCGTGGCCGTGACCAGCGGCGGGATGCCCCGGAAGCCCTTGCCGAAGATCCCCGCAAACGCGTAGGAGACTGCGGCACCAACGACTGCCAGTTGGGCCAGGGCTTGCACGCCCAGGCCGCCGAGGAGCTCAGGGCCGAGCAGGATGATCACGCCGACGAAGCCGATCAGCACCCCGGCCAGCCGATTTGGCGTCAGGCGCTCGTCGCGGGTGAGCCAGTGGGCCAGCAGCACGGTCCACAGCGGTGTCGTGGCGTTGAGGATAGCGGCAAGCCCGCTGGGGATCTGGGTCTGGCCATAGAAGATCAGGCTGAAGGGGATGAGGTTGTTGATCAGCCCCATCACCGCAAAGCGTCCCCAGAGGTGCCGGTCGGCGGGCATGCGCTGGTCGCTGAGCAGGATCGCCGCGTTCAGGGCAGCCGCTGCGATGCCGACACGAGCAAGGACGACAGAGAAGGGCGGTAGCTCCGCGAGCGCCACCTTGCTGAAGAAGAACGACCCGCCCCACAGCAGCGAGAGCAGCAGCAGCAGTCCCCACTCCGTCGGCCCCATCACCTGACTCGTCCGTCCCGTACTCATTGTCGGCTCCTCGTCGTCGTGGTTCTTTGGCGAGGGTAGCACGACCGCACACGAGGCGCACTCTGGTTCTTGCGCTCATACTCGCGACCGCCGAGGGACCGTGGGGAGCGTTAGCGATACACGCTGATGCCGTCCTCGAACGCCGCTTCGTCGCCGTCGCGAAGCGCCCAAAGGGCTTGCTGAAGCGCGAAGGTTGCGCGGTAGCGGCGAGCGCGGGGAAGAAGCATGGCGATGCCGGGGTAGGCAGGGGCGCCGATGGCGAGGAAGGGCTCGCCGTAGCAGGACAGGGCGGCGATGTCCACCGCCGGGTTGCCGACCGCGACGCCCCCGAAGTCGATCACGCCGGTGAGCCGGAGCGTAGCCGGGTCGTAGAGGATGTTGCCGCCGCCGAAGTCGCCGTGGATAAGCACAGGGGTCGGGGTTGTGCGCTCCAGCTCGGCCAGTATGGCGTCGCCAAGTGCGTCGACCTCGCCGCGGGCCGCGGGCCGCATAAATGAGAACACCTCGGCGCGAAAGGCGGCGAAGAGCCCGGCCCAGAACTGCCCCTCGTCCCGGGCGTGAAGCTCGGGCGCAACCTCGGTGGGCGGCAGGGTGTGGAAGGCGTGGAGGAAGCCGGCGAGCTGGAGTGCAATCTGTCGCCGGTCAGCCTTGTCCAGGGCGTCGAGTTCCTCGCTCCACAGCGGCTCGCCGGGGAGCAGAGCGTAGCTCATCCAGTCGATCGCGCCTGTGGCTGCGTCGTAGCCTGTCAGCGTCGGATTGGAGACGGGGAGCGGCAGGCGCCCCTGAAGCCCGCGAAGCACAGCGACCTCGCGAGTGAGTGCCGAGGCGGCCACCTTATTCCGCGGGAAGCGCAGGACGATCTCCTCGTTGACCACGAGCACATCGTTGAACTGGCTTTCAGTCTCGACAACCCTGGCCGAGCTGATTGCCAGCTCAGGGTAGGCGGCGCGTACGCGGGCGAGATACGGAGCGGTAGGAGCTGCCACTACGGTCCTTCCCCGTCTGTCCAGCGCCGCGTCAGCTCGCTCCGGCCCCAGACACGCTTGTCGGTAACGAGGCGAACGACCACACTGTGCCTGACGGTGACCTGGCAGGAGAGACGCGGATAGCCAAAGCCAGCGGCGAGCTGGTCGTGCCAGTTCTCAGGCGCTGGCACCGCTGCTTCGAGCCAGACGCCGCAGGTGTGGCGCAGATCCTGCGGCCGCCACAGTTCAGTTGCCGCGTCAGGACGGCATAGGGTGATAGACCCGCATCGAGCAGCATCTGGCGCAGGTTGGCGCTGTCGGCGACCTGGATCGTATGGCACTAGTCACCCGTCCAAACAGTGACGGTGTGCGTCGGTTTCTGCTGCACGCGCTACTCCTGCTCCTCACCCAGCTCGCTGCCGCGCCGCACCACACCCGCGCCGAAGCGTGCCTGCACTGCGGCCAGCGCCTCGCGCAGCTTGGCCTGCCGCGCCTCCTCCTCGGGCGTCGAGGCGTCCCACAGGGTGAGCTGGCGCGGCGGGGTGCCAAGCCCGCCAACACCGACGCCGATCAGCCGCACGGGCTGGCGCTCCGGCCAGATCTGGTTGAAGAGTCTCAGCGCGGCGTCGGTGATCGCCTCGGCCTCATCGGTCGGCTGGGGCAGCGTGAGTTGGCGGGTCGGCGTGGTGAAGTCCGGCCAGCGGATCTTGAGCTTGACCGAGGTACCCATCAACCCCTTGCGCTGGAGCTTGGCGGCCACCTCCTGCGCTTGGGCGCGCAATGTCTGCTCCAGCCTCACCCGGTCGCGGACGTCGTGGGCGAAGGTCGTCTCCTGCGAGATCGACTTGGCCGCTCGCTCGGTGACGATCGGCCGGTCGTCCTGCCCGCGAGCCCGGCGGGACAGGTCCTCGCCGTGCTGCCCGAAGCGCCGGGCAAGATCCTCGAGTGGCCAGGCGGCGATGTCGCCAATGGTAAGGATGCCCATCCCGGCGAGCTTGTCGGCGGTCTTCGGGCCGACGCCCCACAGCGCCGAGGCAGGGAGCGGTGCGAGAAAGGCGGCCTCCTCGCCGGGCGGCACGACGCAGATCGCACTCGGGAGCGCCCCGCTGCGGGCCATGCTCTTGCCGACGTCGGTCGCGATCTTCGCGACGAGCTTATTGGCGGCCACACCGATCGAGCACGAGAGGCCGAGCTCGGCGCGGATCGTAGCTTGGAGCCGTCGTGCTACCTGCTCGCCAGGCTCGCCGAGGGCCGACACGTCCAGAAACGCCTCGTCGATCGAGATCTGCTCGACCAGCTCGGTGAGCGCGTGCAGCCGCTCCATCACCTGCTGCGATGCCTCACGGTAGGCGGGGAAGTTGGGGCGCACTACGATCAGCTCGGGGCAGAGACGTACGGCGTGGGCCATCGGCATGGCCGAGCGCACGCCGAAGGTACGGGCGGCGTAGGAGGCCGACGCCACCACACCGCGCCCCTCCGGGCGGCCGCCCACCGCGAAGGGTGTGCCCTTCAGCGTGGGGTCGTGCTGCTCTTCGCACGCGCAGAAGAACTGATCGAGGTCAACGTGGATGATCGTCCGGCCCACCGTCACGGCCTCGCTGCACGCGCTGCGGCGCCGTCATCGAGCATCTGGGCCATGATCTCCTTCACGAGCTTGGCCGCGAGGGCAGCAGTGATACCGCTCGGGTCGCGGACCGGGTTGAGCTCGACGAGGTCGGCACCGCTGAGGGGTACGGGCAGCGACTGGATGATGCCCAGCACCTCGCGGGTAGTGAAGCCGCCCGGCTCGTGGTGCGAGACACCGGGGGCGAACGCGGGGTCGAGCGCGTCGAGGTCGAGCGAGAGATAGAGCGGCCCGCTGAGACGCAGGTCCATTCCAGGTCGCCAGTCGCGCATCTCCACCACCTCCACGCCGAAACGCCGGGCCTGCTCGCGCTGGTGGAGGTTGAGGGTGCGGATGCCGACCTGCACCAGCCGGGCGATGTGCCCCTCCTCCAGCGCTCGCGCGAATGGGCAGGCGTGGGAGAGGCGATCGCCGTCGAGCTCGTCGTAAAGGTCGGGGTGGGCGTCGAGGTGCAGGACGGTGAGGCCTGGGTGAGCCTCGCCGTAGGCCCGGAGCAGCGGGAAGCTCACCGCGTGATCGCCGCCGAGGGCGAAGACGCGAGCACCTCGCTCCAGCACTGACGCGATAGCGCCCGTGATTGTGGTAAGGGCCGCTTCGTCGCCGGCGGGAATGGTGAGGTCGCCCAGGTCGCGCCAGCGGTTATCGCTGCTGAGGTCCAGGCCGTTCTCGGCGCACAGGTTCATCGCGCCACTCTGGAGGGCGGCGCGGATCTGACGGGGTGCCAGTGCGGGCCCGCGCAGGAACGACGAGTGGGCGTCCCAGGGCACGCCGAGCAGGGCGACCTGGCCTGGCTCCAGTAGTTCTCCATCACGCATCGACACGGTTTGGCTCCGCAGCTCCTTCCCCCATGTCGTTCTGCCCCTATTGTACGTCCGACAACACCTTGACGAGCACCTCGCGGGTGCGCGGCCCATCGAACTCGGCAAGGTAGATCGCCTGCCAGCGGCCGAGCACGAGGCGCCCGCCGCTGACAAAGACGAAGTGCGAGAAACCCATGGTGCTGGCCTGGAGGTGCGAGGCCGAGTTGTCCTCGATGTAGCGGTAGGCCGGGTCGACGCGGGGGTAGATCCGCCGCAGCACGAGGAGCATATCGTGTTGCACGCCGGGGTCGGCGTTCTCCTGGATCGTGATCCCACAGGTCGTGTGGGGCACATAGAGTAGTGCCGTACCCTCCGTAATCCCGGTCGTCTGGACCGCGCCCCGCACCTCGGCGGTGATGTCGACCAGACATTCCTGGGCCGTCGTGCGGACTGTAAGCCGTTGGAGCATCAGCGCTCTCCCCTCCTGGCTCTCGTTGCAGGCATCGTGCCTCGCGTTGCACACAACGAGCTGGTGCCGAGCCAGGCCTCCAATAATCGCCATAACCGCCATAATACCGCCACGGTGGCGATTACTGACGGCGCTCACATCATTCCAAATTGTGCTCACGGCCATCGCCGAGTTGAGCGCCGGAGCGATGATAATCGACATGGATAATCGACATGCATGTCGATTATCCATGTCGATTCCTTATGGTGAGTCACGGCAGAAAGAACCGCAAGCCTTTCTTTTTGCCGAGTGCACTTAGCAGTCCCTTCGCCGCCAAGTCCTGAAGGTCTCGTAGCCCCATCCGGTCGGCCGCACCAGTTGCTGCACAGTATTCCGGTGTCGAAATGCTCCCACGTTCCCGCGCGATTTGCAAACCGATCACCTGACGCGGGTTCAAGTCGGAGGAGTCCTCAACAACCTGTCCATTGCGGAAGGTGACCATAAAGTCAATATGGTCGCTGAACTCTGGGTCGGGTAATCCCATCTCGCGCATCTCGGTAAACATAAAGCGGATGCCCGAGCCAACCCGTTCCATGTACCCCGGGATGTCACGGAGAAAACCAGCCAGCACCTCATTGCGCGGCACCGACGAGGCGCGCATCTTGAGCACGTCCTCGATGGTTACCTCTGGCGGGAGGCCGCCAGGACTTCTGACTTCGACACGGTCGGGAAACATAAACACGCGCACGGTCTCGCCGCTCCGGCTGTAGTCACGGTGGACAACGGCATTGACGACCGCCTCACGGAGCGCCTCGTGCGGATACTCCGGCTCGTCCTCGCGGTAGAAGCCACGAATTGTTGCGCCAACTCGCGTGTACTGAGCGATAAAGCGACTCGCCTGATCGATGAGTTCGGGCAACGTGCCGCGACAGTTCTTGCGGTCGATATAGCGCCGTACGCCAAGCGGGTCGGCGTACTTGATGCACACCACCTCGCTCTGTGGCAGCGGCAGTTGGGGATCGAGACCAAACATCAGAATGCCGGCGTGGGTCGGATGGAGTTGCCCTGTTGTGGGGTCACGAACAACCGCCTTGAGGGCTGGCAGGAGTTCTGTGGCCTCACCAAGCCGCTTCCGATTTCGACTTCGCTCCGCTCGCAGGGCCATCGCATATTATCCGACGAGGAGCTTGGCTAAGAATTCCTCGTTCCAGCCAGCTTTCTGCCGTTTGACCCGGATACTCTGCTTGGACGGCT
>SFCB01000260.1 GCA_004367505.1 Chloroflexi bacterium OHK40 | reverse complement strand
GGGGTGGGGATAATCGCCGGATCGGGCGTGGGTGTTTCCTGGGGCAGGGGTTTGCCGTCCGGGCCGAGATCGGCCGGGTTCACCTCGAAGATGTTGGGCCAGGGCTTGAATTTGGTCTCGAAGGCACGCCGCTCGATCACCTGGCCATCACGCTCGACCACACGGGTGAAGCTGATTGTCATACCGCCACGGGCCGTATCGCTCTGGCGGATGCTGCCACGCGGGCGCGACGGCTCGGCGACATAGACTGGCTCGGACGGGGCTGGCACGCGGTTGGTGATCTCCGGGCCAATGAGCGAGACCTTGCGACCATCGCTGGTGCCGTAGATGCGCACCTCGGCAAGGGCCTGGCTGCGATCAACGAAGGTCTGAATCAGGAGCCAGTTACCGGTATCATTGAGAAACTTGAGATCGAGCGCCCCGGTATAGATCGTCGCGTCCATGCCCGGGCCGTTGCCGTACTCAGCGAAGGCGTACTTGTCGTACCAGCTAATATAGAAGGAGTGGCCCCAGCGTTCGGTGATCGGCAGACCGGCCCAGAAGGCCGCTCGGAACATCGTGGTCGAGTCCTGGCAGATGCCGCCGCCCCACTCCAACTGGGTGCGATTCTGCACGATCGCGTAGCCTTCGACAAAGCCATTCGAGGCATCGATCGAGCCGATCGAGTCATTGAACGAGAACTCCTCACCCGGTGCCAGCAGGATGCCGTGGAGCAGCCGCATCCCTGCCTGAATGTTCGTAACGCGGTAGGCGGCCGACCCGCTGAAGTCGCTGCGGCCCACTGAGAGGAGCTCGGTAATCCCGAGCTGATCGAGATTAGCCGCCGTGACAGCCGGCGGCACCGCGACCATCCGGAACGAGAGCTGGCGCGCACCGGCGGGGGCGGCCAGCGCCTCAAGGACCTGCTCGAAGGCCTGCGCCTCATCGATGCGCCGGCCGGGCGTACCCTCCTGAAAGATCCGCAGGTCGCCGCCATTCCAGTCGACGCGGGGGAGGTCGCCCATCACGGCAGTTGCGTCGCCGAGAGCGGTGAGCTTAGCGCGGATCTGATCCTCGTCCAGTGTCACCTGGAGCCGGTCGCCCTCCGGGTTCGCCACACGCTCAACGCGCACCAGCCGCGCCAGATCCTCAAGCGACCAGACGAATGGCTCCTCAGCGCCGGGGATGTCGATCGTGATGGGGCCCGCGAGGATGCGACTGATCGCCGCCTGAGCCTCACGCACCGCAGCATCGTCGAGGCGGGGCAGCAGCTCACGCGTGCGCAGCACGACCGTCTGCGGGGCAAGTTCCTGGATGGCGGCGGTGATCTCCTGGAGCGTATCGCCGACCAGCACCTGCTGGCCGATAGCGGCCGGCGCGGTCGAGATCAGCGTCCCATCAAGCTCCAACCGCGCGTCAACGGCGGGCCGCTCGACCTCGGCCACACGGGCCATCAGGTAGGCCTGCATGGCCTGCTGATCCACCGTCAGGTGGAGGGGCAACTCAAGGCCGTTGCGGTAGACAGCGTAGACCTGGCGGGCATTCTCAAAGAGCCCACCGCCCCGACCAGCGCGGTAGGCGCTGGTTACCGCCTCGTCGATCTGCAGGCGCACGCCGAGCTCCGCGAGGGTCGGCGTCCAGCTACGATCGCCGTACGTTAGCGTGACTGGCTGGGCGAGAAAGGGCGCGAAGCGTTCCTGCAGCGCGGCGCGGGCCCCTTCAGGCGTAAGCTCGCCGACGGCGACGCCGCGAATCGTGACATTGGGGTAGATCTTCCCGGCGTAGGCCCGGTCAAAGGCGTAGAGTGCCGTGCTCACACCGATCACCAGCGTCAGGAGCAGGCCGGTGAGCACCATCCAGAGCCAGCGCGTGCGGCTACGGGGAGCCCGCGTGCTGGGCGGACTCGGCTGGCCGCGCTCATCGCGGCGCCGCGCGGCGGGCCATTCGGCGGCACCGGGGACCGTCGACATCCTGTGGGGGTCGTTGCTTGCGTGACCGGCGGGCGAGCCGAGGGGGGTGGAGTGGTCGACCGACACCAGGACCTCCTGAAGCGCCGTGAGCAGAGATGAGGATTTCTATTGCTCCAGCAACTATAACGACGGCTACGGGCAGTGTCAATGACGTTTTGCTGACGTTGGCGCCCTTGCTGATGCCAGCGTCAGCAAGAGCCATGCCACTATTCGTGCGCCCCATGTAGGCAGCGCAGGGCGGCATCACAGAGAATGGCGACCCCGGTGGGCAGGCAGGCCTCGTCGATATCGAAGCGCGGGTTGTGATGCGGGAAACTCGTGCGCTCATCGCTGCGAGCGCCGAGGAAGAAGAAGTTGCCCGGCACCCGGGCAAGCACCGCCGAGAAATCCTCGCCGCCGGTAGTCCGGTAGCTCGTATTGATCCGATCTTCGCCGAGCACTGCGGCGGCGGCCGCGTGCATCACCGCAGTGGGCCGCTCGGCGTTCACGGTGGCATCGACGCCGATGCGCAGGGCCACCTCTGCGCGCGCCCCGAGGGTCGTCGCCACACCCTCGGCGACCTCGCGCACCCGCCGGTGGAGGAGCTCGCGCACCTCCGGGCTGAAGCTGCGGATCGTCCCCCGGAGCTCAGCGGTCTGGGCGATCACGTTGCCTGCCTCCCCGGCGTGGAGCGCGCCAACGGTAACGACCGCCGTTTCCTCGGGATTGACATTGCGGGCGACGATCGTCTGGAGGGCCACCACGATGTGGGCGGCCACCAGCACTGCGTCGACCGTCTGGTCGGGGTGGGCGCCGTGGCCCCCGTGTCCGTGCACCACGAGCCGGAAGCCGTCGGAGGCGGCCATCATCGCACCACTGCGCACTACGGCACTCCCCAGATCGTGGTTGGAGGAGACGTGCAGGCCCAGGGCGACATCGGGGCGGGGGGCATCGAGCACGCCATCCTCGATCATGGCCAGGGCTCCGCCCAGGCCCTCCTCGGCGGGCTGAAACATGAGTTTGACGATACCGGGGATGCGCTCGCGGTGCCTGGCCAGGAGTGTCGCCACGCCGATCCCGACGGCCACATGAGCATCATGGCCGCACGCGTGCATCACCCCGGGCGTCTGCGAGCGGTAGGGCGTCTCGCTCTCCTCCTGGATGGGCAAGGCATCCATATCAAAGCGCAAGAGCACCGTCCGCTCGCCAGGCTGACCGCCCTGCAGCAGGCCGACGACACCGGTCTTGCCGACGCCGGTCTGCACTTCGTAGCCGAGAGCGCCGAGTTTCTCGGCGACGATCCGCGCGGTACGGACCTCCTGAAAGCCAAGCTCGGGGTGCATATGCAGATCGCGGCGGATGGCCACAAGCTCGTCGCGCATGGCCTCAGCTTCGGCCAGAAAGGGGGCACTCATATCGGTCTCCTGCTTTCAAGCGGATCGGGGAACGGAAGCTATTGTTCGGGGGCCTGCAACGGGACACAGGGTGCCAGTGCGAAGGGAGATGCCGGGGGGCGGGCCGTTCCGTGGCCCATGATATTGGACAAGACAAGTATACCAGGATCAGGAGCGCGCCGCAGCGGCGATCACCCGGGCGAGCACTTCGAGCAACTCACCGGCGGCGAAGGGCTTATGGACGAACGCGGCAGCCGACCCGACGCCACTACGCAGGCGCATTTCGTCGGTCGTATAGCCGCTCATGAGCACAACCGGCAGGCCAGGCCGGAGCTGCTGAAGGGCGCGGAGAACCTCTTCGCCGCCCAGGTGGGGCATGGTGAGGTCGAGCAGCACGGCGGCGATCGGCTGCTGGAGGCCACGGCAGAGCGCCAGGGCGCTCTCGCCATCAGCGGCCCCAAGGGCCGTGTAGCCGCCCCGTTCGAGGAGTCGCACCACCATGCGCCGCACATCGTCCTCATCATCGATCACGAGCACCAGGGGCCTGGTGATGCCGGGCCTCGGCACGAGGGCGGGCGCGAGAGGGGTGTTCTGGGGATCAAGGGAGACGCCACTGGCCGGGAAGAGCACGGTAAAGGTAGTGCCGCGCCCGAGCGCGCTGCTCACCGCCAGGGCGCCCCGGTGGGCGCGAACGATCCCGAGCACGGCGGCGAGCCCGAGGCCCCGCCCGGTAAACTTGGTCGTGAAGAAGGGGTCGAAGATGCGCGCTATGGTAGCCTCACTCATGCCGATACCGTTATCCTCGACCGTGAGGCAGACGTACAGTCCAGGGGCGAGATCCGGGGTTACGAAGCTCTGGCGGGACGTATGGGCATCGATCTCCCGGACGCTCGTGGTGATGGTAACCGTGCCGCCGGTGGGATCAAGCGCCTCGGAGGCATTGACGATCAGGTTCATCACGACCTGGCGCACCTGTGCGGCGTCGGCCTCGATCGCGGGGAGTTGGGTGGTAAGGTGTTGCACCAGCACGGCACCCTTGGCGACGGAGACGCGCAGGAGCACGATCATCTCCGCGACAAGCTCGTTGAGGTCGAGCGGCTGGATATTGAAGCGGCCGCGCCCGGCGTAGGCAAGCATCTGGCCCACCAGGTCGGCGGCGCGCTGGGTCACAAGCTCGATCTGGCGGGCAGCGTGGGCGGCCTCGCTATCGGGGGGGAGATCGAGCAGGAGCAGGCTGGCATTGCCAAGGATAGCGGCGAGCATGTTGTTAAAGTCGTGGGCGATCCCACCAGCGAGCACCCCGAGGCTCTCCAGGCGCTGCGCCTCAAACATCTTGCGTTCCAGCGCCAGACGCGCCTCCTCAGCCTGGCGGAGCCGGGTGACATCCTGCCCGACAATGAAGAGCTCGGCCGGGCGGCCCGTCGCATCCCGGCGGCACGAGACCGTCCAGACGAAGCTCCGCTCTTCACCGGTGGCCATGCGCACCGACCACTCGAAGGGCGCTAACGTCTCGCCGCTGAGGGCGCGATGGGCGAGATCGCCGAGGATGGCGCGCTCGTGCAGGTCGACGAAGCGCTCAAGGTAGTGGGAGCCGAGCACCTGGGCGCGTGAAGCGCCGAAGACGCGCTCGGCCTCACGGTTGAACTCAGTGATGCGGAGAGCGGGGTCGAGGCAGAAGATCACGCTGCCAGCCGTCTCGACGAGTGAACGGAAGCGGGTAGCGGACTCCTCGACGCGGGCGAAGAGGCGGGCATTGACCACCGCCACACTGATCTGGTCGGCGAGCAGCTTGAGGATCGCCAGATCGCCCTCGTCCAACGCTGGCTCACCCGTCGACTCAACACTGATCGTGCCGAGAACGGGACTGCCGGCGTAGTGCAGGGGAATAATAATGCCCTGGTTGATCCCCGGCATCACCGCGATAAAGTCGGGGTCGGTCCGGGCGTCGCGGACGAAGGCGGGCTTGCCGGTGCGGACCACCCGCCCGCTCACCCCCTGGTCGAGGCGGATCTCACGGAGCACCGCATCGTAGCCCACATAGGCCTGGAGGTGCAGAGCATCGCCCTCGCGCAGATAGATACTGACGAGTTGGTAGCCGAAGGCCTGGTGGATCTGCTCAACAACTGTCTGACAGAGCTGGTCGAGACGCAGCGCCGAGACGGCGGCACGGGCAACGCGCTGCATCGTTGCCAGCTCGGCCACCCGGCGCCGCACACCACGGTAGAGCTGTGCATTCTCGACGGCAATGGCGGCGCGGCGCACGAGTTCCTCGGCGAGGCGGCAGCTCTCGGGCGTATGGCGGCGGCCAGAGGCGGCGAGCATAAAAGTGATCGCTCCACGCGGCGCGCCCCGGACGATAAGAGGGACGGTGAGGATCGAGCGGGGGGCGATTCGTTTGATCAGCGCGCGGTAGGGCTCGTCGGCGATGGCACGGTCGAAGAACTCAGGGGTCAGATCTTCGAGCAGTTCGCTCTGCCCATCGGCGTAGGCCTGGCTGTAGACGTTGCTCAGGTTGGGGCGTAGCGGGAAGCGCCGCATCGCCTCGGCAACCGGCTCATCGGCCGGATCAGCACAGACGAGCGCCACGCGGCGGAGGTGACCGTCGGCGTTAGCGAGGGCGACGGCGCACCAGTCGGCGAGGAAGGGCACGGCCAGGTGGGCGAGGTTGGTGAGCAACTGCTCGTCGTCGAGGGGGGCAGCGAGCACGGCACCCGCTTCAGCCAGAAAGTGAGCGTGGGCGTTGCTCCAGGTTGCGGGCTCAGGGTGGGCGTCGTGCTGATCCTGCATCGGCCTATGATAGCGCATCGGTGCAACTCACAGGCACGGGCGGCGATCCGACCGGAGAGAGGCAGGACGCGGCGTCCATGCGAGGGTGTGTCCTGGCGAAGTTCCAGCTGCCCGGCGGAGCTCCAGCACGTCCTTCGCGTGCGTCGCGTTCGTGCCCGGCGCGGTGGTACAATGCCGGCGATGGCGGAGGACGTCCTGACGATCCGGGGGCAGCGCATGGCACAGGCGGCGAAGGGTGCGACGGTATCGCGGGCGCAGGTAGAGAAGCGGATCGACCCGGTTACGGCGGCGACACGGCATGTGGCGCTACTGGCCGCGATCATCGCCACCTGCGGTAGTCTGTTCTTTAGTGAGGCGCTCGGCTGGGTGCCCTGCGAGCTGTGCTGGTTTCAGCGCATCCTGATGTACCCGCTCACGGTGATCCTCACGGTGGGCATCCTTCGGGACGACCGGGGTCTGCACTGGTACGTGCTCCCGCTCTCGCTAGCTGGCATGGCGGTGTCGCTCTACCATTACCTCGAGGTGCTGAAGGTGATCCCACCCTCACCCTGTCAGGGCGGCGTGCCGTGCAGCATCGACTATATTAATCTAACGGGCGCGCTCGCCTTTGTGAAGATCCCCTTTCTGGCCCTGATCGCCTTTACGATCATCAGTGTGATGCTGGGGAACTACGTGGTGGCTGGAGCCCCTGCTACCCCGGCAGGGCGCCGGCGGGCCGCCGCGATCGCCGCGTGGGCGATTCTGGGGGTGACGATCGTGGTGTTCCTGGTGCTCGGGCTGGTGATCTGAAGGCACCGGTAGGGCCCAGCGCGGGCCGCGCTGTGGACGCCCACCCCCGCTTGCGCGGGGGTGGGTTGGCGGGCCGGGTGGTCCTGTCCCCTGCCCCCTTGTGCTCCCGCGCCTGCCAGGGATCGTGTATACTTACAGTCTGGCATAGGTAGAGGGCTGCCGGGGGAAGGTGGCCAGGAGGCAGAGTCAGCAGAGCATCGGTCATGAAGCGCACGGGCTCCGCAGCTGCGGAGCTGACGAGGCGGAGGTTCTCCACGGCGACGTGGGGCTAACGGCTGGCAAGCGGCGCTCGCCAGCCGGAACATCGACAGATCAGCGGAAGCCTCCCAGGCGCGGGTGCCGCCTGTGAGCGAGGGCGCAACGCCTCCCGGTGACGGGCGAGGACAAGGCCGCTCGCGGTAGCCCAACCCCCCTTTTCTTTCCCCACTCCGACCGAACGTGCGGTGGGCGCTCGTCCCGGGCGTCTCAGCTCCGCTGCGTATCATAGCCTGCGCCACTCCTGGCGCAGAGCAGTGCTGCGGCATGTGGCGCGTGGCCGGGTGGCTGACGCGTGCTGCAAGCGCTGATCTATCATCGAAAGGAAACGCACCATGTGCGGCATTGTGGGATACATCGGTCCACGCGAGGCGGCGGAGGTGGTGGTTGGGGGACTACAGCGGTTGGAGTACCGGGGCTATGACTCGGCGGGGATCGCGATCTTCGAGCCGGCGGCGGGCCTGCAGTTGCGGAGGAGCGTGGGCAAGCTGAGCAACCTGGTAGCGCGGCTCAGTCGTGAGCCGGTGACGGGCCATGTCGGGATGGGCCACACTCGCTGGGCCACACACGGCAACGTCACCGAGGAGAACGCCCATCCGCACCGCGACACGAGTGGCCAGATCGTGGTGATCCAGAACGGGATCGTGGAGAACTACCTGGAGCTGAAGGCGCGCTTGCTGGAGCTGGGTTACCAGTTCCACTCTCAAACCGACACAGAAGTAATCGCCCAGCTGGTGGGGCATTACTACCGTGAGGAAGGCGCCCTGGAGCCCGCGCTGCGGCGGGCGCTCGCCGAGTTGCGGGGCGGCAACGCCGTGGTGGCGCTGTGCGCCGCCGAGCCCGATCGGATTCTGGCCGCTCGCCTGGGCAACGCCGGCGGCGTGGTGCTAGGCCTGGCCCAGGGCGAGAGCTTTGTGGCCTCTGATGTGCCAGCGATCCTCGACTACACTCGCGACTTGATCTTCCTGGAGGACCGGGAGCTTGCCGTGATCACCCGGGAGGGCGTAACGATCAGCACCCTGGCAGGAACACCGGTGGAGCGCCGACCGGTGGCTGTGCCGTGGGATCCGGTGGCGGCGGCTCGCGGCGACTACAAGCACTTTATGCAGAAGGAGATCCATGAACAACCGCGCGCGCTGATGGATGTGCTGCGAGGCCGGATCGATCAGGAGGCTGGCCGGGTGCATCTAGACGACCTGCGCCTCGATGATGAAGCACTGCGACGGGTGCGGCGGATCTACGTGACAGCCTGCGGCACTGCCTGGCACGCCGGGCTCGTGGCCAAATATATGATCGAGCGGCTAGCGCGGGTGCAGGTTGAGGTGGACTATGCCAGCGAGTTCCGCTATCGTGAGCCGGTGCTCGGCGACGATGCGCTGCTCGTGGCGATCACGCAGAGCGGCGAGACGGTGGACACCCTGGCAGCGATGGAGGAGGCACGGGCGCAAGGCGTGCCGAGCGTGGCGATTGTCAACGCGATTGGCAGCCAGGCGGCGCGCCTGGCCGATGGTGGCGCGCTCTACTTGCACGCGGGGCCAGAGATCGGGGTGGCCTCGACGAAGGCGTTTACCTCGATGCTGGCGGCGGCCTACCTCTTCGCGTTGCGGTTGGGGCAGGCCCGCAGGACCCTCGGCCCCGCGCAGATCCGCGCACATTTGCAGGCACTGGTTGAGCTGCCGGGCAAGGCTGCGGAGGCGATCGAGCGGGCGCTACCAGTGTGCGCCGAGCTGGCTGAGCGCTACCACCGGGCGAGCGATGCACTCTTTCTTGGCCGCCAGGTGAGCTACCCGGTCGCGCTGGAGGGCGCTCTCAAGCTCAAGGAGATCAGCTACATCCACGCCGAGGGCTACCCGGCCGGCGAGATGAAACACGGGCCGATCGCGCTGATCGACGAGGATATGCCGGTGGTGTGCATCGCCCCCCGTGACGGGATTTTTCCCAAGATGCTGAGCAACATCGAGCAGGTACGGGCGCGGCACGGCCAGGTGATCGCCGTAGGCAACGTGGGTGATACGGAGCTGGCCGCCAAGGCCAGCCACCTGATCGATGTGCCGGACACGCTGCCGCTGCTGCAGCCGGTCCTGAGCGTGATCCCGTTGCAAATCCTGGCCTATGATGTGGCGCTGCGCCGGGGCTGCGATGTGGATCAGCCGCGTAACCTGGCCAAGAGCGTGACGGTGGAGTAGGGGGCGCCACCGCGCGCCACACCGCTCCCGGATCGTCCGGGCAGGCCCCCCCGCATGTGCGTGGGACGGGCCTGCTCGCGCGGGGGGCGCAGGGGCCCGCGAGGCTCGCCGGCGTCCCTCCCTGGACGCCCGCGCAGGCGGGCGTGACACAAACGCGCCAGGGGTGTCGTTCCCGCTTTCGCGGGAACCCGGCGCATGCGGGGCTCGCCGGCGTCCCTCCCTGGACGCCCGCCTGCGCGGGCGTGACACAAATGCGCCGATGTGTCGTTCCCACGCACGGGGGAACCCAGCGCCCGGGCTGGCAGAGCACCTGACACAATGTGGTACCATGGCCGGCACTGGTCACGTGTCGATGGTATCAAGGGACGCACATGGCAGCGACGATCAATGTCGGGCTCGTCGGCTACAAGTTCATGGGCAAGGCCCACTCGAACGCCTACCGCCAGGTGGCTCACTTCTTCCCCGATGTAGCGCTGCGCCCGGTGCTGCACACGCTCTGTGGGCGCGACGAGGCCGGTGTCCGCGCGGCCGCCGATCAGTTCGGCTGGGCCAATGTGGAGACCGACTGGCACCGGCTCGTGGCGAACGAGGCGATTGGCCTGGTGGATATCTCCACCCCCGGCGATAGCCACGCCCCGATCGCTCTGGCCGCCGCCGAGCACGGGAAGCACATCTTCTGCGAGAAGCCGCTGGCCAACACGCTGCCCGAGGCCCGGCAGATGGTGGAGGCCGTGCAGCGAGCCGGTGTCGTGGGGATGGTTAACTTCAACTACCGGCGTGTGCCCGCCGTGCAGCTCGCACAGCGCCTGATCGCGGACGGCCGGCTCGGCACGATCTACCACTGGCGCGCGGTCTACCTGCAAGACTGGATCATGGACCCCAACTTCCCGCTCGTCTGGCGGCTTCAGAAGGATCAGGCGGGCTCCGGCACCCTGGGCGACCTCGGGGCCCATATCGTCGATCTGGCGCGCATGCTGGTAGGGGAGATCACGGCGGTGACGGGTCTGACCGAGACGTTTATCAAGCGGCGACCCCTGGAGGCCAGCAGCGATAGCGCCCTGGGCGCTACAGCCGGCGAGGGGATGGGCGAGGTGACGGTTGATGACGCGGCGCTCTTCCTGGCCCGCTTCGCTAGCGGCGCCGTGGGCAGCTTTGAGGTGACCCGCTTCGCCAAGGGCCGCGCAAACTACAACAGCTTTGAGATCAATGGGAGCAAGGGGAGCTTGCGCTTTAACCTTGAGCGCATGAACGAGCTCGAGGTGCTGCTGGAGGACGATCAGCCCGATGTGGCCGGCTTCCGGACTGTGCTCGTCTCCAATGGCGCTGTCCACCCCTACTGGAGCGCATGGTGGCCTGCAGGCCATATTATCGGCTGGGAGCACACCTTCACCCATGGCGTCTATGACTTGCTCAACGGCATTGCGGCAGGCAGTAGCCCAGCCGCCACCTTCGAGGACGGACTGCGCTGCCAGGCCGTGCTCGACGCGGTAGAGCGGTCTGCCGGTAGCAAGCAGTGGGTAGAGCCGGAGTATTAGTGTAAGCGCCAGGAACCGGAGAAACACGAGCGGAGGCATAATGGCACGTCCCGTCACTCTCTTCACCGGCCAGTGGGCCGATCTGCCGCTGGAGACGCTCGCCGCAAAGGCGAAGGGCTGGGGGTTCGATGGGCTGGAACTCGCCTGCTGGGGCGATCACTTCGAGATCGACAAGGCCCTGGAAGACGACGGCTACGTGCGGCGCAAGCGGGACCTGCTTGAACGGCACGGGTTGCAGTGTGTCGCGATCAGCAACCACCTGGTGGGCCAGGCGGTTGCCGATGCGATCATCGATGAGCGTCACAAGGGCATTCTGCCACCGCGCATCTGGGGCGATGGGAGCCCCGAGGGCGTGCGGCAGCGGGCCGCAGAGGATATGAAGAATGCCGCCCGCGCCGCAGCCGCCTTCGGTGTGGGGGTCGTCAACGGCTTTACCGGCAGCCCGATCTGGCACGTGCTGGCGATGTTCCCGCCCGTGCCACCCCGGATGATTGAGGCTGGCTATCAGGAGTTCGCCGATCGCTGGAACCCCATCCTCGATGTGTTCGACGAGGTGGGTGTGAAGTTCGCCCTCGAGGTACACCCCGGCGAGATCGCCTACGACTACTGGACCACGGAGCGCACGCTGGAGGCGCTGCAACGCCGCCCCGCCTTCGGGATCAACTTCGACCCGAGCCACCTCTACTGGCAGATGGTCGATCCGGTGGCGTTCGTCTACGCCTACAGCGACCGGATTTACCACGCCCACGTGAAGGAGTCGGTGCGCGCGCTGGATGGGCGCAATGGAATCCTGGGTTCCCACCGCTTCTTCGGCGATCACCGGCGCGGCTGGGACTTTGTGTCGCCGGGGCGTGGTGGAGTGCCGTTCGAGCGGGTCTTCCGGGCGCTCAACGCCGTCGGCTATACGGGGCCGCTCTCGATCGAGTGGGAAGACAACGGCATGAACCGTGAGCAGGGAGCGCCCGAGGCGCTGGCCCTGGTTCGCCGGCTGGACCTTACGCCCTCCGATGTGGCCTTCGACGCGGCCTTCCAGCAGAGATAGCACCCCGGCACTCATCTTGTAGCAGGAGCATCAATCCGCCTGACGTTGGACCGGCCCGGGGCAACTCTGAACCGGGTCCCGACGTCCTCTCTGTAGAGCCGGTGATGCGCCGGCAGGGAGGAGACGATTGATGCTTCACCAGGTTCGGCGGCGGCGCCGCAAGCCCGCCGCCACCCACCTTACGATTGTCTGCGCCTGGTGCAAGCAGCGCCAGTGTGATGCAAACGGTTGGGGTCCGCGCCGGCCTGCCCCCGAAGAGAGCCAGCTCAGCCACGGGATCTGCCCGGAGTGTTACGCCAGCGAACTGGCAAAATTGGGCCGGAAGTAAGAGGGGACGGGGGAAGGGCAATGCGCTCATCGGACGAGCCGGCACGCCTGATCTGCAGCGTGGCGCCCATCCGCATCTGCGATAACGGTGGCTGGACCGACACCTGGTTCGCTGGCCACGGCGCAATCTGTAACCTTGCCGTGGCGCCACGCGTGGAGGTGCAACTGGCAGTCTTCCCTCGTGATGCTCGCTCGCACCAGGTGTTGATTGACGCCGAGAACTACGGCGAGCGCTTCGCGCTCGCGCCGGGTGAGGTTGGTCCACCAGCCCACCGCTTGCTTGCCGCCGCCGTTGCGGAACTGCCTCCGCCGCCCGATCTGGCGCTTGAGATTACCATCAGCTCTGCGGTGCCCGCCGGATGCTCCACCGGCACCTCTGCCGCCGTCTGCGTGGCCCTACTCGCCGCCCTGGACCGGCTCACCCCTGGCGCCCTCAGCGCCCACGAACTGGCCTACGCCGCCCACCGCGTCGAGACCGAGCGGCTCGGGCTGCAGAGCGGCATCCAGGATCAGCTCTGCGCGGCCTATGGCGGCATTTGCTTCATTGAGATGCACGCATACCCGCGCGCCAGTGTCTCTCAACTGCGGCCATCGGATGCCACCGTGCTGGAACTGGAGCGACGGCTGCTGCTGATCTTTCTCGGCCGCACTCACAACTCCTCCGCCGTGCACGAGCGGGTGATCGCCGAGCTCGAGGCGGAGGGGGCCGCCGCGCCCCGGCTGGAGCGCCTGCGCCGCAGCGCATACGAGGCCCGCGACGCGCTCTGCGCGGGCGACCTGGCCGCCTTTGGCGCAGCCATGGCCGACTGTACGGAGGGCCAGGCCGCGCTCCACCCCGGGCTGGTGAGCCCCGAGGCGCGCCAGGTGATCGCCCTGGCCCGCGCCCACGGCGCCACGGGCTGGAAGGTGAATGGCGCTGGCGGCGAGGGAGGCTCGATCACGATCCTCTGCGACCGTGCCCCCGGCGCGCGGCGACGGCTGGGCCAGGCGATCACGGCAGCCGACCCGCGCATGCGCGTGATCCCCATCAGCCTGAGCCCCCGTGGCGTCACGGTGTGGGAAGGGTAGCAAGACCCGGTTGGGAGCGAAGGGGCTGACGGCTTGCTTTGCCTCTCGCGTGCCCTCCATGCTCAGGCGCGGGCATCGAGCAGGTAACAGGGCGCCCACCAGTAGTCGTAGAGGTGGCGCCAGGCTACCTGGCTAAAGCCAGCGGCGCGCAGATCGTCGTCCCAGGCCCCGATGGGCTGCTCGTAGTTGGTGCGAGCGGCCGTGGGGTCGAAGTAGCCGAAGAAGACCGGCATGAGAAAGCCCTGCGCGACGAGGCCACCGTCGCCAGCATACTCGGCGAGGCCAAGCTCGTAGCGCTCGGCGCAGTGGGCGGCCCAGAGCGGGTCGAGCCCTGTGCCGAGGTCAGGCACATCGAACTCGGCGATCAGAAGGCGCTCGGTGTGGCCACGGAGCCAGGCAAGCGCTTCGCGACGCTGCACTGGCGGGATCGATTGCAGGCTGAAGGTAGCCTGGGCGATCGTCCAGGCGGTGTGGCTGGCAGCGGTAAAGGCCTGCAACGTGCCGACAAAGGCGTGGTAGGGCAGAGCACGCACCTCGAGAGCCTCCGTCACACGCACGAGCAGCGCGGGCGAAGGCTCCACCAGGTCTACGCGGCGCACATTGGGGGTGAGGGCGGGAAGCAGGGCGAGGCCGTCGCCAACCCCGATATCGAGTAGATCGATAGCGGCGTAGCCGGTGTAGGCATCGCGGAGGGCGGCGCTGACGGCCTGGTAGAGGGGCACATTGCCGCCGCTACGGATGAAGGCGCCAAAGGCCTCGCCAGTGACGTAGACCGACTCCTTGCCATAGGTGGCCACACGGTCGAGGTAGGCCGCCGCCGCCGGGGCGAGCAGGCTCGACGGGTCGGCGGCGGCGGCCTGGTGAGCTGCGCTCGCGGCGCCAGCGGCGTCGCCCGCAGCGAAACGGCGGAGCGCGTCGCTGAAGGGAATCCAGGCGTTGGGGTTCATGGCGTACGCTCCTGGCCGGGGCGCTGGCCCGGCTTATCAGCTTATCGGAAGGGCATCACAGCGCTCTCGCTCTTCGCCCATCGCTCGCGGTATAATAGGGCCCGGCCGCGCCACCAGCGACGAGGTGCCCCATGGCTGACCGTGTGAAGACCCAGGCCCGCAGCGTGCCCGCCGGCCTGCTCACCGCCCCGGCGGCCATTCGCAAGCATTTTACGCTAGGTGGGCTAACCTGGGTGGACGTGATCTACCCCACCCGCGACGAAGTCCACGCACTTGGCGCCCATTACGGCTTCCACCCCCTCCACATGGAGGACGTGCTCTCACGCCTGCAGCGCCCCAAGCTCGACGACAACGAGGACGAAGAGTATATCTTCGTCGTGCTTCACTTTCCGGTCTTTGACGAAGTGGAGCGCCTCTCCGTGATCAGCGAGGTCGACATTTTCGTTGGCGCCGACTTCGTGGTTACCTTCCACGATGGCCGCCTGCGGCCGCTGCGCCGCCTCGCCCAGACGGCTGGCGACGAGCGCGGCGCAGCACTGCTCCTCGGGCGCGGGAGTGGCTTTCTGCTCTACCGCCTGATCGAGGCCCTCGTCAACTACTGCTTCCCGATGCTCCACCGCCTTGACGAGAAGCTCGACACCGTCGAGGAGGCGATGTTCAAGGACGACACCCGCCGCACGGTGCAGGAGCTCTCCTACCTCCGCCGCGATATCATCGCCCTGCGCCGGATCATCCGGCCGAATATCCCGGTGGTGCGCCTGCTCGCCAGCCGCGAGCGCGAGTTCCTGCGCCTCGATGAGGAGGCCTACTACGGCGACCTTGTTGATGGCATGAACCGGATCTGGGATATGCTCGAGGAACAGAAGGAGATTATCGAAAGCCTCGACTCGACGCTTTATAATCTGATGTCCTTCCGCATCAACCAGGAGATGAAGCTCTTCACGCTGATCTCGGTCATCGTGCTCCCGATGACACTCATCGCGAGCATCCTCGGGATGAACGTTGTGATTCCCTTCGCAGACCACCCGCTCGCCCTGCCCCTCGTGATCGTCGCGATGCTCCTGATGGGCCTGGGCTTCTACTTCTACTTCCGCTCGAAACGGATCGTCTGAGGTGGGCACGGAATGGAGCGCTCCTTGCCCACGGCAACCTCTGGACCTTTTACGGGAGTGAGCTCTACGGCCCCTAATGGCAGCTCATCCTCTCCTACAAGTTGTTCGGTCTGCTGCTGCTCTACGCGGCCACGGCGCTCGCCGGCGGGCATACCGGTGGTGCCGACCGCGCTCGCCTCACGCTGCCAGCACCTCCAGCACCCCCATGATCTTCTCGCTCCAGCCCTCGCGCAGGGTCCGCCGGTCGAGGCGCACGAACTGTGGCCCCACCTTGACGCTCGCGTCACGGCTGTAGCGCCGGCGTAGGCGCTCCCGCTGCGGCCCCTCCAGGATCGGCAGCCGGATCACGAACTCGTCGCCCGCCGTGGTGACGGAGCTCACGCCGGCCTGTAGCGCGAGCGCCTTGATCTGGAGCCATGTCAGCAGGTGCAGCGCCTCCTCCGGCGGCTCGCCGAAGCGATCTTGCAGCTCCTGGCGCAGCGCCTTCACCTCCTCGACTGTCTGCGCTTCCACCATGCGCTGGTACATCGCGACGCGCAGCGCCGGATCGGTGATGTAACGCTCCGGCAGGTAGGCCGTCAGCGGCAAATCCAGGGTGACGAGCGGGCTCACCAGGACCTTCTCGTTGAGGATGAGCTTGCTGGCGGCCTGCTCCAGAGAGGCATGGGGCAACGCGGAGGGTGGGCTGCCGGCATCAATCACCGGACCCCGAGCCCCTGCGTCCACCTGCTGCTTCAGTTGTCTCACGGCCTGCTCAAGCAACCGTGAGTAGAGATCGAAGCCGACGGCGGCGATGTGGCCACTCTGCTCGGCGCCCAGTAGGTTGCCCGCGCCACGGATCTCCAGATCGCGCATGGCCACGCGAAAGCCGGCGCCGAGCTCGTTGGCCTCCTGAATGGCCTCCAGGCGGGCCTGGGCCTCTTGGGTCATCGGCTTCTCCTGGCGATAGAGGAGGTAGGCGTAGGCGCGGTTGGCGCTGCGGCCTACCCGCCCACGCAGCTGATAGAGCTGGGCCAGGCCGTAGTTGGTGGCGTCGTCGATGATGATCGTATTGGCGTTGGGCACGTCGAGCCCGCTCTCGATGATCGTCGTGCAGACGAGCACATCGTAGCGGCCCTCGAAGAAGTCGAGCATCACCTGCTCGAGCTCGCGCTCCTCTAGCTGGCCGTGGCCAACGCCGATCGTCGCCTCGGGCAGCAGGCTCTTGAGGCGGTTGGCCACGTGGTAGATGCTCTGGACACGGTTGTGGACGAAGTAGATCTGGCCGTCGCGCTCGATCTCGCGCTGGATGGCCTCGCGCACGAGCTTCTCGTCGTAGGGGAGCACGTAGGTCTTGATCGGCACCCGGTCCTCGGGCGGCGTATCGATCACGCTCAGGTCGCGGATGCCGGCCATGGCCATATGCAGGGTGCGCGGAATGGGTGTGGCGGTGAGGGTGAGCACATCCACCTCGGCCCGCAGGCGCTTGAGGCGCTCTTTGTGGCGCACACCGAAGCGCTGCTCCTCGTCCACCACCACCAGGCCCAGGTCGCGGAAGGTTACATCTTTAGAGAGCAGGCGGTGGGTACCGATCACGATGTCCACCTGGCCCCGGGCGAGCCGGTCGATGATCGCCTCCTGCTCCTTCGGTGAGCGGAAGCGCGAGAGCATCTCGACGGTCACGGGGAAGGCGGCCATACGGCGGGCGAAGGTGTCGTAGTGCTGCTGGGCCAGCACGGTGGTGGGCACGAGGACGGCCACCTGCTTGCCGTCCTGTACGGCCTTGAAGGCGGCCCGCAGAGCCACCTCGGTCTTACCGAAGCCGACATCGCCGCAGATCAGCCGGTCCATCGGCACGGGCTGCTCCATGTCCTGCTTGACATCGGCGATGGCGCGGAGCTGGTCGTCGGTTTCGATGTAGGGAAAGGCCTCCTCGATCTCACGCTGCCACTCATTGTCGGGGCCGAAGGCGTGGCCACGCTTCATCTGGCGCTGGGCGTAGAGGTTGAGCAACTCCTCGGCAAGATCCTGCACGGCGGCGCGAGCCTTGCGCTTGGCGCGCTCCCACTCCTGGGTGCCAAGACGGGTAAGGGTGGGCGCACCGTCGCCCGCGCCGATGTAGCGCGTCACCCGGTCCACCTGGTCCACCGGGACGTAGATCTTGTCGCCGCCGGCGTAGCGTAGCGCCAGGTACTCGCGCTCGATCTCGCCGACGGTCCGGCGGATCAGGCCCTCGTACTGGGCGATGCCATGCTCGATATGCACGACGTAGTCGCCAGGCTTGAGGCCGCGCACAAAGGCGGCCCGATCTTCGGCGCTGCGGGCCTTGCTTCGCCGCTCGCTGAGAGTGCGACGCTGGCGCAGGCCGAAGATCTCCGCGTCGGTGTAGAGGGTGAGGCCGCGTTCGGGAAGCCGCCAGCCGGCCTCGAGTGCGCCGTGGATAACGGTGAAGCGGGCCGTATCGGTGTGCTGCGGCCCTGCGTTCTGGCGGGCCTCCTCCACCAGTTCGTGCAGCCTGGCGGCCTGGCTCGTGACGACGACAACGCGCTCGCCCTTGCCGAGGCGTTCGACGATGTCGTTCACAAGGCGGCGGAACTGGCCGCCGTAGAGATCCGCCGACGCGAAGGCCGGCGGTCGCAGGGCGTCGTCGCTCTCGTTGTTGCTGAGATCAAGGCAGGTGAAGGCGGGGGGCAGTTCGAACAGCTCCTCCCAGAGCAGATAGGGGCGTGGGAATTGTGGGGGCAGCTCGGCGCCCTCGATCAGGCGGGCGCGCTGGGCCTCGGCCTGCTCGTGGAACTCGGCGGCGTGCCGGGCGAGAAACTGGGCCTCGGCGAGGGCGACGACCGCGCCGGGGGGGAGATGGGCGAGGAGGGAGCGCTCCCAGGGCCGCCGCTGGTCACCGCCCCGAAAGAACGGGCCGTAGAAGGCGCGGCCCTCGAAGCGCTCGCCGGACTCAAGCCGCTCCAGGGCGGCGTCCCACTCGGTGCGGGCCTCGCGACGGAGGCTGCTCACGTCCATGGCGGCGATGCGCGCCACGGCCTCCTCACGGCGCCAGAGCGGGATCTCGTGGGGCGGGCCGACCAGCGTGGTGTCGAGGCGGGCCTCGGAGCGCTGGGTGGCGGGATCGAAGCGGCGCAGGCTATCGACCTCGTCGCCGAAGAACTCCACCCTCAGGGGCAGCTCATCAGCCGGAGGCCAGAGATCGACAATCTCGCCCCGACGGGCCAGTTCGCCTGGCTCCTCAACGATAGGCGCGCTGCGGTAGCCCAGCTCCAGGAGGCGGCGGATCAAGGCGTCGGGGCGGATCTCGCCGCCGCGACGGAGCTCCAGGGTAGCCGCGGCCAGTTCGTCGGGGGTGAGCGTGGGCTGCAAGAGCGCCTTCACGGGCGCAACGATGACCAGCGCCGGCAGACCGATGTCGTCTGGCGCGCCAGGGAGGCTGGCTGGCTCTCGCCCGAGAGCAGCGAGGGACTGCAGCGCCAGGAGACGCCGCCCGAGCACATCAGGGGCGGTAGACATGTGCTCGTAGGGCATGGCGTCGCTCGCCGGGTAGAGCAGCACCCGGGCCGGATCGAGCCACTGGCGCAGGTCGTCGGCGGCGCGCATGGCGGCGTCGCCGGTGGGAAGCACGTAGAGCAGCGGAGCGACCCGGCGGCGGGCGAGGGCCGACACAAGGGCGGTGCGCGCCGCGCCGGGCAGCGGCGCCACCCGCGCGCCATGCGCACCCACGGCACCGGCGATCGCGGTCAGCTCCGGGAGCGCCGCGAGCTCCACGCTAAGGTCTGTCAGGGTCGCCATGGAAACTCGAAAGAGGGCTGATCGTGCCGATCAGCCCCGTCGTAGGCGGGTACGCGGGCACCCGCGAAGGTTCTCCTCTATGTTATAGCACAAGGCTGGCCAGGAGCGCGACGGCGCTTTCCGCATCAGCCAGCGACCAAAAGCCCGGCTCAGCCGCTCCGTTCACCACTGGAGCGCGGCTCCAGTTCCACGATCAGGCCGCCCGCCAGCGCCGCGAGCAGATTGTAGCCCAGGCTGAAGAGCACCGCCGTGATCGCAACCATGGCACCGCCGAGGACGGTGAGCCCGGCCGTGAGGGTTGCGAAGAGGCCCCAGCCAAGCGCGGCAAGGCCATCGATCCGGCCCGCCAGATCGGCGAGCCCGAGCAACTCCAGGAAGTCGAGCGTCGCGATCGATTGCCCCAGCACACTGATCTCGTACGTCTGCACCTGGCTGAGCAGGCCACTGGCGCCCTGCAGGGCGATCATTGCCAGCCAGGCGATGGCGAGAGCCGGCAGCAGGGCCAGGAGCCAGCCCAGGAGGAGCCCGATCTTCAGCGCCGAGCGGATGGAGATCCGCCGGATCGTGTAGCGCATACGTATGCTCCGTGTGGTGATCACGAACGGCCAGCATACGATACCACAGCTGACCCTTGTTCAACCGGGCTGCCCGCTTCTACAGTTCAGGGGGGCCGGGTGGGGCGGGCTCCTCGTCCCGGGTGTGCCGGATGTTGCTGCCCCCGCGTTCCCGGGGGCGGGCCGGCCTGCACGATGGGAGGCCCCACCCAGCCCTGGAACCGTCGTTCCCGCGCACGCGGGAACCCAGCGCACGCGGGAACCCAGCGCACGCGGGAACCCAGCGCACGCGGGCACGGCGACGGAGGGCGAGGCTCGCTACCGCCGGCTGGCCTCGCCCGTACCAGCCCCATGCCCGGGCTCCCGCGCGCAGAGGGGCGCGCTACGCGGGTGTCTCGTGTGCGGGCGCTGGCTCCTCACGCCGAAACTGGCTCATGTAGAGCTCGTAGTAGGCCCCGCGCCGGGCGAGTAAGGCATCGTGGGTGCCGCGCTCGACGATCTGACCATCCTTCACCATCAGCACCTGGTCGGCGTTGCGAATGGTGCTGAGGCGGTGGGCGATCACGAAGCTGGTGCGCCCCTCCAGGAGCTGGTCGAAGGCGGCCTGGATCAGGCGCTCAGTACGCGTATCGACGCTCGAGGTTGCCTCATCGAGGATGAGGATGCGCGGATTGGCCAGGGCCGCCCGGGCGATGGCGATCAGCTGGCGCTGGCCCTGGCTCAGCCCACTGCCCCGCTCGCCGAGTACCGTCTGGTAGCCTTCTGGCAACCGCTCGATGAAGGAGTGGGCCGAGGCCAGGCGCGCCGCGGCGATCACCTCCTCGTCGCTGGCCTCCAGCCGGCCATAGCGGATATTGTTCATCACCGTGTCGGCGAAGAGAAACGAGTCCTGGAGCACGATCCCGATCTGGCTGCGCAGACTTGCCGCCGTCACCTCGCGCACATCGTGGCCGTCGATCGTCACACGGCCGCCCGTCACGTCGTAGAAGCGCGGGATCAGGTTGATGATCGTGGTCTTACCGGCGCCGGTTGGCCCGACGATCGCCACCGTCTGGCCAGGCTCGGCCACAAAGCTCACGCCGCGCAGCACCGGCTGGCCGGGCGTATAGGCCGCCGTGACATCCTCAAAGGCGACCCGGCCCTGGATCGGCGGCAGCGGCCGGGCATCGGGGCGATCGACGATCTCGGGGCGTTCGTCGAGCAGGCCGAAGATCCGCTCGCCGCCAGCGATCGCACTCTGTACATTGGTCCAGAGCACGGCGATCTGCTGGATGGGCTGGTTGAAGCGCTGCACGAACTGGATGAAGGCGAAGACGGTGCCAAGCGAGATCACGCTGGTGCCGAGAAGTGGCTGGTTGCGCAGGGCGCTGAGACCGCCGGCCACCACCACGATCGCGATCGCCACGTAGCCGAGGGCCTCCAGCACCGGGTTGAGCGCGCTGGTAAAGCTGGCAGCGCGGATGTTGGCGTCGCGGTTGGCGGCATTGGTGCGGCGGAACTGCTCGATGCTCTCATCCTCGCGGTTGAAGGCCTGCACCTCACGAACGCCGGCAATGCTCTCCTGCAGCCCGGCGTTGACGCTACCCATCTCGCGCCGGCTGGCGCGGAAGGCCCGCCGCGCCTGCCCCGAGAAGTAGACCGTGGCCCAGGCCATGAGCGGAACCACGCTCAAGCTCAGGAGAGCGTAGGGCACATTGGCCTGGAGCATCGCGGCGCCGGTGAGCACGAGCTGCAGCACGCCGCTCACCACGCTCAGCAGCGCGAAGCCCAGCACCTGCTGGATGGTGTCGGTGTCGCTGGTGATCCGGCTCATAATGTTGCCCGCCTCGTTGCGGGCGTAGAAGCCAAGCGAGAGCCGGTGGATCTGGGCGAAGGTATCCTCGCGGATGCGCCGCAGGGCACGCTGGCCGGCCCAGTTCATGCTGTAGAAGGCCAGCCCCTGCAGCAGCGAGCCGCCGACGAAGAGGAGCGTGAGCAAGGCCACCAGCCCGCCCAGCCCCGCCAGGCGCACCTCGGTGCTGGCCGCCGGGTCGGCCCGGGTATACCAGCACGCCGCCGGATTGGGGAGCAGGAAGCAATCCACCGCCTGGCCGATCATCGGCGCGGTAGCGACCTGAAGCACTGTGGCCACCACGATCAGCAGCAGCGTGAGGACCACAGCGTACCACCAGGGCTGAAAGTAAGACCAGAAGCGGGCAAGGGTCGGCCACACCCGGGTAGGCTTCTGGGTCTCGGTGTTGAGCATGCGGGCGGGCCCGCCTGGCATCATCATTAAGGATCTCCTACACCAACTGCGAGTGGTAGATCTCGGCGTAGATCGGGCTTTGCTCCAGCAGTTCGGCGTGCGTGCCACGGGCCACCACCTGGCCCCTGTCGAGCACGAGGATCTGGTCGGCGTTGAGCACCGTGCTGATACGCTGGGCGATCACGAAGCTCGTGCGCCCCTGCATCAGTTGGTCGAGCGCCTGCTGGATGGTCGCCTCGGTCTGGAGGTCCACACTGCTGGTGCTATCATCGAGGATGAGCAGGCGCGGGTTCAGCAGCAGCGCCCGGGCAATCGCGATGCGCTGCTTCTGTCCTCCCGAGAGGGTCACGCCGCGCTCGCCCACGGGCGTCGCGTAGCCTTCGGGAAAACTCATAATGAAGTCGTGAGCGGCGGCGGCCCGGGCGGCGGCCTCAACCTGCTCGTCGGTGGCGTCGGGCTGGCCGAAGGCGATATTGTCGCGGATGGTGCCGCTGAAGAGGTTGCTCTCCTGGAGCACGATCCCGATCTGGCCCCGCAGACTGTCGAGCGTCACATCGCGCACGTCATACCCGTCGATCAGCACCTGGCCCTCGGTGGCATCGTAGAAGCGCGGGATCAGGTTGATGATGCTCGTCTTGCCGCTGCCGGTAGCGCCGAGGAGCGCCACGGTCTGCCCCGGCTCGACGACGAAGCTCACGCCACGCAGCACGGGCTCACCCGTGCCGAGGTAGCGGAAGGTGACGTTGCGGAACTCGACGCGGCCCTGGATCGGCGGGAGCGTGATCGCCCCCGGCCGGTCGGTGATCTCGCTCCGGGCATCGAGCACCTCGAAGATCCGGCCAGCCGAGGCACTGGCCTGGGCCATCAGGGCGATGATGAAGCCAAGCTGGCCGAGCGGAAAGAAGAGATAGACCAGGTAGAGGCTGAACTTCTGGTACTCGCCGAGATCCAGCGTGCCGGCGAGGATCTGCCGGCCACCGAAGTAGAGGATGGCCGCCTGGCCGATCTGGGCGACCAGGAAGACCACCGGGAAGAGGAAGGAGAAGACCCGGTTGACCCGCAGCTGCTGCTCCATCAGCGCGGTGGCAGCGTCGGCGAAGCGGCGCTCCTCGTAGGGCTCGCGGGCGAAAGCCTTGACCACCTTGAGCCCGGCCAGGTTCTCCTGCAGGATGGTGTTAAGAGCCGAGAGCTTCTGCTGCACGGCCGCGAAGAGCGGCTGGCTCACGCTGCCAAAGATCACGAAGACGAGCAGCGCCACCGGGAGCAGCGGCAGCACTACCAGGGTCAACTGCCAGTTGGTGAAGGCCAGCACGAGCAGCGCGCCAACCAGCAGCAGGAGCGACTGGGCAGCCATTATCAGGCCCTGGGCGATGAAGGTGCGCACCCGCTCGACGTCGTCGGTGGCCCGTACCATAAGCTGGCCGGTCTGGTTCTGGTCGTAATAGCTAAAAGAGAGCCGCTGGATCTTCTCGAAGATCGCGTTGCGCAGATCGAAGGCCAGGCCCTGGGAGGTCTGCTCCGACATGAAGGCCTGGAGGAAGGAGAAGACGCCGCGCAGCACGGCGAAGAGCAGGATCAGGCCGGCGGCGCTGAGCACGATGGCCTCGGCGGCGGAGGGGTCGGCGCCGGCCCGGGTGACGGCGTCGATCATGCTCTGGACGAGTTGGGGCACGGCGAGTTGGGCCAGGGTGGCCAGCACCAGGGCGCCATAGGCGATCATCGCGCTGCGGCGCTGGTTGCCCAGGTAGCGCATGGCGCGCCCCAGGCCGCCCCGGGGAGCCTTACGGTCGAGCTGTGCCTGCACAGGAACTCCTCTTGGTATCGCGAAGCGCAGCGTGATAGAGCGCACAGCGGGAGCGCCCGGCAGCGCGCCGGGCGGCGAACGGTTCCCAACCCGTCTGCTCGCGGCTCCTGGTTTGCCACGACGATGGGTGCGAGATGGCGGGGGGCGCCTGCGCGGAACACCCCGACGCCCCCATACGTCGCCCTCAGCGGGGTGGGCCGCTCGTGGGCCGGTGATGGTCGCACGCGGCGCCATCGGTGGCGCCACTCACGGCCCGATCGAGTAGCTCGAGCAGCGTCTCCTGCTCCGCCGGGCTCAGCGTGTCGAGCAGGCGGCGCATCCCGAGCAGTTGCTCGGCCATAAGCTCCTGGTAGAGCGCGTTGCCAGCCGCCGTCAGATCAAGCAGCGCAACCCGGCTGTCGTCCAGATGGGCGCGCCGCTCCACCAGGCCGGTGGCCACCAGCCGGCGGGTGAGGGCGGTGATGGATGGCGGAGTCAGGCCGAGCCGGTCAGCCAGATCCTTCATGGCCATGGGGTGGGCGGTGGCCAGCACACGCAGCATGCGGTGATGGGAGGGCGAGAGCTGGAGCTCGGTCAGACGGCGAAAGGCCGGCCCCAGAAAGAGGGGGCGCAGCCGCTCCATGATCCCCAGCATGCGCCGGGCGTTGGCGTTCGGATCGCTCATGCTTTCCTTTAGTTAGATGAACTAACTGTTTGTATGGTAGCACGTTTCGCGGCGATGTCAAGCCTGGCTCCGCCCCGTGGTATCATGGAGAAGCCAGCCTACCGTGCACGCATGAGCAGCGCTCGGATGCATCTGGATGGTTGCGGCGCCCGTGTGAGCAGAGGCCGGGGGCAGGCAGCCCGGCCACAGGCGCCAGCCCGTCATGCCCTGGCCCTCTCATGCGCCCCCGATCGCAGGAGCGGTTCAATGATGAACGATCAACAGCCTCGGCTGCTCTGGACACCACCGGCGGAGCTCCAGGCCCGGAGCAACCTTCGCGCCTATATGGAGTGGCTCGCCGCCACGCGCGGCCTACAGTTCCACGACTACGACGCCCTCTGGCGCTGGTCGGTGGAGGAACTGGAGGCCTTCTGGGCCTCGCTCTGGGACTACTTCGCGATTCGCTCCGCAACACCCTACACGGCGGTGCTCGCCGACCGAAGCATGCCCGGCGCCCGCTGGTTTGAGGGCGCCACGCTCAACTATGCCGAGCACGTCTTCCGCAACGCCAGTGCGGAGCACCCCGCCGCGATCTTCCAGTCCGAGCGCCATCCACTTACCACGATCAGCTGGGCCGAGCTGGAGGCGCAGGTCGCCCGGGTGGCCGCCACGCTACGCGGGCTCGGCGTTGGCCCGGGCGACCGGGTGGTAGGTTACATCCCGAACATCCCCCAGGCGCTGGTGGCCTTCCTCGCTGCAGCCAGCCTCGGCGCTATCTGGTCAAGCTGCTCGCCGGACTTCGGCAGCCCCAGCGTGATCGACCGCTTCGCCCAGATCGAGCCCCGGGTGCTCGTCGCGATCGACGGCTACCAGTATGGCGACAAGCCCTTCGACCGACGCGGCGCCGTGGCCGAGATCCAGGCCGCGCTCCCCACGCTCCAGGCGACAATCTTCGTACCCTACCTCGACCCGGCGGCAACCCCCGAGGGCCTGAGCGGAACTGTGCTCCGCTGGGACGATCTGCCGCCCGCGCCGGCACCGCTCCGCTTCGAGCCAGTGCCTTTCGCCCACCCGCTCTGGGTGCTCTACTCCTCGGGCACCACCGGCCTGCCCAAACCGATTGTCCACAGCCAGGGCGGAATTCTGATCCAGCATCTCAAGGAGCTGAGCCTGCACCTCAACCTCAAGCCGGGCGACCGATTCTTCTGGTTCACCACCACCGGCTGGATGATGTGGAACCTGCTGGTGAGCGGCCTGCTGGTGGGCGCCACCGTCCTGCTCTACGACGGCAGCCCGGCCTACCCCGATCTCGGCGCTCTCTGGCGCTTTGCCGAGCAGAGCGGCACCACCTTCTTCGGCACCAGCGCCGGGTATATTACCGCCCTGATGAAGAGCGACGTGGAGCCCGGCGCCCAGTACGACCTGAGCCGGCTCGTGGGCCTTGGCTCCACCGGCTCGCCCCTGCCGCCCGAGGGCTTCGAGTGGGTCTATGCCCACGTCAAACCCGATATCTGGCTAGCCTCGGTGAGCGGCGGCACGGATGTGTGCGGCTGCTTTGTGGGCGGTTGCCCCCTGCTGCCTGTGTACAGTGGCGAGATCCAGTGCCGGGCCCTCGGCGTGGACGCCCGGGCCTACGATACCGACGGCAATAGCGTCACGGGCGTAATGGGTGAACTGGTGATCACCCAGCCCATGCCATCCATGCCGATCTACTTCTGGAACGACCCGGATGGGCGGCGCTACCGCGAGAGCTACTTCGAGCTCTACCCCGGCATCTGGCGCCACGGCGACTGGGTCGTGATTAATGAGCGTGGCGGCGTGGTGATCTACGGTCGCTCCGACAGTACGATCAATCGCCAGGGCATCCGCATGGGCAGCAGCGAGATCTACCGCGTGGTGGAGAGCCTGCCCGAGGTGCTCGATAGCCTGGTCCTCGATCTGGAGGGCCTCGGGGGGGCCTCCTATATGCCGCTCTTTGTGGTGCTGCGGGAGGGTGTTGAGCTCGACACGGCGCTCCAGCAGCGGATCAAGGCGGCCATCCGCAACGCCCTCTCGCCCCGGCACGTGCCCGACGAGATCTTCGCCGTTCCCGATGTGCCGCGCACGCTCTCCGGCAAGAAGCTCGAAGTGCCGGTGAAGAAGATCCTCGCCGGGGTGCCAGTGGAGCGGGCCGCCAACCCGGATTCGCTGCGCAACCCGGAGTTGCTGCCCTTCTATGTGGACCTGGCGGCGCGGCTCCGGCAGCGGTAGCACATCGGCTTGATGGACGGCTCAGCGCTGTCACCCGGCTCGCGGCGCGGCCATTGGCAGCGACCGTTTGAACCCTCACCAGCGGACGAGCCGGTCTTTCGAAGCGGCGGCGCTCGCGGTATAATATCGCTACAAGACTACAGCTCGGCCAGCGGACGATGGGGTCCGAGGATAGCTTCGTGCGGAGCAGACGATGAGCCTGTATCGGAGCCGCCACGTTGCGGCACGCTTTGTTCCCGGTCTGTTCGTGCGCTTCACGCAGCTCTACGCGCGCCTGCAGGTCGAAGGGCGCGAGCACCTGCCCGGTGAGGGCGCGTTCATCATCGCCGCCAACCACCAGAGCCACGCCGACACGGCCGTGGTCTTTGCCGCGCTCACGCCGGCCGTTCGTGAGCGCTTTGTGGCGGCCGCCGCGCAAGACTACTTCTTCCAGGGCGGGCCAGCACAATTCTTCTCGCGGGTCCTTTTTAATGCCATTCCCCTCGCTCGCGACCGGCGGGGCGGCCAGGACCCGCTGCGCCACCTCAGCCGGGCGCTGCGCGAGGGCTACGCGGTGCTTATGTACCCCGAAGGCACCCGCAGCAAGGACGGGAGGCTCGGCCCGTTCCGCGCCGGCATCGGCCGCCTGATCGCCGAGTTCCCGGGCACGCCGGTGGTGCCGACCTATATCGGCGGCACGACCCGGGTGATGCCCAAGGGTAGCTTCATCCCCCGGCCCTACAAGGCTACGGTGCGCTTTGGCGAGCCGCTCTTTCTGAAGGCCCACCCGCGCTTCCGGGCGACGTGGCAGAGCGCCGCCGATGAGGTGCGCGAGGCCGTGTTGCACCTGGGCGGCCAGTCCAGCGCGGCGCCGGTGGCGCCCGATGCGCCTGCGCCATCCGAGCCTTGAGGGGGCCGGGACGCGGACGACAAACGGGCCGGGGCCCCATTCTCGTGCCCCGGCCCGCCGTCTCCGAGCGCCCTGCGGGTCATCCTTCCCGCAACCGGCGGAACGCCTCGGCGTCGTAGCGCAGCACGGGCTGACGCGCCGCGCGCACCTCGTCCAGCCGGCGCACGGGAGCTCTGGTGGGAGCCTCGTGGAGCAACTCGGGCGTCTCGACGGCCTCGCGGGCAATCGCACGCATGGCCTCAATGAACTGATCGAGGGTCCGCTTGCTCTCGGTCTCGGTCGGCTCGATCATGAGCGCCTCGGGCACAATCAGCGGGAAGTAGATCGTCGGCGGGTGGAAGCCGTAGTCGATCAGGCGCTTGGCGATATCGAGGGTGCGCACGCCGCTGGCGCCAGCGATCTGGCCCTTGAGCACCGTCTCGTGCATACAGATCCGGTCCACCGCCTGGGGGTAGAGATCCTTCAGGCGCGCGCGCACATAGTTCGCGTTGAGCACAGCCGTCTCACTCACCTCGCGCAGGCCCTCCTCGCCCAGGGTGCGGATGTAGGTCCAGGCGCGCACGAGCATCCCGAAGTTGCCGTGGAAGGCCTTCATGCGGCCGATGGACTTCTCGGGGGTGTAGAGCTCGTAGGAGCCGTCGGGGGCCTTGCGCACGCGGGGGCCCGGCAGGAAGGGCGCCAGGGCGGCGGTACAACCGACGGCGCCCGAGCCGGGGCCGCCGCCGCCGTGGGGGGTGGTGAAGGTCTTGTGCAGGTTGTAGTGCATGAAGTCGAAGCCGAGCTCGCCGGGCCTGGCGATGCCGAGGATGGCATTGAAATTAGCGCCATCGCCGTACATCAGGCCGCCGGCCTCGTGGACCAGCCGGCAGATTTCGACGATCTGATCCTCGAAGAGCCCCAGGGTGTTGGGATTGGTGAGCATCATGCCGGCGGTGCGCGGCGAGAGCCTGGCCCGCAGGTCGTCCATATCGACGTTGCCACGGGCATCGCTCTTCAGCTCCACCACTTTGAGGCCGGCCATGGCCGCCGTGGCCGGGTTGGTCCCGTGGGCAGCGTTGGGCACCAGCACCTCGGTACGATCGTGGTCCCCCCGGTCCAGGTGGTAGGCGCGGAAGGCCAGGATGCCGGTGAACTCGCCCTGGGCGCCCGCGGCGGGCTGCAGCGAGACGGCCTCGAAGCCCGAGATCTCGCCCAGATAGTGCTGCAATTCGTACATCAGCCGCAGGGCGCCCTGGGAGAGCGCATCGCCCTGCAAGGGATGCGCCGCGGCAAAGCCAGCGTAGCGCGCCACCTCTTCGTGCAGCTTCGGATTGCCTTTCATGGTACAGGACCCGAGGAAGATCGGGCCCGTGTCAATTGACGCATTGTTCCGGCTGATGCGGGTATAGTGACGGACCACCTCCAGCTCGGTTAGCTCAGGGAAGTCGTTGAGATCGTCCTGGCGCAAGAGGTTTTCGGGCAGGTCGGTTTCGGGCACATCAAGGCGGGGGAGGTTGGTGCCATGCTTGCCGGGGGCTGAAAGCTCATAGATATGGGGCTCGAAGTTATCCATTGGTAGAAGCCTTTTCCTGCTGAACGAGGGCCAGGGCGAGGTCGGCGCGGCCAGCTTCGAGGAAGAGCACCAGGCGATAGGGGCGCAGAGCAAACTCGCGGAGCTGATCGTAGCGGCGCTCGGTCGTGGCATCGTAGGCGTTGCCGTAGCCGACGCGGAGGCTAAAGTAGGCGGGGCCGGCGAAGTGTTCCATCACCGCCGCGTGATCCCAGGCGGGGCGCCAGGCCTGCGCGTAGCCCCAGCCGGTGAGGCCGGCGATGGCCCAGCGGCGCTCCCGGCGGCGCACGAGCACACGCTCGGGGCGCAGGTCGCCGTGGACGAGGCAGGCCGGGCGACCGGTTCCGGCGAGATTGCCACGGGCCCAGGCAGCGATCTGCCGAGCGCCGTCGGGATCAAGCTCACCGGCATTGGTGGCGGCATCGAGGGCGGCATCAAGGCGAGCGTGGAAGTAGCGCACATCCTCGTCGTCGGGCTCGGCGAGGGGCTCGCCCGGATCGCTGCCGCGCGCGATGGGTTCGGCGCGCACGGTGGGAGGGGTGGCGAGATCGAGGGCGCCATAAGCGCTCGCGGTATAGCCGTGGACGCGGGCCACCAGGTCGGCGAGCTGGCGGCCAAGCTCGTAGCGCTGCTCCTCATCGAGGGCGGGCACGGCCTCGATCAGGGCCATCCCTTCGAGCGCGCTGATGAGCAGGTAGGGCAGACCGCTCTCACCCGCGAGATCATGGGCCAGCACTTCGGGCAGCGGTAGGTCGATCTCCGCTCGCAAGGCAGCGAGGGCGGCCAGTTCAGCGCGGAGCGGGTCGCCCGCGCCAGGGTCGGACGGGCCAGCGAGGCGCAGCAGGGCGCGGCGGCCCCCGGCGAGCTCCAGGGCCAGGCTGCGCTCGCCGAGCGGCTCGGCGGCGACCAGGCGGGCGCCGGGCAGCCCGTGGGCAAGGATGCGGCTCAGCTGGACGTCGGTGATCATCGGTGTGACGACGGGCGCCCGACGGCGGGCAGCCGGGCCTGGCCGGTATGGATCGTGGCCCGCGCCCGCCGGAGCCCGTTGGTAATCGATCGGCGGCTGGAGGGGATGATCATGCGACGCTCCGTAGCACATCGACGAGCCGATCGATCTCCGCCCTGCTATTCATCTCAGTCACGGCGAGGAGCATCGCGTTGCCGAGCTCGGGCTCGTCGGCGCCGAGATCGTAGCCACCCACGATCCGCTGCTCGCGCAGGGCCGCGTTAATCTCGGCAACAGGACGGGGGCAGCGCACGACGAACTCCTTGAAGAAGGGGCCGCCGTGAACGGCGTAGCCGGGGAGAGCGGCGATCTGGGCAGCGGCGTAATGGGCACGCTGGTAACAGAGCTCGGCCACGCGGCGCATGCCTTGCTTGCCCATCAGGCTCATGTAGACGGTCGCCGCGAGGGCCATGAGGCCCTGGTTGGTGCAGATGTTGCTGGTCGCCCGCTCGCGGCGGATATCCTGCTCGCGGGCGCGCAGGGTGAGCACATAGGCCAGCCGGCCCTCCACATCCTTCGTGGCGCCCACCAGGCGCCCGGCGATCTTATGGACGTGCTTCTGCCTGGCGGTGAAGATCCCGAGGTAGGGGCCACCGAAGCCCAGGCCGAGCCCGAGGGGCTGGCCCTCGGCGGTAGCGATATCGGCGCCGACCTCACCGGGGGTCTGGAAAAGGCCGAGAGCGATCGGATCGAAATGGACGGCGAGCAGGGCGCCGCGAGCCTGTACCCGCTCGGCGAGGCCCCGCAGATCGTGGAGGCGACCGAGGAAATCAGGGCTCTGCACAATCAGCAGGGCAGTCTGCTCGTCTACGAGGGCAAGGGCATCCTCAAGGGTGGCGCCGGGCGTCTCGTCGCCGGTGATGGTCACATCGAGCGCCTGGAGGTAAGTACGCAGCACCGCCCGGTACTGGGGATGCACGCCACGGGCGACGACGATCTTGCGGCGATTGCGCACCAGGTTGAGGGCCATAATCGCGGCCTCGGCAATTGCGGTGGCGCCGTCGTAGTGCGAGGCGTTGGCGATCTCCATGCCCGTAAGCGAACAGATCAGGCTCTGGTACTCGAAGATCGCCTGGAGCGTTCCCTGGCTGATCTCGGGCTGGTAGGGGGTGTAGGCCGTGTAGAACTCCCCACGCCGCAGGATCTGGTCCACGGCGGCGGGCACAAAGTGGTTGTAGGCCCCGGCACCGAGGAAGATGCTGTGACTCTGGGCGTTGGCATTCTGGCTGGCCAGCGCCTGGAGCTCGCGCACGAGCTCGGGCTCCGACAGTGGCGCGGGCAACTCCAGGCGCGGGAAGCGCTTGTCGGCGGGAACGTCGGCGAACAGGTCGGCGGTAGAAGCCACACCGATGGCCTTGAGCATTTCGGCGCGCTCGGCCTCGGTGATGGAGATGTAATGTGACATAGACGTTTCGCTAGCGCCGCGGGCGCGGCGGCTACACGCGGCGGAAGAATCTGGCGCCATCTAGCGCGCGAACCAGGCACCAGGAGCTGGAGCGTTGCGAGCGGATGGCGTTCTGACGCGCTCGAGCCCTCCAGAGGGGGCTCACGTTTCGAAGGGCCGGCACAGGCTATACAGTCGTGGTTGCTAGTGGGCGCGCTCCTCACAGTACCGGGCGTAGGCTGCGGCGTCGAGCAACTCCTCTTGCTCGCCGGAGGGGCGGAGGCGCACCAGCCACCCGGCACCGTAGGGGTCGCGGTTGATCGGCTCCTGGTTGGCCTCGAGCGCGCTATTGACGGCCACGACCTCCCCACCGACCGGGGCGTAGAGCTCGGAGGAGGCCTTGACCGACTCGATCGCGCCAAAGCTCTGGCCGGGGGCAAAGCTGGCACCCACCTGGGGCAGTTCGAGGTACACGATATCGCCGAGTTGATCCTGGGCGTAGTCGGTGATCCCGATCACCACCTCATCGCCCTCGGCGCGTACCCACTCGTCGGACTTGCTGTACTTCAGGTCGGCGGGGATATTGGGGGCCATTGGTTCCTCCAGAATGCGACGCATGCAGACGCGGAAAGCCGCGTCTCTCCTATTTCTTGTAGCGCGGTTTGTAAAAGGGCATCTTGACGACACGGGCCCGAACGGGCCGGTCGCGGATGATGACATCGAACTCGCTGCCTTCGGCGCTGAGGGCGGTGGGAACGAGGGCCATGCCAAGGGGTTTGCCGAGCGTGGGTGAGGGCATGCCGCTCGTCACGTGGCCTACGGGCGTGCCATCGACGGTGTGAACCGGGTAATCGCTGCGGGCCACACCCTTGCCCAGCAGTTCGAAGCCAGCCAGGCGGCGGGCGGGGCCGTGGGCCTTGATCGCGGCCAGGGCCTCGCGCCCGACAAAATCGCCCTTGTCGAGCTTGACGACCCAGCCGAGGCGGGCCTCGTAGGGATTGATCGCCTCACTGAGCTCGTGGCCGTAGAGGGCCAGGCAGGCCTCAAAGCGCAGGCTGTCGCGCGCGCCGAGGCCACACGGCTTGACGCTGCCGGGGCCACCGAGGGCGAGCAGCCGCTGCCAGAGCGCGGGGGCGTGCTCGGTATCGAAGAAGAGCTCAAAACCGTCCTCGCCGGTGTAGCCAGTACGGGCGATCAGCACAGTGTGGCCGAAGAGCCGGGTGAGCGCGACACCGTGGAAGGGCAGATAGCCGATCTCGACGGCCTCGGAATCTTCGGCGCCCGCGATGAGGGCCTCGGCGGCAGGCCCCTGGAGCGCCACCATCGCCCAGCGCTCCGAGCGATCCTCCAGCTCAACGTCGAAGTTGCGGGCGTGCTGTTCGAGCCAGGCCCAGTCTCTGGCGCGGTTTGCGGCATTCACCACCACCAGGTACTCGTCGGGAACGTGGTAGATGAAGATATCATCGACGACGCCCCCGTCGGGCTGGCAGAGCAGCCCGTAACTGGAGTGCCCGAGGGGGATGGCGGTCACATCGCAGGTGGTGACGTACTGCAGGAAGGCGGTAGCCTGGGGTCCCCGGACCATCACACGGCCCATGTGGCTGATATCGAACAGCCCGGCGCCGCCGCGCACCGCCTGGTGCTCCTCGATCAGGCCGCTGTACTGCACGGGCATCTCCCAGCCGCCAAACTCGACCATCCGGGCACCTGCGGCGAGGTGAGAGTCGTAGAGCACGGTACGTTGCAGCATAGCTTCTCCTGTTGTGGGCCTGGGGGGGCGCGCCGCGCCCATGCGGTTCAGCAGCAGGGAGCGCTCCGCCTACAGCTGCTCGCGGATGCGGCGGAGCAACTCGCGGCACTCGACAGCGTAGCGGGCGAGCTCCTCATCGCCGCTGGCGTGGGCCTCGGCGGCGAACTCCCAGAGCGCCCGGGCCGCCACCTCCTCCAGCAGCACGGGGTAGGCATCGATCACCTCGGCGATCGCGGCCTCACCCTCGGCCACCAGCAGGGCCTCGATCGCTTCATCGAGGGTGGGGCCTGGCGCGGCCCCGGTGGCCCGCAGGCGGGCCAGGGCCTCACGGCGATCCTCGAGGTCGGCAGCAAGGCGCTCGTTCCCCTCATCGAGCGCATGCTCCACCAGTTCGCCGATCTGGATGTCGGAGCGGGGATGGAGGAGGAGCGGATAGGTTGCGACGGCGGCGTCGAGCTCGGCGGCGCTATGGGCCTGCAGGAGCGCGCTCACGGCCGCTTCGCTCAGGCGCGCCGGCTCAGCGTCGGGCGCCGGGGCAACGGAGGCTCCCACACGGGCCAGCAACGCGCGGGCCTGGTGCAGGCTCTCCGCCACCTCGTAGGCCCGCTGCTCTCTGGCAACCTCGGCCAGCTGCGCGAGCGTCCGGTCGGTGGTAGCGTCGAGCAGCACGGGGTGCGCATGAAGGACGGCGTCGAGCTCAGCGGGCGAGTCGGCGCCGAGCAGCGCCTCGACGGCAACGAGGAGGGGCGGGGGCGCGTCGTTTGCCTCGGGCCGCTCACGGGCGGGAGCCACCGGTGGCGCCACAGCCCCCATCGCCTCCCCGTCTCTGCCACGCTCCGTGGCCCCCGCCCCTCGGCGCCGACGCGCCATGCGCCCGAGCAGGTGCGCCACACCATCGAGATCCTGGGCGATGTCGATGTCGGCGAGGTACGGGCGGCGCTGCTCCTCGGGGATGGAGCCGACGAGCAAGGCGTGCAGGTCGCGGGCCTGCTCGCGCCACTCGTGCTCGGCCGATCCGGGCGCGGGCGCGAAGATCACGCGGCGCGCCGCCCCATCGTGGTAGAGCAGAGGGGCGCCAGCGGGGCCGCTGGTACCGCAACTCGGGCATGTCACCCGGTTGAGCTCGCCCCGGCGCAGGGCAGCGTCCTCGGCGGGCTGCTCCTGTGCATCCAGGATCAGCCAGACGGACGCCTCGAACGGGGCACCGCAGGCGGGGCACGCGAGCTGAACCTGCTCCTGATAGGCAATCGACATAGGGCGGCGCGGCGTCCTGATGGGCTCGGGTTCTTTCCTCGTTCTATTGTACCATCAGTTGCCGGCTCGCCCGCCCGCCCGGTGATTCGGGCAGTTGCCGCCGCCGTGGTCCCGGAGTATGCTACACAGCGGGGGTTGGGCCGCCGGCCTCCACGCCGGTATCAGGCAAACGAAGGAGCGTATGGATCTCGCACAGTTTCTGCCCCTCGCCGCAGGCGAGTCGCCGCTCGGGTTTCTCCCGGAGGTGGCCGCCCTGCTCGCAATCGGCGCACTCTTCGGCTACCTCGCCCAGCGCCTCGGCCTCGTCCCGATTGTCGGCTTCCTGCTGGCCGGCGTGCTGCTCGGCCCCAACGCCCTCGGGATCGTACGCGACCAGGCGTTGATCGAGGCCACGGCCGAGATCGGCATCATCCTGCTGCTCTTCACGATCGGCCTTGAGTTCAGCCTCGACCAGCTGGCCCGCATCCGGCGGCTGATCTTCGTGGGCGGGGGGCTACAGGTGCTGCTCGTGGTGGGGATCAGCGTGGCGCTGCTGGCGCTCTTCCGCCTGCCCTGGCAGATCGCGGTCTTCACCGGCTTCCTGCTCGCCCTCTCGTCCACCGCCGTGGTCATGAAGCTGCTTGAGAGCCGTGGCGAGACCGACACCCAGGCTGGGCAGATCAGCCTGGGCATGCTGATCTTTCAGGATCTGGCCGTGGTGGCGATGGTGCTGCTGGTGCCGATGCTCGGCGGCGATGGTGGCTCGGCCTGGGGCGTGCTGCAGGCCCTCGGCACGGCCGGCCTGCTGATCGCCGCCGTGCTGGTGGTGGCCCGCCGCGTTATGCCACCACTGATCGAGGCGGTGGCGCGCACCTGCTCCCAGGAGATCTTCCTGCTCACGGTGGTCGCGATCTGCTTCGGCACGGCGTACCTGACCAGCCTGGCGGGCGTGAGCCTCTCGCTGGGGGCCTTCCTGGCGGGTCTGGTGGTGAGCGACACCCGCTTCCGCGACTACGCCCTCGGCGAGATCCTGCCTCTGCAGGTACTCTTCAGCGCAACCTTCTTCGTCTCGGTGGGCCTGCTGCTCAATCTCAGCTCCCTGATGCTCAACCTGCCCCTGGTGCTCGGTGTGGTGGCCGGGACGGTGCTGCTCAAGCTGCTCACCACGGCGCTGAGTGTGCGCGCGCTTGGCTACGGCGCGGGCACAGCGGGCTTCGTGGGGCTGCTGCTCGCCCAGATCGGCGAGTTCTCACTCGTGCTCGAGCGCAGCGGTCGTGAGCTAGGCCTGACACCCTTCGGGATGGGTGAGGCTGGCACCCAGACCTTCATTGCCGCCACCGTCGTGCTGATCATCCTCACGCCGTTCCTGGCGCAACTCGGGGGCCTGCTGCAGCGCAAGCTAGATGGCAAAGCCGACCCGGCCATCCCCGAGGACGACCCGGGCGACCCGGCCCACGCCGAGGCCTTCGGGGCCCTGCAGGACCACGTCATCATCGCCGGCTACGGCCCGGCGGGCGCCGCTCTGGCCAGCGCGCTTCATGATGCGGCGGTGCCCTACGGCGTGCTGACCCTCAGCCCGGGCGGCGCGAACGAGGCGGAGGCGAAGGGCCTGCGCGTGCTGCGGAGCGACTACGCCCGCCAGCACGTGCTGGAGCAGGCTGGGATCCGCCGGGCCCGTCTGCTCGTCGTGGCCGACGATACCCCGGCCATGACCCACCGGGTAATTAACGTGGCCCGGGGCATGCGGCCCGACCTGCGGATCATGGCGCGGGCGCGCACCGGGGAGGACGCCCGCGAGCTCGAAGCGGCTGGGGCCGAACGGGTGGTGGCCGAGGACGAGGTGAGCATCACGGCGCTCCTCGGGCGCGTGATGGGTGACTACGAACTGGAGGCGGTCGAAGTTGGCGCCTACGTCGCGGAGGCACGCGCGATGAGCAATGGAGCAGCCCGCAGGCCCGTGGCGCTGAGCCCGACGGCGGGCCAGGCCAGAGGATGCACCCACGCGGTGGGGCTCGGCGAGGTGGTACCGAAGACCGACGGATGTGAGGAGTGTCTGCGCATGGGAGACACATGGGTCCACCTGCGGGTCTGTATGATCTGCGGTCACGTGGGCTGCTGCGACTCCTCGAAGAACAAGCACGCCACACGCCACTTCCACGAGACGGAGCACCCGGTGGTCCGCTCGCTGGAGCCGGGGGAGAGCTGGGGATGGTGCTACGTGGACAAAACGCTGCTCTGAGCGGGCGGCGGCGCCCTGGTCCTTCCTCGATGGCCATGAAGTCGCTAGAGGAGGCTTTCAGATGAGCAGTTCGGCCCGCACCCCCACTGGCCGCCGGATCGGCTTCGTCTCCACGCGCTTCGCAGGTACCGACGGGGTCTCGCTGGAGACGGCCAAGTGGGCCGACGTGCTGGAGGCAATGGGGCACCGTTGCTGCTACTTCTCGGGCCTCTCGAACCTGCCCGCGGAACAGAGCCGGGTCGTGCCGGAGGCCTTCTGGGAGCACCCACAGGTGCGCGTCGTACAGGATGCCATCTTTACCGAGACGCGCCGCCCACCCGCGATCTCGCGGCTGATCCGGGAGCTGCAACAGTACCTCAAGGAGCAGCTCTACGCCTTCGTGCGAGATTTCGAGGTGGACTTGTTGATCGTCGAGAACGCGCTGGCTATCCCGATGAACCTCCCACTGGGCGTGGCGCTGACGGAGTTTATCAGCGAGACGCTCTTCCCGACGATCGGGCACCACCACGACTTCTTCTGGGAGCGCAAGCGCTTTCTCAGCGGATGCGCGTGGGATTATCTGAATATGTGCTTCCCACCCCAGCTGCCCTCCATCCGCCACGTAGTGATCAACAGCTCCGGCGCCCACCAACTCAGCCTGCGCGCCGGCGTCTCCTCATTGCTCATCCCCAATGTGATGGAGTTCGAGGCTCCACCCGCGCCGCCCGACGAGTACAGCCAGACCCTCCGGGCCGACCTGGGCCTGGCGCCGGATGAGTACATGGTCCTCCAGCCCACACGGATCGTGCAGCGGAAGGGGATTGAGCATGCGATCGAGTTGCTGCACCGCCTGGCCCGCCTCGGCCTGCGCTGCCGCCTGGTGATCTCCCACGCTGGTGGCGATGAGGGTGATAGCTACGTCCGGCGCGTGCGGGACTACGCCGCTTTGCTGGAGGTGCCGCTGGCTCTGGTGGGTGACCTGGTAGCCCCGACGCGCGGCACCACCCCTGACGGGCGCAAGATCTACACCCTGGACGATGTGTACGCCCAGGCCGACCTGGTGACCTACCCCTCGACCATGGAGGGATTCGGCAATGCCTTCCTGGAAGCGGTCTACTTCCGGCGGCCCCTGGTGGTCAATAGCTACTCGATCTACGCCTACGACATCCGCCCCAAGGGCTTCCAGGTAGTCGAGTTCGACGGCTTCATCACCGACGATACCGTGGAGCAGGTGCGCGCGCTGTTGGAGCGCCCCGCGATCGGCCAGCAGATGGCCGAGCACAACTACGAACTGGGTAGGCGCCACTACTCCTTTGGCGTGCTGCAGCACTCCCTGGAGCAGTTGATCGTCGGCCTCTTCGGCGTGAACCCGGCCCGCATTCCCCACGAGGACGCGGCCACCCGGGCGGCCGAGCAGCGGGTGATGGGCAGTACAGCCCAGAGTGGCTGAGAGGGGACAGGGGACGGGGAAGAGCAGCACGCTGCGTCTCAGGGTCCATCAATCAGGTTGGCTCTTCCCCATCTCCCGCACCTGGCGTAGAGATCCAGACTGCTCCGCTACTGACGAGGCCGGGCGTGTTCAGAGAAGGTGGCGCTGGGCATTGACGCGCGCACCGTCTGCCGGCTCAGCTTGAGCTCGCGAGCAATCTGGATCATGGCCGTGGTGCTCAGCGGTGGTGCACCATCCTCTAAGGCCGCGCTCCCCTCTCCCCTTGCTCCATACCGTACAATACCAGCAGCCCCACCCGCGCCTTGCCCCGAGGTGCCCCCATGCCGCTTCCGCCACAGCCGCTGGTCTACGAGGTCAATACCTGGGTCTGGTTGGCCGAGCTCGCCGGCGGCCACGGCGCCCCACTGAGCCTGGCTGAGGTCCCGGCCAGGGCCTGGGACGAGCTGGCGGCAACCGGGGCCGACGCCGTCTGGCTGATGGGGGTATGGGAGCGCAGCCCGGCCGGCCTGGCGATCGCCCTGGCCGATGAGCCGCTGATGACCGATCTGCGCCACGCGCTGCCGGGCATGGGTCCCGCCGATGTCGTGGGCTCGCCCTACTGCGTACGCCGCTACGAGGCCGATGAGCGCCTGGGCGGTCGGGCCGGGCTCGCCGCCGCCCGCGCGGCCCTCGCCGCCCGTGGCCTCGGCCTGCTGCTCGACTTCGTGCCCAACCACGTGGCCCCCGACCACCCCTGGGCAACGGAGCACCCCGCCTTCTTCATTCAGGGTGATGCCGCCGACCTGGAGCGGGCCCCGGCCGAGTTCCTACGCGTTGGCCGCGCCGTGCTCGCCCGTGGCCGTGACCCCTACTTCGCCCCCTGGGGCGACGTTGTGCAGCTGAATGCCTTCGACCCTGGCCTCCGCGCCGCCGCCAGCGCGACCCTGCTCGATCTTGCCGCTCAGTGCGATGGGGTGCGCTGTGATATGGCCATGCTGGTGATGAACGACATCTTCGCCCAGACCTGGGGCGAGCGCGCCGGCCCGCCGCCCGCCACGGAATACTGGGCCGAGGTGATGGCTCCGGTGCGCGCGGCTCACCCGTCCTTCGTCTGGGTGGCCGAGGCTTACTGGGACCGCGAGTGGGCGCTGCAGCAGCTCGGCTTCGACTATTGCTACGACAAGCGTCTCTATGACCGGTTGGCCCACGAGGGCGCCGCGAGCGTGCGCGGCCACCTCCACGCCGACCCGGACTACCAGCGCCGGCTCGTGCGTTTCATCGAAAACCACGACGAGCCCCGCGCCGCAACGGTCTTCGGTGAGCGCCAGCGCGCGGCAGCCGTGGCCGTCCTCACGCAGGCCGGCATGCGCCTCATCCACGAGGGCCAGCTAGAGGGCCGCCGGGTGCGCGTGCCAGTCTTTCTTGGGCGCCGCCCCGCCGAGCCCCCGGACGCGGAGATCGCCGCCTTCTATCGCCAACTCCTCGCCGCCCTGCGCCTCCCACCTCTGCGCGAGGGCGAGTGGCGGCGCTGTGATGTATCCGGCTGGGAGGACAACCGGAGCGCCGAGCAGTTGATCGCCTGGGGCTGGGCCGCTCCCACCACCTGGGCCGCCATCGTGGTGAACTATAGCGGCGCCCCCGCCCAGGGCCGAATCGCCCTGCCCTGGCCCGAGCTTGCCGGCCGTCGCTGGCAACTCGCCGACGCCCTGAACGACCTGCTCCTCACCCACCCGGGCGACAGCCTGCAAGCTGAGGGGCTCTTCGTCGACGTGCCCGCCTGGGGCGCTCACATCCTCGTTGCCACACCCACGGAGCCGACGCCATGACGATGAGCCCGGAAGAGCCCGAACGCGCACCCCAGCGCTGGCGCCTGCGCATCCCCCGCCCACCCCACCGCTACCTGCGCGGCTACGCCTTCGACCCGAGCCTCTCCGCCCAGGTTGACACCGTCGAGATCAATGAGGTGATGTTCAAGGTGCCCTGGGAGCGGCTGGAGCCCGGCCCGGTGGGTGAGTACCTGGAGGTTGTTGATGTGGACCCGGCCAGCCGGCGCTGCTACGAGCCGGTGGCCCTCGATGACCCGCTGGTGCTAGCCCAGGACGGCCTGCCGCCCTCCGAGGGCAGCCCCCAGTTTCACCAGCAGTACGTCTACACCGTGGCCATGACGACCATCCACAACTTCGAGCGGGCCCTCGGCCGCCGCGCCACCTGGCGCCCTCGCTTCGTGCGCGCCGTCACCAGCGATGGCTACACCTACACCAGAGAGGAGCCGGTGGCCAGGCTGCGGATCTACCCCCACGCCCTGCGCTCATCCAACGCCTACTACAGCCCGGAAAAGGTGGCTTTGCTCTTCGGCTACTTCCCCGCCTCCAGCCTGAACGCCGGCACCCAACTCCCCGGCGGCACGATCTTCAGCTGCCTCTCCCACGATATCATCACCCATGAGACGGCCCACGCCCTGCTCGACGGTGTACACCGCCGGCTGATCGAGCCCACCAACCCCGACGTACGCGCCTTCCACGAGGCCTTCGCCGATATTGTGGCCCTCATGCAGCACTTCACCTTTCCGGAGGTGTTGCGCCACCAGATCGCCCGCACCCGTGGCGACCTGGCCCAGCAGAATCTCCTGGGTGAGCTCGCCCAGCAGTTCGGCCAGGCCACCGGTCGTAATGGCGCGCTGCGCAGCGCGATCGGCTACCGCAACCCGCAGACCGGTGCCTGGGAGCCGCTGCCGCTCGACCCGGGCGCCTACCAGCGCGAGTTTACCCCCCATAAGCGCGGCGCCATCCTGGTGGCGGCCGTCTTCGATGCCTTCCTCACGATCTACCGGCGGCGCGTGGAGGACCTGATCCGGATCGCCTCCGACGGCACCGGTGTGCTCCGAGGCGGTGCGCTGCACCCCGATCTCACCAACCGCCTCGCCGATGAGGCCGCCCGCGCGGCCCAGCACGTGCTCAACGCCTGCATCCGCGCGATCGACTACATGCTGCCGATCGATACCACCTTCGGCGACTTCCTGCGCGCCCTGATCACCGCCGACTTCGACCTGGTGCCCGAGGACAGCTTCGAGTACCGGGTGGCCTTCGTCGAGGCCTTTCGCCGCCGGGGAATCTACCCCCAGGGCGTCCGATCGCTCTCCGTGGAAAGCGTGCGCTGGCCGATCGTGGACCCGGCCGCCTTCCGGATCTTCGAGCCGATCATTGACCCCCTGCTCAAGTCCTTTGCTCACGAGGCCAGCTACCAGACCGACCGGATGGAGGCGGCTCGTAAGACGGAGGTGACTCGCGGGCAGCTGCACAACTTCATCAAGGAGGCCCTGAGCGATCCGAAGTACCGCGCGCTGATCCGCGATCTGGACGCCTCGGAGCTAACTGGCCTCGCCCTCACCCGCGAGAACCGCGCCTTCGAGGCTCGGCCCGAGCTGCTGGAGGAGTTCAACCTCGATAAGTCGGGCAACCCCCGGTTCGAGGTCCACGCCCTCTGGCCGGCCCAACGTATCGGCCCCGGCGCCACCATCCTCAACCAGCTCGTGATCCAGATCACCCAGCAGCGGCGCCACCTCGCCGCCGCTGGTCGTGCCATTCGCTTCCGGGGCGGCTGCACCTTTATTATCGACCTCGGCCAGGGCCGGGTGCGCTACGCGATCGCCAAGTCGATCCTCGATGAAACCCGCCTCGCGCGCCAGGTGGATTACGTCCTCAACGGGCCGCCCGACCTCACCCTCCACGAGACCTACGCTGGTGAGCTCAACGCCGCGATCGAGCCGTTTGCGCTGCTGCACCGCGACCTCTGAAGCTGGCTGGCGACGCCTCCACGATCAGCGATCGGCCCCTGACGATCACGCTCTCTGAAAGCCTCCCAACGAGAACCGCTATGTCCGGCCAGCTCAACGTACGCATCCGCATGTATCGCCAGGGCCTCGGCGACTGCTTCCTGCTCACCTTCACCCGGACTGGCGAGCCGCCCTTTACCATGGTCATCGACTGCGGTCTCTTCGCCGGATCGCGTGAGGAGCCACTCCGCGACGCCGTGCGCAATATTATCGCCGCCACCAGAGGGCGCGGGCGCCGTGGCAAGGTGGACGTGGTGGTGGCGACCCACGAGCACGGCGATCACCTCTCGGGCTTCAATGTCGCCCGCGATGAGTGGGATCGCATCGATATTGGCGAGGTCTGGATGGCCTGGACGGAGCAGCCCGGCCATCCGGTCGGCGAGGTGTTGCGCGAGCAGCAGTTGCGCAGCGCCAGCAAGCTCGCCCGCTTCCTCAAGCGCTCGGGCGATACACTGAGCCCCACCACGCGCGAGGCGCTGGAGGGTCTGCTGGGTTTTGTGGACGACCCGGATGCCCTCGCCGCCGATGACACGGAGACGGGGCCGCAGCGAGCCATGCGCTACCTGCGCGACCGGGTCGCGCCCACCCCGCGCTACTGTAAGCCCGGCGACCTGATCGAACTGCCCGGCCTACCGGGCGTGCGCTTCTACGTGCTCGGCCCGCCGCAGAATAGCCTGCTTTACGCCGCCGAGCGCGACGACGGGGCCGACACAGTGTACGCTCTGCGGCGCCGCGCCGAGCTCGCCGAGAGCTTCTTCGCCGCTCTGGAGCACGCGGGCGACCCCGGCGCCGATCCCTATGCGCCCTTCGAGGAAGCCTATGGCCTTCGTGAAGAGGAGGCCCGGACATTCGATTTCTTCGCGCGGCACTACTACGGCCCGCCCGAGCAAGCCTGGCGGCGAATCGATGATGTGATGGGCGACATCGCCAGTGCCCTCGCGCTCGATCTGGACAACGCCACCAACAATACCAGCCTGGTGCTCGCCATCGAACTGGTGGCGAGCGGCAAGGTGCTGCTGTTCCCCGGCGATGCCCAGGTGGGAAGCTGGCTCTCCTGGGGTGACCTGAGCTTTACGGTGCCCGGCCCCGACGGCACGCCACGCCCAACACGGGGCGACGAGCTCCTTGCTCGCACCGTGTTCTACAAGGTCGGCCACCACGGCAGCGTCAACGCTACCCTCCGAGCCAGGGGCCTGGAGAAGATGCGCAGCCCCGATCTGGTGGCGATGATCCCGCTCAACATCGCCCGGGCCAGCGGGATCTGGAAATGTCAGACCTGGCCCCACCAGCCGCTCTTCAAGGCGCTGATCGAGCGCACGCGCGGGCGCCTGATCATCTCCGACCGTGAACACCCCATCCCGCCGCCGCTCGCGCCGGCCCCCGGATCGTGTCTGGAGCAGACCCCCGACGCGCTCCTCGACGATGAGCGCGAGTTGCTCGCCGAGGCCCAGGCGGCCACCTTCACTGTCGGCGAGGGATTTATTGATTACACACTCACCGTGCCGCTATAGCGACGCCGTAGGGACGTTGCGCGCGGCGTCCCTACGGCGGGCCACCCACGATCAATGCACGTCCCTGGACACCCTCCCGCGAGCGCCATTGTCCTGGCTGGCGGCCAGAGTCGGCGGCTGGGGCGCGATAAGCGCCGCCTGCGGCTCTGGGGCGCCGCAGGCCCCACCCTGTTAGAGCACACGGTGGCAACCGTGGCCGCCCTCTGCGCCGATGTGGTGGTGGTGCTGAACGACCCGGAGAGCTGGCCGGGGCTACCGGCCCGGCTGGTGGGCGACGCCTACCCCGGCACCGGCCCCCTCGGTGGGATCGCGAGCGGGCTGGCCGCCGTAGCGGAGCCCTTCGCGCTGGTGGTAGCCTGCGACATGCCGCTCCTCAGCCCGTCGGTGCTCACGGCAATGCTGGCCCACCCGCGCAGTTACGATCTGCTCGTCCCGCGATCGCTAGCGGGGGGGGGCCGCAATGCCGAAGGGATCGAGCCGCTCCACGCGATCTACAGCCGGGCATGCCTGGCGCCGATGGAGGCGGCGATCGCCGCCGGTCGCCTGCAGCTCAGCGCCCTGCTGCCCGAGTTGCGCGTGGCCTACGTGGAGCCCGCGCTTCTGGCCCGCCTCGACCCGGCCGGCCATACCTTTCTCAATCTGAACACGCCGGAGCAACTGGCCCACCTGGAGCGCCTGCTGGCGAGCCCGGCGCCAGCCGACCGCGTCGGATAAAGCGACGCCACCCGTCGAACCCGGCCCGGGACATCGGCTATAATACGGGCGGCACCACAGCACCATCAGCCCGAGCGAGTACCATGCGCCTCCTCTTTGTACGGCACGGCGAGACGCCGTGGAACGTAACGCTCCAGTACCAGGGCCAGGCGAACATCCCGCTGAACGAGCGCGGCCACGAGCAGGCCCGCCGGGTGGCTGCTCGCCTGGCGCCCCTGGGCGCGGTGGCGCTCTACAGTAGCGACCTTGCCCGCGCCTGGCAGACGGCCGAAACGATCGGCGCCACGCTTGGTCTGGCGCCCGTAGCCATGCCCGAACTGCGCGAGATCGACGTTGGCCAGTGGGAGGGCCTCACCCCAGAGGAGCTCTACCGCCGCTTCCCCGACCATATGGCCGAGTACCGGCGTGATCCGGCCCGCACCGTGCGGATCGGCGGCGAGAGCTACGCTCAGCTCCAGGCCCGGGCCCTGGTGGCGTTGAACCGGCTCCAGGAGACGCACCGCCAGGGCGATGTTGTCGTCGCCGTCTCCCACGGCGGCACCATCCGCGCGCTCCTCTGCCACGTGATCGGCCTCGATCTGGCCAACTTCGGCCGCATGTGGCTCGACAATGGCTCGATCACCGAGTTGCGCCTTGGCCGCAATGGCTGGCGGCTCATGCGCCTCAACGACGCCGCCCACGTCGAGGGGCTCATCGCCGAGGGCGGCGAGTAAACGCCCCCACCCTTCCCCCTCGCGCAGGCGACGCTGCCTCGCCACGCTCGCGTGGGCGCCGCTGCCCCCCACCTCCTGCCAGCGCCGGCTCAACCCTCTGCGGCCAGGTTCGCCCGCCCCCCGACGCCGGGAGCGCGGAGCGGCAGCGTACCTCTCATCATGCAGGAGCAGCGCCCCGGCGGGGCGAAGGAAGGCCATGATCAGCGAACGAGACCCCCTCTCAGCCAACATCCGCGCGCTTGGCAACGCCCTCGGCCGCGTGCTCACCGACCAGAGCGGCGCTGCGGCCTTCGCCCTGGAGGAGCGGGTGCGCCTGATGGCCAAGGAGCTCCGCGCCGGCGGCGGGCCTGAGCTCACCCGCCGACTCCAGGAATTGATCGCCGCCCTCTCCGTAGCCGAGCTCCACGGCCTCACCAAGGCCTTCACCCTCTACTTCGGGCTCGTCAACCTCGCCGAGGCCGTCGAGCGCCTGCGGGTGCTCCGCGAGCGCGACATGCGCAGCGCCCCCGCCCCCCGCGCCGAGAGTATCGGCGCCGCCGTGGCCATGCTCCGCGCCCACGGGGTGCCCGCCGAGGCCATCCGCGCCTGGCTCGACGGCGCGCTGATGATGCCCGTGCTCACCGCTCACCCTACCGAGTCCCGCCGCCGTACGACCCTGATCAAGCAGCGCCGGATCTTCGATGCGTTGCTCGACCTGAGCCTCGGCGAGCGCATGCTCCTCCCCCACGAGCGCGCCGCAACCCTCGCCCGTATCGAGCGCGAGATCGTCGGCCTCTGGCAGAGCGATGATGTACGCATCCAGAAGCCCTCGGTCCTCGACGAGGTGGAGAACGGCCTCTTCTACTTCCAGACGGTGCTCTACGACCTGCTCCCCCAGATCGACCGCGTCTTCGCCCAGGCGCTCGCCGAGCATTACCCCGAGCAGGCATGGGAATTGCCCCCCCTGCTGCGCTTCGGCAGTTGGATGGGCGGCGACCGCGACGGGAACCCCTTCGTGACCCCGGAGGTGACGGTGGAAACCGTGCGGCTGATGCGCGCCTCGATGATCCGCCATCTGCTCGCCTGCGTCGACGGGCTCTTCACCGATCTCAGCCAGTCGCACGCGCAGGTGGCTGTCGGCCAGCCCGTGCTCGACCGCATCGCGGCCTATGCCGCGCTGCTCCCCGAAACCGCCGCGCGGATCAGCCCGCACCACGCCCGTGAGCCCTACCGCCAGCTACTCGCCTTTATCCGCGCGCGTCTGGAGCAGACCCTCGCCCATACCCTCTCCCACGAGCCGCGCTGGGGCGCCGAACCGGTGCCCGGGCCACCCCCCGCCGCCTACCGGCAGAGCAGCGAACTGCTCGACGACCTGCGCCTGATCAACGCTAGCCTCTGCGCCAATGGCGGCAACCTGGTGGCCGGCGGCCTGCTGCGCGATGTGATCGCTAAAGTGGCGATCTTTCGCCTTCATACGGCCACCCTCGACATCCGCCAGCATAGCGGACGCCACCTCAGCGCCCTCGATGAGATCTTCCGCATCGCCGGCCTCTGCCCCGACTATACCGCGCTCGACGAGCCCGCCCGCATCGCGCTCCTCGCCGCCGAGATCGCTGGCTCCCGCCCGCTCACCCCGGCCCGCCTCACCGGGTATACCCCGGAGACCGCCGAGACGATTCAGACCTTCCGCACCGTCGCTGCGCTGATCGAACAGGTGGACCCCGAGGTGATCGAGACCTACATCATCTCCACCACCACCAGTGTCAGCGACATCCTTGCGGTGCTCCTGCTCTGCCGCGAGGTCGGCCTCTACCGGCCGGGCGAGCATAGCCGCCTGAACGTCGTGCCACTCTTCGAGACGGGCGATGACCTGACCAATGCCCCCGGGCTCATGGACGAACTGCTCGCCTTGCCGATCTACCGCGACCACCTGGCCCTGCGTGGTAACCTCCAGGAGATCATGCTCGGCTACTCTGACAGCAACAAAGAGGGCGGGTTTGTGGCCGCCAACTGGGCCCTCTACCGCGCCCAGGTGGAACTGAGCGCGGTGGCCGACCACCACGGAGTGCGCCTGCGGCTCTTCCACGGGCGCGGCGGCGCCGTCGGGCGCGGTGGCGGCCCGGCAGGCCAGGCCATCCTCTCCCAGCCCCCCGGCACCCTGCGCGGCCAGATCAAGATGACCGACCAGGGCGAGATGATCTCCGACCGCTACCTGGACCCGCTCACCGCCTCGCGTCACCTGGAGCAGGTGATCAACGCGGTGCTGCGCGCGGGCTTCCCGGAGATGAGCCGGCCCCCGCGCCCCGAGTGGCTCACCGCCATGGAGCAGATCGCGACAGCCGCCCGGGCCGCCTACCGCGCGCTGATCTACGAGAACCCCGACTTCCTCGTCTATTTCCGCGAGGCCACCCCCATCAACGAGATCAGTCGCCTGCGCATCGGCTCCCGCCCCGCCTCCCGCCGCAAGAGCGACCGGATCGAAGACCTGCGGGCGATCCCCTGGGTCTTCAGTTGGATGCAGAGCCGCCACACTCTCCCCGGCTGGTTCGGGCTCGGCAGCGGCCTCGCCGCCTTTGTGGAGGGTATGGATGGCGCCGGGATGGCAGATGCGCCCGGGCGGCTCACCCTGCTGCGCCAGATGTACCGCGGCTGGCCCTTCTTCAAGACCTTGCTCGATAACGCCCAGCTGATTATCGCCAAGGCCGACATGGCGATCGCCCGGCGCTATGCTGAGCTCGTCTCCGACCAGGCGCTCGCCGCCGCGATCTATGGGGCGATCAGCGCCGAGTACGAGCGTACCCGCACGATGATCTGCCGGGTGGCCGAGATCGCTGAGATCCTCGACGCTCAGCCGGTGCTCCAGCGCGCGATCCGCCAGCGGAACCCCTATGTGGACCCGCTCAGCTACGTGCAGATCGAACTGCTCCGGCGCCTGCGCGCGAACCCCGACCCGGAAGCACAGGAGGCGCTTGAGACCGCTGTTCTTATGTCGATTAATGGTATTGCCGCTGGGCTGAAGAACACCGGGTAGGCCGTCTATGTCCACCCACCGTCCCTGGCCCCGCCCGCGCCGCCCGTGGCTGCTCGCCATGCAGTGGCACGACCTGCTCTTTGCCCACTGGCCCGTGCCCGCCGCAACGCTCCGCCCGCTCATCCCGGCACCTCTGGAGCTCCAGACCTTCGAGGGGTGGGCATGGCTCGGGGTGGTGCCCTTCCGTATGGCCGGTACGCGCCTGCGGGGCACGCCATCCCTCCCGATCCTCAGCGCCTTCCCCGAGCTGAACGTGCGCACCTATGTGACGGCCGGTGGCAAGCCCGGGGTCTGGTTCTTCAGCCTGGACGCGGCCAGCCCGCCTGCGGTGGAGGCGGCGCGTCTGCTCTACCACCTGCCTTACGTTCACGCCGCCATGCGCTGCACCACGACGGCCCACGGCATCGACTACGTGAGCCGGCGCCATCCTGGCACCCCCCGGCCCGCAGCCTTTGCCGCCCGCTACAGGCCCACGGGGGAGCTCTACCACGCTACACCGGGTAGCCTGGAGCGTTGGCTTACCGAGCGTTACTGCCTCTACGCCGCCAACCGGCATGGCCGGGTCTGGCGCGCCGAGATCGATCACCCACCCTGGCCGCTCCAGCCTGCCACGGCCGAGATCGCCCACAATAGCATGGCCGCACCACTGGGCCTGCGCCTGGAGGGCGCCCCGCTGCTGCATTTTGCCCGCCGGCTCGATGTGGTCGCCTGGGGGCTGGACCGCGTGCCGTAAGCTGGGGGCCTGCCCCATCACCTAACATCCTTGACATGCTCCCGGCCCGTGGTACACTTGTGCTACTTCGCAAGCGTACGCTGGCCACAATGCCACGCCTTCTCGCCATCTGGCGCGGTGCGCCGTCGCGTCGCCGTTGCAAGGGTTGATGCCAGAGCCCTACACCGGGCCCTGGAACGCGGTGAGGCGGTGGCCGGCGCGAACCGAACCGAGGCGTTCGCGCCGACGGTATGCGCATACGGGCCGCCGCGTGGCACCGTGCTCGATGCCTCCTTCCGACCACGTTCGTGCGCACTGCGCGATGGGCGTTTTGCCAGCAGGAGCCCACTGATGAACAGCCTGTTTGCCGCCCGCGTTGGCGGCGTGCTCAGCGCCGATGTCGCCGTTCCCGAGCACGAGCGCGAGGCGCGCTTCTACGCGCGGGTGCTCAGCACCGGCGCGAACCCGCTCTGGCGCGAGGCCGATCTCATGAACAACCTCGGCATCCCGATCATCGGCCTGGGCCCCCGCAGCGCCGACGTTGCGCACCTTCCGCTCCAGTGGATGCCGCACATCCAGGTCGCCGATGTGGCGGCGAGCGTCGAGCGGGCGCAGGCGCTGGGCGGGAGCGTGCTGATGCATGCGACGGACGCCGATGGGCGGAGCCAGTGGGCCGTGCTGCGTGATCCCCACGGCGCCGCCTTCGGGATCGTGCCGGTGGTTGCTGCGAAGAGTATACCCACGGACGCCGTGGCGTCCGACGGGGCCGCGACGGTGGGCCACATCGCCTGGCTCGATCTGACGGTCCCCAATGCTGCCGCAGCCCGTGACTTCTACCAGCAGGTCGTCGGCTGGAGGGCGCAGGAGGTCCCGATGGAGGACGGCGGCACGCCCTACGCCGACTACGCCATGCTCGGCGGCGATGGAAGCCCGGCGGCCGGCGTATGCCACGCCCGTGGCGCGAACGCTGGTCTACCGCCTGTGTGGCTGATCTATCTGCCCGTGGGCGATCTCGCCGAGAGTCTGCGCCGCGTTGAGGCGGAGGGCGGCAAGGTCGTCAAGGTCGTGCGGGGTGACGATGGCGCCTACCGCTTCGCGGCCATTCAGGACCCGGTGGGGATCTGCCTGGCTCTGCTCCCCGGGTGAGGTGAGGGTTCCGGGCGGTCGGGCTGCTATCAGTCAGCCCACACCGGGGCCGGTGCAGTGCACACACGGGCAAGCCCTCCGGCGCAACCTCATATCAAACCCTGTTTGACTCGGATGCACGACACTGGGCCGCGAAGGGGCCTGCGGCCCCTCCGTGCCTCCCCACCGATGCACGAGATCAAGGTGGACGTGGATATCAGGCGGGATGCGTGGGGCGCTGGCCCACGGCGCGCGCCAGGTGAACACCGGTGTACGAGCCCTCGGCCTGGCAGAGGGCCGCCGGCGTACCGCTGAAAACCACCCGCCCGCCCTTGCTGCCACCCTCCGGCCCCATGTCGATCACCCAGTCGGCCTGCCCGATCACGTCCAGGTGGTGCTCGATCAGGATCACCGTGTTCCCGGCGTCCACCAGCCGGTTGACGATCGCCATCAGCAAGCCGATGTCGGAGAGGTGCATGCCGGTGGTCGGCTCGTCCATCACGTAGATGCTGCCCCGCTTATGCAGCTCGGTGGCCAGCTTCAGGCGCTGCCCCTCGCCGCCGGAGAGCGTGCTCAGTGGCTGGCCCAACCGCAAGTAGCTCAGCCCTACGTCGTACATGGCCTGGAGCACCGGCCGGATCCGCTTCTCGCTGAAGAAGGCCAGCGCCTCCTCCACCGTCATCTCCAGTACATCGCTGATCGATTTGCCGCGAAGCCGGTACTCCAGCACCTCGGCCCGGAAGCGCTTGCCCTCGCAGTGCTCGCAGGTCGTCGTGATCCCCTCCATGAAGGCCAGATCCATATAGACGATGCCCAGGCCGTTGCAGGTGGGGCAACTACCCGCCGAGTTGAAGCTGAACAGCGAAGGATTAGCGCCGCTCGCCCGGGCGAAGGCCTGGCGGATCTCGTCCATGATGCCGGTGTAGGTCGCTGGCGCGGAGCGGCTGTTGGCCCCCACCCGCGCCTGGTCGATCGCGATCGCCTCCGGGTGCTGAGTCAGGAACACCTCGTTGATCAGCGTGCTCTTGCCCGAGCCGGCCACGCCCGTCACCACCGTCAGCACGCCAGTGGGGATGTCCACGGTGATGTGCTGAAGATTATGGAGCGTGGCGTCGCGGATCGTCAGGTAGCCGGTGGGCTGCCGGACACGATCCTTAAGCGGCAGGTGCCCGGCCAGTGCCCGGCCGGTGAGTGTTGCGGCCCGTATCAAATCGGCGTAGCTGCCCTCAAACACCACCTCGCCGCCGTGGACGCCCGCCCGTGGGCCTATGTCAACCACGTGGTCGGCGATGGCGATCACGTCCGGATCGTGCTCGACTACCAGTACCGTGTTGCCCTTATCGCGCAGCTTGCGCAGCAGCCCGGTGAGGCGGGCGACATCCCGGGCGTGGAGGCCCACACTTGGTTCATCGAGGATGTAGAGCATCTCGGTCAGGCTGTTGCCAAGGTGTCGAACCATCTTCACCCGCTGCGACTCGCCCCCGGAGAGCGTGGCAGTCTCACGGCTGAGGGTCAGGTAGCCGAGCCCGATCTCCACCAGGTGCCGCAGCCGCTCCACGAGCGCGGCGGCCAGCCGCGCGGCGAGCGGGTCAGTCAACCCTTCCAGGAAGGTGATCAGCTCGGTCACCTCCAGATCGGCGAGTTCGGCAATGTTGCGTCCGTTGATGCGACAGGCGAGTGCAGCCGCGTTGAGCCGGGCGCCCTGGCAGCGCGGGCAGATCTGGCTGGTGGTAAACTGCTCGAAGACGGCACGGTTGCGCTCGGACATCGCCGCCGTGTCCTTCTTCAGGTAGACCCGGGTGAAGCGCTCGACAAGGCCCTCGTAGCTGGCGCTGAACTCGCCAAAGGAGACCTTCAGGTCGGCGCCGTAGAGCAGAGCCTGGAGCTCGTCGTCGCTGTAGTCCCGGATGGGCTTGTCGTTATCGAAGAGACCCGAGAGAGCGTAGAGCTTCCACATCCACTTGCCGACCTTGAAGTCGGGGTGGAGAATAGCGCCGCCATTCAGCGACTTCGAGCGGTCGAGCAAACGATCAAGGTCGAGTTGCACCGTCTTGCCGATGCCCTCACACTCGGGGCACATCCCCTGGGGCGTATTGAAGGAGAAGGCGAACGCCGGCCCGGCGGCGGGCTGGCCTACCCGCGAGAAGAGCAGGCGCAGCAACGCGGCGATGTCGGTGTAGGTACCGACGGTGGAGCGTGCGCCGCCGCCGACGCGCTTCTGGTCGATGATGATCGGGGCATTGAGGTGGACGATCTCGTCGACATCGGGCTGGCCGTAGTGGGGGAGGAAACCCTGCACAAAGGTCGTGAAGGTCTCGTTGAGCTGGCGCTGCGCCTCGGCGGCGATCGTATCAAAGACGAGCGAGGATTTGCCGGAGCCCGACACACCGGTGAACACCGTGATCTGGCGCTTGGGAATGGCGAGTGAGACGTTCTTGAGGTTGTGCTCGCGGGCGCCACGGATGATGATCTGGTCCTGTCGCATCTGCGTCTCAGCTCCTCACCGATGGCCTCCGGTCAGGGGAGGCCATCGGTGTACGTTCAAACCGCTGGGAAATACAACGGTTTATACGCCGGCGCAGGCAGCGTTCGCCTCAGCCGTGAGGCCGATTCACAGATCCCATCCAGCCCTACCCCATGTGGGTGGTATGCTCCGGCGCCACCACCACCACCACACGCTCATCGCCGGCCCGGTGCCAGGGGTAGCGCTCCAGCCCGAGGTACTTCCGGGCCATCTGGTTGATGAAGGCCAGCTCCGGGTCGGGCTCCACGGCCACGACGCGCCCCCGGACCTCAAGGTAGCGCAGGGGATTGGCCGGGTCCACGATCGACAGGGCGATGCGTGGATCACGCTGCACGTTGCGCAACTTCTGGCGGGTCGTGGTCTGGCTAAAGCGCAGGTGCTGGCCGTTCCACCCGAACCAGACGGGGTTCACCTGCGGTTCGCCGTGCGGGCCGATCGTAGCGACATGGGCAAGCGCCGTACTCTCCAGAAGATCGTGGTACTGCTCGGGGATCACGGTTGCTCCTCGCGAGTGAAGTAACGGGTGGGGATCTGTGGCGCCACCTGTGACGCCACCCCTGTGTTCTGGTTCTACCACCCGGGTCCTGCCGGCGCCTGAGGAGTTTATCCCGGAACGACACAGGCCATCTGGCCTATATCCTGCCCGCATCGTTCGTGCGAAGCGTGGCGCGACCGGGCGCAACGACAGGGCTTCCACCGCTCAAGTCGGGGCAATGTAGTGCTCGGGCTGGGCGAGAAAGAGCTCGCGGCAGGCGGGTGAGCAAAAGCGGTAGAGCTGGCCGCCGTACGCAACACCGGGGGCATCGGGGGCGACGGCCATCCCGCAGACCGGGTCGCGGCCATCGACTCCGGGGTAGGGAATGCGGATCGTCAGCGTTGTGCCCCGACCGGGCGCGCTCGCAACCACGAACTGCCCACCGGTGAGCTCGGCCCGTTCGCGCATGCCACGCAAGCCCCAGTGGCCATCAGGGAGTGCATCGAGGTCGGGATGGGCGAAGCCGACGCCGTCGTCGGTGATGGTCACCAGCACCCCGTCGTCGCCGTAACGAAAGACCACTTCTGCCTGGGAGGCGTGGGCGTGACGGCGAATATTGCTCCAGGCCTCCTGGATGATCCGGAAGAGGGCGAGCTCGCTCTGGGGCGCCAACCGCCGCTCCACGCCCTGCACCATCAACGCCACCTCTGGCGCCCCCTCTCCGCCGCGCCGGAGCAGGAGCTCCACCGCCGGCAGGAGCCCGAGCTCCTCCAGCGCTGGCGGGCGCAGATCACCGATCATCGTGCGCAACTCGTTCACCAACGCCGTAATACTGCTCCGCATGCTCTGGAGCCGCTCGGCGGCCTGCTCCGGCGCGCCCCGCTCCAGCAAGCGCTGCACCCGATCAACACCATGGCCGAGGGCGATCAACTGCTGAACCACCTCATCATGCAGCTCGCGGGCCAGCCGGCCTCGCTCAGCTTCCTGGGCCGTGCTCAGCGCCGCAATATAGGCGTACTGGTGCTGGAGGCCCTGCCTGGTGTGGGCGCCGAGCACATCGATCGCCCGGCGCAGATCCTCCATCGCCGGAATGGCGCTCACCGGCTGGCCCATCGTGCCCAGCTCGCCGCGCGCCATCTGCTCGGCCCGCCGCTGCAGCGCCCGCAACTCCGCCTCGTCGATCAGGAGCTTGCCCACGATCCCTCCCTCATCCGGTCAGCGAGATCAGGTTCCGCTGGAGGCCCACGGTGACGGCCTCGGTACGCGAGGCCACGTTGAGCTTGGCGTAGATGTTCGCCAGGTGGTTCTGCACGGTGCGGTCGCTGATCTGGAGCGCCGCGCCGATCTGCTTATTGGTCTGCCCGCGAGCGGCCAGGCGCAGCACCTCCAGCTCGCGCTCCGTCAGCGCGTCGGGCTGAGGGCCGGGCTGGGTGAGCCGGGCGATCAGGCGAGGTGCAACGGCCGGGTCGATCGCTGCCTGGCCGGCGGCAGTGGCCCGCACCGCCCGCACGAGCTCCTGGCCCTCGGCCGTCTTCAAAATGTAGCTGGCGGCGCCGGCATCGAGCAGCCCGTAGATGTAGGGATCGTCCTGGTAGGCAGTGAGCACCAGCACCCGCACCTCGGGCGCGGCGGCGCGGATCTGCCGGGTCGCCTCCACCCCCGAGAGCCCGGGCATAGTGATGTCCATCACCACCACATCGGGCCGCTCGGCAAGCGCGAGTTCTACGGCCTCACGCCCATCACGGGCCTCGCCAACCACCTGGATGTCCGGCTCATCCGCAAGCAACTCGCGGATGCCCGCCCGCACCACCTGGTGGTCGTCCGCCACCACCACCTGGATCATGGCTCGCCCCCTGCGCCGGTGGCGCCTCGCGCCCGGCACGTTCACCCTACCGTCACTCACCATGATCATACCCGATCAGCCGGGGTTGCGAGCGCAAGCGGCAAACCGCCGATCGAGCACGGGTTCTGTCCGCCCTCGCACCCAGAGCGGGAGTGGGTATACGCGGCCCGCCAGGATGACGATAGGCGCCGCGCCGGCTTTCGAGCGGATGAGCCGATTGCCACAATGCGCGGCCCCGCGACACCCCTGGGATCAGTCCAGCGCGGAGGCGACATGCACGCGGTTTCGTCCGGCAGCCTTCGCTGCATAAAGCGCTCGATCCGCCTGCTGGAAGAGCGCCACCTTGTCCACCTCCTGGCCCTTGAACAAGGCGGTACCGGCCACGCCGATGCTCACCGTCAGCGGGAGCGTCGAGCCATCGGCGAGCTGCAAGGGGGTCGCGGCAACCAGCGCGCGCAGGCGCTCAGCCACCTGCGCGGCCTCGTCCGGGCCGGTGTTCGCCAGCACAATCAGGAACTCCTCGCCGCCCCAGCGGCCAACCCAATCGTAGGGGCGTAGGGCGCTGGTGAGGATCTGCGCAACGCTGCGGAGTGCCTGATCACCCACCAGGTGCCCGTAGCGATCGTTGACTTCCTTGAAGTGGTCAAGGTCGATCAGGGCCAGGCTCAGCGAGGAGCCGCCACGTCCGGCCCGCGCCAACTCGGCCTCGACGTGGCCCATAATCGCGGGCCGGTTCAGCAGCCCGGTGAGCGGGTCGTGGCTGGCCTGGTAGGCGTAGTTGTCGCGCGCCTCGCGCAGGCTCGCCTCGAGCGCGAGGATGCGCGAGGCGATCGCCACCCGCGCCCGCAGCTCGTCGTGGTGGAAGGGCTTGGTGAGGTAGTCGTCGGCGCCGCTGTCGAGCCCGACGACGGTATCGGTCTTGCTGTCGCGCGCGGTGAGCAGGATGCAGTAGGTGTAGCTCGACCTGGGGGCGGCGCGGATGCGTTGAATAAGCCCCGGCCCATCGAGCCGGGGCATGCGCCAGTCGGTGATCAGGAGGTTTGCCCCGCTGGCCTCAAGGAGCTCCCATGCCGCCTCACCATCGGCTGCCTCGAGCACCTGGTGACCAGCTGCCGTCAGCACGGCGCGCAGCAGCCTGCGGCTCGTGGGCTCATCATCGGCGATCACAATCTGCACGTGATCCTCAGCGCGATCTCGGAGCCATCACTGGTCATCAGTGCCAGGACGCATGGACCCCCACATTCAGGTTGGCAGCCTCGCTAGCAAGCATTGTACCATGAGGTCGGATCGTAGCCCGGTGAGAGCGCCAACCGCAGCGTCGAAGGCGGCGCTGAACTCCGCCCCACGGGCGGCCATGCCGCCGCTATCGCCTGCGCGGGCGGCTGCCTCGAGCGCCTGGCACGCTGCTTTCAGGGAAAGCAGGCCCAGATTCGCGGCAGCGCCCTTGAGCAGATGGGCTTGCTCGCGCACGGTCGCGGAATCGCCGGCCGCAACGGCTGCCCTGAGCGTCGTGGCCACGGCAGGCATATTCGCGAGAAACAGGTCGATCAGCTCGACCGCCAGCCCGGCCTCGGCCTCGATCGGCGCGCCCAGCACGGCACCGAAGGCCTCCCGATCCAGGGCTGGCCCAGCCTGCGGCGAAGTAGCCTGGGGAACATCCTCAGGCCCCTGCTCGGCGGGCAGCCAGCGGCTGAGCGTTGCAAGGAGCGCCTCACGGGTGACCGGCTTGGAAAGATAGTCGTCCATCCCTGCCTGGAGGCAGCGCTCGCGCTCGCCGGTGAGGGCATTCGCGGTCAGCGCGATGATCACCGTGTGCCGGGCCGCGCCCTCGCGGGCGCGAATGGCTGCGGTCGCCTCAAAGCCATCCATCTCGGGCATGTGGCAATCCATCAGCACCAGATCGTAGGCGATCTGGGCAGTGGCGTCCAGGGCCTCACGCCCATTCGCCGCAACATCGGCGCGCAAGCCCAGCTTTTCAAGGGTGCGAAGCGTCACCCGCTGGTTGACCGCATTGTCCTCCACGACGAGAATGCGCCCGTTGTGGCGCGGTGGTCGCGGCGCTGGCGCGGGGCGGGGCGGCTGGCGCTCCGGTGTGGCCAGATCGAGCGCGGTGACCAGGCAATCGAAGAGCTGGCTCCCACGGACGGGTTTCGCGAGAAAGGCCTTCGCCCCTGCCGTTATGGCCGCCTGGGCCTGGCTGCGGTGCGCGCTTGCGCCCACCAGGATTACCGGTGTTGCCGGACCACCCGTCTCTGCCAGGATGCTCTGCAGCAGGCCGGATTCCTGTGGGTTCAGCGCGCAGAAATCGAACACGGCGGCGTCGAAAGGCCTCCCCGTCGTCACGGCGGCTCGTAAGCGCTCCCGCGCGGCGCCACCGCTTGCCACCACCGTCACCTGGACTCCCCAGCCGCCAAGCAGCTCGCTGAGCCCACTACAGCCTGGAGTGTCCCCCTCAAGGACCAGTACCCGGCAGCCCTGGAGCATATCATCAAAGAGGGGCTGGACAGCAGGGCGAAGCCGTACGGTGAAGCTGAAGGTTGAGCCGACACCCAGTTCGCTCTGGAGTACGATTGTACCACCCATCAGGGTGATCAACTGGCGGCAGATCGCCAGGCCAAGGCCGGTGCCCCCGTAGAGCCGGGTCGTCGAGCTATCGGCCTGGGTGAAGGGCTGGAAGAGGCGTGACTGAGCCTCGGCGGGAATGCCGATGCCAGTGTCGCTCACCGCGATCCGCAGCGTGAGCCCATTGGTCCCAGCCTCGGCCAGCTCGGCCCGCACCCGCACCCCGCCCTGATTGGTAAACTTGACCGCATTGCCGACGAGGTTCGTCAGCACCTGGCGAAGCCTGCCGGGGTCGCCCCGTACCCAGCGTGGCACATCCGGGGCAACCCGCGCCTCGAGGTACAGGCCCTGGCGCTGGGCTGGCTCGGCCAGGAGGTCGAGCACATCATCGATGACTCGACGCAGGTCGAAATCAAGCTCCTCCAGATCGAGCTTCCCGGCCTCGATCTTGGAGAAATCGAGGATATCATTGATGATCGTCAGGAGCGCCTCACCACTCCGGCGGGCCGTCTCGACATACTCACGCTGCTCGGGCGTGAGCGGCGTATCGAGGAGCAGCCCGGTCATCCCGATCACGCCATTCATGGGGGTGCGGATCTCGTGGCTCATCGCCGCCAGAAAGGCGGACTGGGCCCGCACGGCCGCCTCGGCCTGCTCCTTCGCCTCGCGGAGCTGGTCCTCCGCGAGCTTGCGCTCGGTGATATCCTCCGCGACGCCAAGTTTCTGGATAGGCACACCGTGCTCGTCGCGGGCGAAGATCGTCTCCCGGCTGAGCAGCCAGCGCCAGCTCCCGTCGGCGTGACGCACACGGTAGACGAGTGAGCAGACCTCGCCCTCGCCGGTGGCAATCAGCTCCTGATGGAAGGCGTTGACACGGGGCATATCGTCCGGGTGAATGATCGTAGGCAAAAGCTCCTCGCCCAGCGCCTGAGTCTCTGCCACGGTGTATCCAAGAACGCTGGCGATGGCACGGTTTGCATACACGTTCCGCTGTGTTCGCAGATCATAGACATAGATAATATTGGGGCTGGCAGCGGTGATCCGCTCGTTAAAGCGCTGGCTCTCATACAAGGCAGCTTCGGTCTCTTTGCGGAGCGTCACATCCTCAACCAGGTAGGCGAACCGGGGAGAGGGCTGGGCATGGTCAATGATCGGTGTCACGGTGGCCGACAGCCAGCGGGGGCCGGTGGGTGTGGCGTGTTGATACTCGAACATCACCGGCCCCCCCCGGCTGGCGCAGTCGCGGTAGTGGCCGAGCCAGTACTGGATGTGCTCGCGCGGGACCCCGACCTCGCTCGCGCGGAAGGGGTAAGTCTGATCTGCTGGCAGCCCGAAGAATCGGGCGGTCGCGGCATTGTCGGAGATATGCAGAATATCGTCGTCGAGCAGCTCAACAACGCCCATCATGTGGGTCGTGCTATCGAAGAAGCTGCGCAAGATCGAGGCGCTGGCGCGCAGATCGGCCTCGGCCCGGCGCTGGGCGGTAATGTCGGTAAACGAGGAGACCACGGCGTAGGGCCGGGTTGCGCCTTCCTCAAAGAGCGGATGGGAGTTGATCCACAACCAGCGCTCCGCACCGTCGGGTGTCTGCACCCCCATCACCACCCCCTCCTGGGGGGCGCCGGTGCAGAGTGCCACCATCGCCGGGTGATCCTCGCCGGGGAAAGGCGAGCCGTCGGCGCGCACGGCGTGCCAGCGCGGATCGACGCTGGTGCGCCCCATGAGCTGGTCGGCGCTCAGCCCGAGCACCCGCTCCGCACTCGGGTTGCAGGCCTGGATGGCCCCATCGGCGCCCTGCAACACGATGCCCTCGCTCAGCGCCCCGACGACCGTCCGGTAACGGGCCTCACTGGCCCGCAGGGCAGCCTGGGCCTCACGCTGGGCCGTCATATCAAAGGCGATCATCAGCGACAGGTTGCGGCGGGCGTCGTGGATGGGGCTCACGGTGAGCGCGAGCCAGAGCTGGCGCCCATCGCGGTGCTGAGTTACGACTTCTTCCCTGAGCGACTGGCCGGATCGCAGCGCATGGCCGATCCGCTCCCGGATCGCCTTGTCGCAGGCGGAGCCGTCCAGCCAGGCCAGCGCGGGCTGCCCGTGGATCTCAGCCCGGCTGAGCCCGGTCAGGCGCATAAAGCCCTCGTTCACCCAGGTGATCATACCGGCCCCATCGACGATCACCACGCCGTTGTCGGTATAACGGGCGACGAGCGCCAGCATGGCTGCCTGCTGCGCTTCCTGCGAAAGGCGTTCCAGCAAGGGGCGTAGCACGAGAAACGCCTGAAGGAGCAAGGCCAACGCCGTAAGGGTGTAGATCGCGGACTTTGTGCGGCGAAGGCTCTCGCTGACCGCCTTGCCCTCGGCCTCGTAGGCCGCCACGGCGGCCTCAAGGCCGGGGAGAAGCTCCAGGCTAGCCGTGCGCACCCGCACAACCGCAGGATGCCCGGCGGCCAGATCGGTGTCGGGAAGGGCCGCAACGAGGCGCGCGTCGGCGATCAGCGCCGGTAAGCGCTGGTCGAGCTGGTGGGGCGGCGCACTGTACACGGCGGCGAGGGTTGGCGAAAGGGGGCTCGGGCTACCCGGCGCCGTGCCAGTGAGCCAGCGGTGCGCCTGCTCCAGTTCATCGGCAGCGCGGCGTAACTCCCGGCGGGCCACGTCGCGGCTCACCTCAGAATCCGGAGTCGCCAGGAGGGAAGCAAAAAGCGCAATACGCTGCGAGAGCATCCGCTGGCGGCCACTCACATTCAGGAGCTCCGCGTAGCGTGCCTGCTCATCGCCCTGTTGCTGCAACACCAGCGCGGAACCGATCAGCAGGAGTGCGATGACGACGACGAGGGCAACGTAGCCCTGGGCAAGACGAACGACGGAGCGCATAAAACACCTGAAGCTTTGTTCGGTCGGATGTGCCGGGAGGCAGTGTGCCGCATCGCCGAGATCCTCAAAGAGAAACGTGGTGCGATGGAGCGAGTCGTGCCACGCGGAATCATCCACGTCCTCGGCTGACCAGAGAGCCTCCGAACGCTCAGGACGCAACGCGCGCTGTCCACGAGGGAATCAGCGCGCGCCTGCCGTCCGGGGTTCGCTATGGGATGTTCCTACGCCAAGTGTAGCAGATCGGTGTAACGGCGCGTGGGCGATGCCGGGCGTCACCAGCGGCCTGCCGGCGGATGGGGGGAACGAGTGCGCGGCGCCCCTCCAGTCTGTGGAGGGGCGCCAGAAGAAACTGGCCCGGGGAAACCGCGCGGTCAGGTATGGGCGTAGTAGGCCCCGTCGGCGCAGGCGCGGCAGAGCACTGCGTTGCCCCGGCGTAGCTCACGCTCGTTGATGATCTCCTCGCCGCAGCGCTCACAGTGAGCCCGCGCGCCGTTCCGGCTGATCAGCGCCGGGAGATCGAGCGTCAGGGTTACCTGCCGGACGCACAAGAGTTCTTCGTCTGGCATCACCTGGTAGGCGTCGAGATAGGCGTGCCAGCGGCTCTTCGCTCCCGGGGCGTAGACGGAGGCGCGCTCACGCGCTTGCGGGCTCGGCCAGATGCGGATCGCCTGCCCGGCACGCGTATCCACGAAGGTCGCGGCGACTTTACCATAATCGACGAGGCGCATCGTGCGTCGCCCGAGCCAGCAGCCCGTGGCTACGCTCACCCCATCGGCGAAGCAGCCGTCGGTCTCGACGAAGGTGTAGAGCCGCCTAGCCGTTTGCGGCAGCTCCAGGCCGAGCAGGCGCCCGGCGAGCATGCCCATTCGGGCGCCGAGCACCTGGCGCGGGCAGAGATGCCGGTGCAGGTCGGCTGATTGCGCCAGCAGGCGTTCGAGCGTGGGCGGGTGTGGGTCATCATCATGCATGGCTCGGCTCCTCATCGCAGTGCGCGCCTGGCCAGACAACGGCCCGCAACGTAAAGGCGGGGCAGCGGCACCTGCCGGCTGCCCCGCCCGCGATCCACTCCGTGGGCCTACGCGACCGGCTCGAAGTTGAAGGGCTTGTAGGTCAGCCGCGCATCAAGATCCTCCAGGCGGCCGAGTTTACGGATGCCGGCCGCGCTCCCTTTATAGTACGGGATGATCACCTCGGGATCGACGTAGGGGGTGGTCAGGCTGTTGAGCGTGCCGCGAGGGTGGGCAAAGAGCATAAAGATCGTGCCGGGTTTGACGCTCGTGCTCACCACCGTGTAGGCGGTGGTCTCGCCGTAGTCGTTGAAGAGCTGCACAATGTCGCCCGGGGTCAGCCCCTCGCGCTGGGCGTCATCGGGGCTAATCTCAATGTAGGGCATCGGGACGCGCTCGGCGTGGAAGGGGATGCGCGCGTCGTTGTAGAAGGTCTGCCAGTTGTTGTTGCGCCCATTGGTGAGGAAGTAGGGGTATTTATCGAGCTGGGCCTGCACCACGGCGGGGAAGCCGGGCCAGGGGGTGGCCTGCATCTTTGCTCTCCCGCTTTCGGTGTAGAAGGGCTCGCCATTCTCGAAGTAGCGTACCCGGCCCTGGGGCGTGCCGTTCACGATGGTCACAGGCGTCTGGATGCCGTTGTTGCCGGCGCTCCGGAGGAAGGCGTAGTCCACGCCTTTGTAGCGCTCGGTGCTCGCCTTGACTCCATCGCCAAACGTGGCCCCACCCTCCAGGAAGACCTCCTCGGCGGTTTGCCACTGGTAGCCGCTGAAGCGCTCGGCAAGCTCGGTATTGCCGTCGGCCTCGGCGAGTTCACGGATGCGCGTGGCGATCCGGCCGATGATCTTCCAGTCGGGCTCGGCGATCCCCGGTGGGTCCATGAACTGCTCGTAGAGCCGTAAGCGACGCTCGCCATTGATCGAGGTGATCGGGCTCTCGCCCCAGGCCGCCGCAGGCAGGACCACGTGGGCGAAGCGGGCCGTCTCGGTCGGATAGAGGTCCTGTACGATCACAAAGAGCCCGCCAGCGGCGATGGCCTCGAGCACCGCCTGGGCCCTGGTCGCGTTGTCGGCGGCAAAGTTGGCGTCGAGGGCGTCACGCACCAGCTTCCCACGTGTCTGGAGGGTCTCACGCATGCGCTGGGCGTTGAGGGTCGTTACGGCCGGGTTGCAGCCAGCGACGAAGAAGACGTTCCCCTGGCCCTGGCTCAGCAGGTCGTCGACGTAGGGTGCCGGGCGCGGGCCAACATAGCCGGGGCGCACGTAGCCCTCCTGGTGCCCGCCCAGGCGCGAGCAGCCTGTGCCGGGGCGGCCAAGGTTGCCGCTCATCAGGGCCAGGTTGACGATGCTGGCGATATTCTGGTAGTTCTTCAGGCCCCAGATCATGCCCTTCTCGTAGAGCAGCAAGGCGCGCCGGCGCACTCCGGGGGCCTTCGGCTCGGCGATCCAGCTCGCCGCCTGCTCCATCTGCGCCCGGCTGATCCCGGTGATCTGCTCAGCCTCGGCGATCACGTCGTCCAGGGGGCGGCTTTGCTGGAGGCTCTGCTCCAGATAGGGCGCCAGTGTTTCTGCCTCCACGCGGTCGTCGATGAAGGCCTGGTCCTGCCAGCCATTCTCCAGGATAATGCGCTGGATGGCGTTGAGCAGGGCGATGTCGGTGCCGGGGTTGAGCTGCAGGTGCAGCACATTCTCGGTGCCAGCGGCCTGCTCGCTGACCACCACGGTCGAGGTGCGGCGTGGGTCGACGATGATCATTCGTCCGCGATCGGCCACGGGCTCGCCGCCGAGCTCCGCCTCCTTGAGCGCCTTCGTCGCGCCCTGGAGGTTGGGGAGCATATGCACCAGATAGAAGTTGGTCTGGGTCTCGTAGGAGTTGGCGCCCCAGAGCACGATGGTATCGGCAAGCTCGGCATCGACATAGGCGTGATTCAGCTCGGGGACGCCCATGTCGCGCGAGGCGTGGACCTCGGAGTTGTAGGCGGGCCGGTTGTGGATGCTGGCGTTGATCGTCTGCACCGAGCGGTGGAAGAAGTTGCCCATGGCCCAGTTGTTTTCGAAGCCACCCCCCCCGCCACCGTGGTCGAAGACCTTCATCACGATGCTGTCGTTGCCATCGCGGACGATGCTGCCATAGATCACGCGGGCCACGAGATCCACGGCGTCGTCCCAGGTGGTGGGCACCTGGTCGGTGGCGCGATAGACGAGGGGGTGGGTGAGGCGGGTGCTGGTCGGGCCGTCGGGCCGGTAGAGGCTGGCGCCCAGGGTGCCGCCGCGCCCGGAGTGCTGGCCCTTGTTGACCACACACTCCTTATCGGGGACGATCGCGATATTGAAGCGGCGACCGTCGCGCTCGGTGATCACGCTGTGGTGTGCGGGGGCGATCCAGTTCCCGCTGAGCGGAGCGACTGGCTGGGTAAAATCAACACCGAGGGCGTTCTCAGCCGGCAGCAGCCCGCCGGCCTGGCCCTCGGGCCACTTGTAGACGTTGTAGCCGCAACCGACAATACAGTAGTGGCAGACGGTCTTGAAGAGCTCGGCGTCGGCTGGCGGCAGGACGAGCCGATCGGCTGGGCGATGCACAGGCATATGCTCCTCCTACAGCTCGGTGAGGCTGAGATTGTGCGGACGGCCATAGATCAGGCCCGTAACCCCGACGGCATAGATCTCCTCACCGTCAACCTCGAGCGTAATGCGCGGGAGGTGCTGGGTGGCGGGTCCGTTGATCAGCATCGCGTCGGCGGCGGCGTCGAAGTGGCTGTAGTGGCAGGGGCAGACGAAGATCTTGCTGGCCGCATCGTAGCCGACCGGGCAGCCCATGTGGGTGCAAAGCCCCGAGTAGGCGACGATATCTTCGTCGGGGCCAACCCCACCAACGGTTGGCGTGCCGAGTTTCAGCACCTGCACGGGCGAGTTCTGGTCGGGGTAGGCGGCATTGAAGGCGCCGGAGCTGAGGTCGGCGAGGGTGGCGATCTTCACGCGCGGGTAGGGCAGCAGGTCGCTCACCAATGGGGCGCGGGCCGGCTCCGCCACCGCGGCCGCCGTGGG
>SFCB01000261.1 GCA_004367505.1 Chloroflexi bacterium OHK40 | reverse complement strand
GGGCATCGAGGATGGACTCGGGGAGGGCGAAGCCCTCCCCGAATCTCCCATGCCCGAACAGCTCGGCTGTTTCTGCACTAGGGACGCGCACAACGGATCACAGGGGACAGGGGGGCAGGACCATCGGTCACGCCAGCCCGCCCCCACTTGCGCGGGGGTGGGTGTCACGGCCCGCAGAGCCCGCGCCGGTGGGTTGCGCGTATGTGTAGCCGCGCGCTTCGGCGCCACGGCACCCTCGGCATCAGAACGTTCCTTGACATGGCTGATGTTGCGTGGTATACTCGGTTCATAACGCAGTGCGTTATAGGCGGTGGGCGGCGCGACCATGGTATGATTGCCGCGTCACCCCGCGTACTCAGCAGATAGAGAGCATTCGTGGAAGGACAAGCGATGACCACCGCTGAAGAGATCGAGGTGAACGTTCGCCAGATCGACGAGGCGAGCACCACACCCAACCCGAGCGTCCAGGTGTTCGAGGTGATGCGCAAGTTGATGCTGGCCGGTGTTGGGGCCTTTGCCCTGAGCCGTGATGAGGCCGAGGCCTTCCTCAACCGGCTGGTGGAGCGTGGTGAGCTGGCCCAGAAGGATGCCCAGCGCCTGATGGAAGAGACGATGCTGCGCTTCCGCAGCGTGGCACAGCCTCCGGCTGCCCAGGTGGAGAGCACGGTCAATAACGTCTCGGCCCAGGTGGAGAGCGGTCTGGAGCAGTTCCTGAACCGGCTGAACATTCCCTCAAAGCGGGACATCGACGAGCTGAGCGCCAAGATCGCCCAGCTTGCTGCCCGGGTTGAGGAGTTGCGCCGGAGCCAGGAGGCACCCGCCAAAGCTCGCCCCGCCCGTGCTGGCGAGGCCAAGACCGAAGAGTAGGCCCACGGGCTCACGCTGGCCGGGTCGGGAATGTCCGGCCCGGCATTTTTGTGCGTAGCGGGGCTCTGACACGGCGTGTTATAATCGGGAGACGATGCGCCGTCGAGGCACCCCCAATGCATGTCATAAAAAAGTACGCCAACCGCAAGCTCTACCATACCAACCAGAAGCAGTACATTACCCTCGAAGGGATCGCGCGCCTGGTCCAGAGCGGCGAAGCTGTGCAGGTGGTTGATAATGAGACTGGCGAGGAGATCACCGCTAGCATCCTCGCCCAGGTTGTCTTGCAGTCGCGGGGCCGTAGCAGCCCCCAGTTGCCCACCCAGCTTCTGACCGGTCTCATTCAGGTAGGCGGTGATCGGCTCGCAACTTTGCGGCGCACGCTGTTCTTCTCGCTCGGGGGGAGCGACCTGCTTGATGCAGAGATCGACCGCCGGATCGATCTGCTGGTGGCTAGTGGAGCGCTGGGCGCCGAGGAGGCTGAGCGCTGGCGACGGCTGTTGCTCAGCCCCGAGCTGGGGCAGCAGGCCACCCAGGAGCTCACCGACCAGGGCGTGGACGTGCCGAGCCGCAACGATGTCGCCCGGCTCCATTCGCAGGTCGATGCCCTGGCCGAGATCGTTGATCAGCTGCTCCGCCAGAACCGGTCCTGATCTTCCCTCCTTCTATTCGTGCCGCGACTCGCCCCATTCGATCGGGGTTCTTCCGGCTCTTTCCAGCGCGACTGAAGGTGTATAGAGCTCCTTTTGGGCGCGCAGTGGCCCTGGTAGGCAACGAAGCACCAAGCCTATGCATCGCAGCAAGACCGCCCTTGTCCTGGCCGGCGGCGGTGTCGCCGGAGCAGCCTATGAGATCGGCGCCCTGTGCGCGATCGACCAGGCTCTCGAACAGCTCTCCGTCAACGAGTTCGATTGCTATGTCGGCACTTCCGCTGGTGGCATGATTGCCGCCAGCCTGGCGAACAATATCTCCCCACGCACCCTGCTCTCGGTCCTTGAGCACTCGCTGCTCGGTATCGCGCAGCTAGAACCGCAGCATCTCTTCTCGGTTGATCCCACCGACCTGTTGCGGCGAGTGGTTCGGCTGCCTGCCGCGCTGGCCAGTGCGGCCCGCCGGATCGTGCTTGAGGGCGGCCAGGCCTCACTGCTCGACCTTGTCGAGGTCCTGGCGGTGAGTTTGCCCAGTGGCCTCTACGATACAAGCAGCCTGGAACGTTACCTGCGTGCGGCGCTCACGGCGCCGGGCCGTAGCAATCGCTTCAAGGACTTGCCCCACGAGCTGGTGATCGTCGCGACGGAGCTCGATAGCGGCGAGCGGGCGGTGTTTGGCGCGCCCCCGCTGGACGAGGTGCCGATCTCGCTGGCTGTCTGCGCGTCGGCGGCGATCCCGCTGTTCTACCGGCCCGTTCGTATTGCCGGGCGCGACTATATCGACGGGGGCATCCGTGGCACGGCCAGCCTCGATGTTGCGATCGAGCGCGGCGCTGAGCTGATCGTCTGCATTAACCCGATGGTCCCCTTCGACAATAGTCGCCATCAGCCGGGGCAGGGGATCAGCGACGAGGGTGTGCAGCGGATCGGCAATCAGGTATTCCGCACCTTTGTGCACGCGGGGCTGCACTACCACATCAAGCAGGTGCGCCGGCGCCATCCACACGTCGATATCCTGCTGATCGAGCCCACCCGCGACGACCAGGTGATGTTCGCCCATCATGCGATGCGCTACCGCACGCGCATGACGATTGCGCGCCACGGTTTCGAAACCGTGGCGCGCCACCTGCAGGAGCACTTCGCTCATTATCGCGGGATGCTGGCCCGGCACGGTGTGGCGATCAGCGATGAGCGCATTAGCCACGATTTGCGGACCCTCGCGAATGCCGGTGACGATGTGCGTGCGGTTCGGGCTGCTCTGGTGTCGGATGGATCGCTCCACAGCGCGCCCGCCGGTCTGGCTCATACCCTTGCTGAGCTCGATCGGCTGCTGAACCGGATCGAGGACGCATCGCCGCAGGCGGCCTGAGTAGAGCCATTGACAGGGCGGGGGTGGCCTGCTACGCTTCCCTGGCGGAGCTTTCGTGGCGTGCAGCGCACTTCAGCGTACCTCGGGAGCGCACCGCAGCGCGCTGCGGGCCGCAATCCAGGCTCACCCGTTCCACTCGCTGCTCTCTGGGCCCCCATGCAGGCGGGGCTCTGCCGCTCGTGAGGAAGCCGCGCCATGCCCGCCCCACTCTGCCGCGCGCTTGCCGTGCTTGCGCTGCTCATTCTGGTTACGGCGCTTCCTTTCGCGTCTCCGGCTGTGGCTCAGCCCCCGGGCCTCAGCAGCGCTCCCGGCGCGCTCGATGCGACCGTTGCCCTGGGGAGCGTCACCGATCTGGCGCTGGAGTTGCGCAACGATGGTGCCACCGCCGTGGCCCCACGGCTCTTCGAGGCTCAGGGCCGTGCCATGGCCCCGAGCCGCGCCGTGCCAGCCCTCACCCGGGTGAGCCTGCCCCGCCAGGCCACCAGGGTGGACCCGCAGATCGCCGCCGACCAGGCCACCGACCCGACTGGCAGGGCCGAGTTTCTCGTCTTCCTGGCCGACCAGGCCGACCTGAGCGCGGCCTATGAGATCGCCGACTGGTCGGCTCGGGGCGCCTATGTGGCCCGCACGCTCCGCGAGCATGCCGAGGCTTCCCAGGCACGGCTGCGCCGGTTTATCGAAGCGCGGGGGCTCAGCTATCAGCCGCTCTGGATCGTCAATGCTCTGGCGGTGCGCGGCAATGCTGATGATGTTGCGGCGCTTGCCGAACGGGCGGAGGTGGCGCTCCTGCGCGCGAATCGCACTGCCGCGCTCGAAGAGACCGGCCAGGCGCCGGCAGGCCAGACGAGTAGTAGCTGCACTCCCGACGCCGCCAACGTCTGCTGGAATATTGCCCGTATAGGCGCCAGCCGCGTGTGGGCTACCTTCGGCGTGCGCGGCGAGGGGATTACGGTGGCGAATATCGACAGCGGCGTGCGCTACGACCACCCGGCGCTGATCGGTCAGTACCGGGGAAGCAGCGGGAGCACGGTGGACCACAACTACCATTGGTACGATCTCTACGGCGACTCGGCGCAACCGGTGGACTCGGGAAACCACGGTACCCACACGATGGGCACCATCGTGGGCCGGGGGCTCTCGGCCACCCAGCCGGCGGTGGGTGTGGCCCCGGGCGCCCGCTGGATAGCCGTGCGCGCCTGCTCGGCACGCGAGTGCAGCGAGATTGATCTGATCCTTGCCGCTCAGTGGCTCCTGGCGCCAACCGACCTGGCGGGCAACAACCCGCGCCCCGAGTTGCGTCCCCACGTGGTCAGTAACTCCTGGACGGCGGGCCAGAATGCCTCGTGGTACGCCGGCTACGTGGTCGCCTGGCGCGCCGCCGGGATCTACCCGGTCTTCGCGGCCGGTAATGCAGGCAATAGCCTCGGCTGTGGCACGGTGCAGTCGCCCGGCGACTACGCTGATGTCACGGCGGTGGGCGCGCTCGATGCCAGCAACCGCCTGGCGAGCTTCAGCAGCATCGGCCCGGCGGCGGATGGGCGGCTCAAACCCGATCTCACCGCCCCGGGCAGCGGGGTCTGGTCGACGGTGGCCGACCAGACGCGCAGCTACGGCTCTAACAGCGGCACCTCAATGGCGACGCCCCACGTCGCCGGGGCAGTGGCGCTGCTCTGGTCGGCCAACCCCGCGCTGATCGGCGACTATGAGGCCACCTATGAGGCTCTGGCGGGTGGCGCCGCTCCGCTCACCGACACGCGCTTCTCCGGGGATGTCTACGCCACCTGCCAGGCCACGGCATCGCCCAACAATGTGTTTGGCTACGGCCGCCTCGATGCCTACGCCGCTGTCGCCAGGGTCACGGTCGATGTGCCCTGGCTGAGTCTGTCCTCTGCCACGCTAGCGAGCATTGCTCCCGGCGGCAGCGCGACCGTCATGGTTACGCTCGACGCGCGCCGTGTGCCCGGCCCCGGCACCTACGAGGCCCGGGTGCTCATCCACGGCCCTGATCTGAGCCAGGAGCCGCTGAGCGTGCCGGTCACGCTCAGGGTGCCAGCCTCGGCCAGCCACGCGACGCTGAGCGGCGCGATCACCCGCGCGGCGGACGGGAGGCCGCTGCCCGGCACCGTGGAGGTAGTCGGCGGCCCGCGGGTGATGACGGACAGCGGGGGGCGCTACCAGGTGGTGCTGCCACCTGCCGACACGCCCTACACGCTTACCGCGACCGCGCGGGACTACGGGGCCCGCAGCGCGAGCGTGCAACTCGGCCCCGGCGCGGTCGCGACGCTCGACTTCGCGCTTGAAGAAGATGTGGCCCGCCTTGAGGCCGACACATCGCCGCGCCGCGCCGCGCTCAGCATCGGCGAGCGGGCCACCATCGCGATCCCGCTCGCGAATGGTGGCACGAAGCCCCTCACCTACACCGTGACGGTGGCTAACGAGCGCTATGGTGTGTGGCGCAGCGATGAGCCCGATGGGCCGACCGCGAACTGGAGCGACCCACCCGCCGATGCCGTGACACTTGATCTACCCGACGATGGCGCGAGTGGGCCGATCGCGATCGGCTTCAGCTTTCCGTTCGCCGATGCCCGCTACGAGCGCCTGAGCGTGAGCGCGAACGGGCTGATCAGCCTGGGGGACCAGGACATCAGCCGCTCGTCGTTTGCGCGAGCCTGTCTGCCGCTCAGCGAGACCCCCGGGCCGGCGATCGTGGCGCTGCGCCTCGATCTCGACCCGAGCCAGGACGGCGCGCGGGTGAGCTACGCCCGCTTGCCCGAGGGATTCCTGGTGACGTGGGAGGCAGTGCCGCTCTACAACGACGCGGGGGTGCGTCTTACCTTCCAGGCGCTGCTCATGCCCGATGGCCGGATAAGCCTGCGCTACCGTACCCCTGGCCCGATTGCCATCGACGAGTCGGCGAGCGCCGGGCTCCAGATCAGTACACGCGAAGTACAGTCGCTCGGCTGCCGCGAGACGCTCACGCTGAGCGATGGGCTGACGGTTGAACTGCGCCCGCAGATCCCGGCGACCGTCTGGATGGCGGTTGATGCGGAACGCGGGAGCGTGGCCGCCGGGGCTACCGGCACACTCGCGCTGCGGGCGCGCTGGGTGCCGCCGCAGGCTGGGGGCTGGCCCCAGAGTGGGGCCGTGGAGCTGCACACGAACGACCCGAGCCAGCCGCTTGTGCGGATCAGCGTGCGCCTGAGCACCACACCGGCGCCACACCAGCGCTTCTTCCCACTAGTCCGCTAGTGGTGGCAGACGATAGCGCAACAAGATGCCGTGCGCCGACGTCAGATGAAGGTGAGATCAACCCTCGGAGCGCCGAGAGATGAGCATCTACGCCGACGCTGTGTTTGCGCCGATTGACCGGGACCTTGCTCTGGAGCGGGTGGCTGGCGGCAACGAGACCGAAGTCTACCGCAGTGATGATGGCCGCTTCGTGGCCAAGCTGAAGCATGAGTTGGGGGGCAGCTCAGCGGAAGCCCTGGCGGAGGCGAAACGCATGCGCGCCGCCGCCGACGCCTTCGCCGCGTGCCTGGGGCCGCGTTATAGCATCCCGAGCTACCATCTGTTGGCCCGCGACAGCGAGGGTCGGGTGCAGATCCTGGTGGTGCAGCCCTACCTGCACGGCGCCCGGCCGCTCTGCACACTGAACTACCGGGCTATGCCGGTGGCCGAGCGGCAGCGGCTAGCGCGGGAACTCCGGGCGATCATCCGGCGGGCGGAGGCGATGCTCCTGCGCACCGGCAGTATGCCCGACCTCTACGGTCGTACCAGCGGTGGACGGGCGGAGCGCCACGTCAACCGCTCGCTGCGCCGGCTGCCCCAGCGCCTCTGGAGCTTCCTGGTGCAGCGGACGATCTTGCGCTCGCACAACTTGCTCTATACCGCCGATGCGGAGCGTCCGGTGGTACTGGTAGACTACGATTTTGTGCGCCAGGGTTTGCTCTATCGGGCGATCTATTACCTGATGCGATTGGGGCTCTTCTGGCGGGACCGGGTGGTGATCCGGGTGGTGCTGGAGGGTGGCGCTCGGCGCGCGGTGCATTAGGGTCGAGATGTTCGTTCAGTGGGTAGGGGGCGGCAGTACGCTGCGCCTCCCTTACATCAAATCTGGCCCGATTGTGTGTATCGCCCCCTCACCCCTGCCTCCGCTTGCGCGAGAGAGGCGGTAAATCGCTGATCGAACATAGGTTCTGGCCGTCCCTGAACGTGCAGGGGAGCGGGGGCTTGCACAGGGGCAGGCCCCCGCGTGCGCGAGGGCAGGCTCGCGGGTATCTCACCCTGGACGCCCGCCGGCGCGGGCGTGACAAACCCGCGCGCCCGGGTGTCGTTCCCGCGCACGCGGGAACCAGCGAAAGCGGGAACCCAGCCCCCCGCGTGCACCGGGGCAGGCCGCCTCTTGCGCGAGGGCAGGCTCGTGGGCATCTCACTCTGGACGCCCGCCGGCGCGGGCGTGACAAATACGCGCGCCCGGTGGCTGAATCCGGGGGCTAGCGCTCTGCGAAGCTGGCCTGCACCGGCTTGTTACGCCCGGCGGCCCGATCTCGAGATGCTTGCAGGCGGGCGGGAGGCCCGCGCGCCCAGGCCGGGCTGTACGGCTCGTAGGAGGTTGCTCTATGTTGCTATGTTCCGTGAAGTGATTGGCGTTCGGGGTGCCCTGTGCCCTCACGTGTGATGAGACAACCCGGGTGGTTTGCTTTAGATCGCCCCATCGGCACGGAGTGCGGCGATGCGGGCCTCGTCGTAGCCGAGCAGTTCGTGCAGCACCGTGGCGGTATGCTCGCCGAGGAAGGGTGGCGCGCTTCGGATGGTTGCGGGCGTGGCTCGGAGTTTTGGCGCCGGGCCAACCAGGTGTAGCGAATTACCCGCGCTGTCGGCCAGGGTCTGGATCATGCCGCGTGCCCGGGCCTGTGGGTGGGCGAGGGCGGTGGGGATGTCGTTTACGGGCCCGCAGGGAACGCCTGCGGCGAGCAGCATGGCCTCGAGCGTGGCCACGGGAAAGGTGGCGGTGCGAGCGGCGAGGAGCGGCACGAGCTGGTCGCGGTGGGCCACCCTGGCTGGATTGGTGGCGAAGCGAGGGTCGCTGGCCCAGGCAGGATGGCCAAGGGCGGCGCAGAGACGGGCGAACTGGCCATCGTTGCCGACGGCGAGCATGATGGCGCCATCGGCGGCCGGGAAGGGCTCATAGGGCACGATGGAGGCGTGGGCATTGCCGTGCCGGCGCGGGGGCTGTCCGGACACGAGGTAGGCGCTGGCTACGTTGGCCAGCCAGCTGAGCTGTACATCGAAGAGGGCGAGATCGATGTACTGGCCCCCGCCGCCGCGAGCGCGGTGGTGGAGCGCCGCCAGGATGCTGGCCGCCGCGTAGAGCCCCGTGGTGATATCAACAACCGCGACGCCGACCTTGTGAGGCTGGCCGTCGGCCGGGCCCGTCACGCTCATCAGGCCGCCCTGGGCCTGGATGACTGTGTCGTAGCCGGGACGCCCGGCGTAGGGGCCATCCTGGCCGTAGCCCGTGATCGCGCAGTAGATCAGGCCCGGGTTGTCGGTGGCGAGGGTGTCGTAGCCGAGGCCGAGAGCCTCCATCGTGCCGACCTTGAAGTTCTCGACCAGCACATCGGCGCGGGCGGCGAGCGCGCGGAGCGCGGCGCGCGCCTCGGGGTGCTTCAGGTTCAGGGTGATGCTCTGCTTGTTGCGGTTGGCGCAGAGGAAGTAGGCGCTCAGGCCGCTCGCCGCGAAAGGCGGGCCCCAGGCGCGGGTCTCGTCCCCCGAGCCGGGCTGCTCCACCTTGATCACCCGGGCGCCGAGGTCGGCCAGGAGCTGCGTGCCGTAGGGACCCGCGAGGACGCGGCTGAGATCGAGGATGAGCAGGTCGTCGAGCGCTGCGCGCATACGCTGTCCTTTCTGATGCTCGGCGGGGCACCCCGCCGGGCCGCTTCTTGCAGGCATCGTCCCTCGTGGGTACAATGCGCGGCACAGCCTTCTCCATTAGACGGAGTATCAACGATGACCGATCGTGTCGGCTTTCTTGGCCTGGGCATTATGGGACGCGGCATGGCCAGCAACCTGCTCCGGGCCGGCTTCGATCTGACGGTCTGGAACCGTACGGCTGCTCGCGCCGACGAGCTCGTTGCGGCCGGGGCTCGGCGCGCCGATAGCCCGGCTGAGCTCGCCGCCGCCTGTGAGGTGATCTGCTGCTGTGTGAGCGACACGCCCGACGTGCGCGAGGTGCTGCTCGGCGAGCGCGGGGTGATCCACGGTGCAGCGCCGGGCACCCTCGTGATCGATATGAGCACGATCAGCCCCCAGGGCGCTCGCGAGATCGCCGCCGCCCTGGCCGAGCGCGGGGTGCGCTTCCTCGATGCCCCGGTGAGCGGCGGCAGCGAGGGTGCCGCAAAAGGAACCCTGACGATCATGGTCGGTGGTGATGCCGACGACGTGGCGCGCGCCACACCGGTGCTTCAGGCCATGGGCAAGACGATCACCCACGTGGGCGGCACCGGCGACGGCCAGACCGTCAAGCTCGTCAACCAGATCCTCGTGGTCGGGAACATGCTCGCCGTCGCCGAGGCGCTCATCTTTGCCCAGGCCTCAGGAGTGGATCTGGAAAAGACCTTGCATGCTGTGGTCGGCGGCGCCGCCGGTAGCTGGATGCTCAGCAACCGTGGCCCCCAGGTGATCCGCCGCGACTGGCGGCCCGGCTTCACGATCGACTTGCAGCAGAAGGATCTGCGCCTGGTGCTGGAGGCCGCCGAGCAGGTGGGCGCCCCGATGATCGCCACCGCGATGATCTCCCAGCTCTACCGCACCCTGCAGTCCGCCGGGCTGGGCGCCGAGGGCAACCATGCCCTCGTCAAGGCCCTTGAGCGGCTCGCGGGCATCGAGGTGGGCGCCGCCTAGGGCTACCCGGGCTCCGGAGCCATGGCGATCAGCAGCGTGAGGCGCGCCGTACCGGTGTTCCGCACGCCGTGGGGCGTGTCGGCTGGAGCCCAGGCCAGCCCACCCGGGCCGAGTCGCCGCGTCTCGTCGCCCACGGTGAACTCGCCCTCGCCCTCGATCACGAAGTAGAGCTTGTCGCGGCCGTGATGGCTGTGGAGTTGCTGGGCCTGCCCGGGCTCCAGGCAGTCCATACCCACCAGCATGTTGGGGCTCTGGAAGATCGTGCTCTTGAACCAGCGCTCAGCGCTAGCGCCCACGTGTTCGCGGTAGTCGCTGAAGTTGCCCATTGCGCCTCCGTGCTATACTGCCTGTTCACACCCGGCACATTGTAGCGCGGGGCGAGGGCCTGCCAACCCGGGCGCCTGGAAGCTCCGGCCTCCCCGCTCACCAGCCGTGCCGCGCCCTTGCGGCCGGTCCACCCACCCATGGCGATCGTCGACCTGAAGATCGTGCTGCAGCGCCGTGATGCCGAGAGCTACCACGTGGAGCTGAGCTCCACCCCGCCCGACAGCGATGCCGAGGTGCTCGCCGAGACGCCGGGGGTAGCCCGCTTTGACCGTGCCGCGCTGCTCGGGCTCGAGCATGACCCCGAGGCCTACGGCGTGGCGCTCACCCGCGCGCTGTTCGAGACGCCCGACGAGCGCTTCGCCACCCCGCCGGTGCGCGAGTATTTCGTGAGCGCCCGTAGCATCGCCGAGGGCCAGGAGCTCCCCCTCCGTGTGCGCCTGATGGTCGGCCCGAGCGCCCCCGAGCTCCACGCCCTGCGCTGGGAGACGCTGCGGGACCCCGAGCGGGGCACGCCGTTGCTGCTGGGCAGCCGGGTGCGTTTCTCGCGCTACCTGGCCAGCGGCGATTGGCGCCCGGTGCGCCTCCGCCCGCGTGCGTCGCTCCGCGCCCTCGCCGTGATCGCCGCGCCGAGCGATATCGCCAGTTACCGACTGGCCGAGGTCAATGGCTCCGCCGAACTGGCCCGAGTGCGCGAGGCCCTGGCTGATATTCCGGTGGCCGCCCTCTCCGGTGGTGGCACCGCCACTCTCGAAGGCCTGGTGGCCGCCCTACGCGATGGCCTGGAAGGCCACGAGCATTTCGACATCCTCTACCTCGTGGCCCACGGCATGCTGGTAGACGGCGAGCCATGGCTGCTGCTGGAAGGCCCCGATGGTGCGACGGCGCGGGTGCCTGGCGCCGAGCTCGCCCGCCGCGTGAGCGAACTGGAGGCGGCGCCCCGTCTCGTCTTCCTGGCCTCCTGCGAGAGTGCCGGCGTGACGGCCGATGGCACGCCCCTTGGCGCGCTCGGCCCACTGCTGGCCCGCGCCGGAGTGCCCGCCGTGATAGCGATGCAGGGCACGGTGCGGGTGGACACGGCCAGCGCCTTCGCGCGGAGCTTCTTCAGCCAGTTGCAGCGCGACGGCCAGATCGATGCCGCTGTCGGCGTGGCGCGCGGTGAGGTGCGCGATGCCCCCGACTACTGGATGCCGGCCCTGTTTATGCGGCTGCGCAGCGGCCAGATCTGGTACGAGCCGGGCTTCAAGGGCGAACAGCCCATGGAGAAATGGCCCGCCTTGCTCACCCGCATCAATGATGGCAAGTGTACCCCCATACTCGGCGAGTTGCTCGCCGAGCGCCTGCTCGGCTCCACCCGCGAGCTCGCCCAGCGCTGGGCCGGTGAGTATCGCTTCCCCCTGGCCCCACACCAGAAAAGCGATCTCCCCTACGTCGCCCAGTTTCTCAGCGTGAACCAGGACCCCGAATACCCCCGGGACGCCTTCGTCCGGGCGATGCGCCAGGCCCTGCTTGATCGCTACAAGCCTGATCTGCCTCCGGCCCTCGCCACGCCCCGGGCCCCGCTGCCGAAGCTGCTCGCCGAGGTGGCAAAGCTGCGCCGCGCCAGGGGGCTTCCCGACCCCTACGCACCCCTCGCCGCCCTGCCGTGCAGCATCTATGTGACGGTGGCCCAGGATACGCTGCTCGAAGAGGCGCTGCGGGCGGCCGGTAAGGAGCCCCAGGCCGAGATCTGCCGCTGGAACGACGATCTCGCGACCGAGCCTTCGGTCTTCGATGCGGGCGACTATGAGCCCGACGAGTTCAAGCCGCTGGTCTTCCACCTCTTCGGCTCCGTCGCCAACCCCCAGTCGCTGGTGCTCACCGAGGATCACTACTTCGACTTTCTGATCGGCGCAACGCGCAATCGCGACCTGATCCCGCAGCCGGTGAAGACGGCGCTGGTGGACACGGCGCTGCTCTTCCTGGGCTTCCGCCTGGAGGATTGGAGCTTCCGGGTGCTCTACCGCAGCCTGATGAGCGCCCAGGGTGGCAAGCGCCTGAAGCGCTATGCCAACATCGCCGGGCAGGTGCTCCCCGAGGAGGGCCAGTTCCTGGCCCCCGAGGGCGCCGCCCGCTACCTCGAAGGCTACTTCAAAGATGCCAATATCAGCATCTTCTGGGGGAGCGCCGAGGATTTTGGCGAAGAGCTTCAGCGGCGCTGGGAGGCCATGCAGCAGTAGTGGGGGGCGCGCCTCACCCCTCCGCCCCGCGCTCCGGCGCGGCCACACCGATCTCGCGGCCAAGCTCGCGCAGGTAGGCGCGCATGGTGGTGGTGCGGCGCTCGGCCTCGGCCCGGCCGGCGGCGGTCGTCATGGTGCTGGCCAGGCGTAGCAGCTTGGTGAAGAAGTGGTCGATCGACGAGCGGCCATCGTCGGGCTGGCGTCGCACCGGGAAGGGCTCCGCCGGATCGTAGAGCGGCCGGCCCATGGTGGCGCCGAGCATGAGGCAGCGAGCGATCCCGATGGCTCCAAGGGCATCGAGGCGGTCGGCGTCCTGCACGACGCGGGCCTCGGCGCTCTCGGGGGCGATCCCGGCGGTGAAGCTGTGGGCAGCGATAGCGTGGGCCACGGCGGGTACGAGGGGCCGAGGATAGCCGGCAGTCGTGAGCCAGGTGGCGGCAGTCTCGGCAGCCAGGCGCGAGGCCAGCGGGCGCTGTGGCGAGTCCTTCGGCACGCTCACGCAGTCGTGGAGCCAGGCGGCGGGGAGCACGACGGCGAGGTCGGCGCCTTCGACGCGGGCCAGGGCGCGGGCATTGGCCACCACCCGTCGGGTATGCTCAAGGTCGTGGGCGGCGTCGCTGGCCCCCCGCGCGTGCAGGAAGGCCTCGCAGCGGGCCTCCCATGCCGCAAGCTCGGCTTCGGGCAGAGCGCTGTGCATGTGGGCCTCTCGACAGAATCAGCTACGGCGTTCGACCGGGACGCCCTGCGCGAAGCCGCCGCCTGTCTCCATGTCGCGCGCCTGGTAGAGCGCGCCGATCGCGAAGACGATCGCCATCAGCAGGAGGCGCAGCCAGCCCGGCATGGGAACAAAGACGGCCAGGCCCGTCACCACGGCTGCGGCGCCATTGGCGGCGGAGGCGATGATGATCGCCCAGTCGAAGAGCAAAGCGACGAGGAGCACTCCGATCAGGCCGAAGACGATGAAGAGCAGCCAGAACATCCACCCGGGCGCGTCGAGCCACACGCCGATGGCCACGCCAAGGCTGCTGAGGGCGAAGAAGCCACCCAGCATGGCCATGGGGCGCGTGAAGATGACGGCGAGTCCACCGCAGACGAGTCCCACCAGCACGCCGACGAGGAGCTGCATCCAGCCTGGCGCTTCGCCCATGCCCGCCTGCGCAAGGGTGAGGCCGAAGAGAAACCCTGCCACGCCGACGAAGAGCCAGAACAGTCGCCGCCCCAGGAAGAGCGGCAGTAGGCCGACGAGGATCAGCGCCAACCCGTTGAGCATGTGGCTTCCTCCTCACTGCGAGTGAAGCAGCGGCACGAATACACAGGAGCCGCAGCCCTGGCCCGCTACCTGTATCAATCCCCAGGTGCCCAACTGAACCGACTGGAGCGACAGGCGGTTGGCACCCCGGCTGATGATAAAGTTGTCGTCGATCGCCCAGCGCTCGCCTACGAGCCGGGCCGGCCGCAGGCGGCCTTCGGCCACATCATTGGCCCAGACGTGATCGTCGCTGTAGCGCAGTTCCATCAGGGCTGGCCGGAGGAGTGGCTCGTTCAGGCGCCGACCGCTGCCCGCGTCGAAGAGACTGATCGTGTAGCCGTAGTAGGTGGCGAGGTCGTGCGCGCTGGTGTTGCGGAGCAGCGGTGCCGCCTCCACCACCACGCGCACCTGCGCATTGCCACCCACGGGTACCGCCCCTGGCGGGATCGCGATGCGGGTGCCGTCGGCCAAGGTGTGGCTCCAGCCAGTGGCAGCGGTGAAGGTGCTCACTACCGCTGGCGGCAGCGTCGCCACCGGAGCGAGATCGGCGCCTGGTGGCTCGGTCTGGGTGATCCCCGCCACTCGGATGGTCGGGTTCGCATCGACCTTGCCAGAGTAGAGCCGGCCCTGGCTATCGGTGAAGCCGGCAAAGACACGCACGCTGATGGTGCCGCTGTCCAGGTCCACCGGGATGGAGGTGGTAAACTCCCCGGCCGGCGAGCTTAGCGACTGAACCGTGGCTGAGGTCTGCCGCCCGCCGGTGCGGCGCTGGCTGTAGACACTCACGCCAGCGCGGCCGTTGCCATTGACGCGCACGACACCGATGACATCGACGTTCAGATCGGCCTCGCGTGCCACGATGTCACCCGGCCTGGGCGTCTGGGCCACCCCCGCGCCACCGATCGGTATGGGCCCCACCGGGACCGGAGGCGAGCTCAGGTAGCACACCGGCTTGCCCGTGCAGTCGTAGGTGATGCTGACGGTGTAGGAGAGCGCGCGGCCCTGCTCGTTGGTCCCGGGCACGAAGACCTCGTAGTTGCCATTCGCGTCGGTGAGGGTGAATGCCTCGTAGTCGGAGCTGGCGACCCACACGATGATGCCCGGCACTGGCGCGCCCGCCTCGTTCGTAACGGTCCCTGCCACGACGTAGTCCAAGAGTGGCACCGCCAGGTCCTGGCGGCTTGTCTGATTTGGCCCGACCAGCACCAGCGTGTCGCGCAGGGGGCTCGGGGCGATCAGACGGCTGCTCTGGTTGATCTCCAGTTCGTAGCTGAGGAGCCACGTGCCGGCGGCCACGCCCAGGCTGAAGCTGCCGGTGTCCGGGTCGATCGGCGCGAACTGCCATGTCGCATCGATGCCGTGGGGCGCGGCAATCACGAGCCCCTCGACACCGGTGAGCGGCTCACCGTTTGGCAGGATCAACCGGCCCTCGATCGTCGCGGTGTTGGCAGCCAGGCGCACGGTGATCGGCAAGGTGACCTGCGCGGGGCTCACCTGCCCTGGGGCGATCCATACCGCTTGTTCGTAGGGTGCGCGCTCCAGGGCGTCGGCCTGAATTCCGCTCAGATGGCCGCTCGGTGCCACGAGGCTGGGGCCCGCGCGGGCGCTCGACTCCTGGAGCAGCGAGTAGCTGCTGCCCGGCTCCAGGATGACACCCACGCGCAGATCGCCGGCTGGAACGTTCAGAGCGAAGGTGCCATCCTGGACGGTGTCGAAGGCTACATATTCGCCCGATGTCGCAGCGCGGGCGTACGCCCACCCCGAGACGCCCGATACCGCCGCGCCCGCCTCGTCCACCAGGGTGCCTTCCAGGATTGCCGCTGCCCGGGGGATCGTGAGTGCCAGCGTGACCGTCGTGCCCGAGGTGATGCTCACCAGTTCGCTCACGCCGAAGTCGACGTAGCCCCCCTCCGGGTCGGGCTCGGCTGTCACTTCCCACGCACCAGCCGAGACCGCAAGGCTAAAGGCGCCCGCTCCATCGGTGCTGGTGGCCGCGTAGGCGCCGCTCTCGCCGATGGCCTCCACATAGGCCCCGCCGACGGGACTGCCGCCGTCGGTGACCGTGCCCTGAATCACGGCGTCGCGGGGGAGCACTGGCAGATCGCCGAGGTCGATCGTTCCCGTCACCACATCCAGCTCGATGTCCCGGGGTGGGTCGAAGCTGGAGTAGTAGCTGTCATCAAGGTTAAAGACCAGTTCGTAGACGTCGGTGACAAGGGGGAGGGTAAAGGCGCCCGTGCTGGCAATGACGGCCTGGCGATTGCTCGCACTCCGCTCGCCGAAGGCCTCGACGGTGGGCTGCTCCACGCCAGGCACGAATGGGGGCAATGGCAGTGGCGTGAAACCGTCGGCAAGGACGACCCGCCCAATGACGGTGGCGGTGGTGGTGGCCACCTGCAACGTTCTGGTCAGGGTCTCGGCGGTGTCGTCCTGCCGGAAGCGGAAGGTCTCGGGCGGGCCGGTATACATCCACGGCACATCGCCGCTATGCTCCACACGCACATCGATCCTGTAGCTGCCTAAGGGCAGGGCGTAGCTCGCCTGGCCGTTGCTGAGGGTGCTGATCACGGTGCCGCCGTCGGGATCACCGTCGAAGAAGCGCACCGGCGCGCCGGTGACCGGATCACCGTTTTCGAAGGTTACGGTCACCACCGCAACCTTCGATCCTCCCTGCTGTGGGCCGATGGCTGTGGCGGGTGGGGCGACGCCGGCAAGGAGCCGGGTGAGCAGCAGCACCAGCAGGACCCTGCCGATCAGTAGATATGGTCGCATGGTCTCCCCCCCTTGCTACACCACTGACGCTGAAAGATTGACGGCGAGGTTCAGTTTCTGCCAATCTACCCGCCGTCGCGATGACATGACAACAGTCGTTTCGTCGTGGCGCGATGGGCGCCGTGCGCGGTGATGGCGCACTTTGCCGAAGAAAGCGTTTGGCTTTCACTCGAAGCTGTCGACCATCGGCTCACTCCTCACGGATGGTCTGAAGGGTGGCGGCGTCGAAGGGATTGCTGCCAGCGGCAAGCTGGGCGGCCCAATCCTGGCGGGCGGCGATCCGGTCGATCGGCTCGCCGTTGGCCCCGGCCCAGGCCAGGTAGGCGGCGAGGTCGTCCGCCGCGCCAGCGAGGTCACCCGTGAGCGCCCGGGCGAGGGCGCGGCGGTCGTAGAGGAGCCCATCGGTCGGGTCCAGGGCAATGGCCCGGTCGCAGCTGGCGAGGGCGTTACGGGGCTGGTTGGCGAGGCTCTCGGCGCGGCAGAGCTCGGCCCATGCGCGAGCCGGCACCTCGTTCTGGGCGTCCAGTTGGGCCACCCGGGCTATGAGCGCAGCGGCGAGTGCCGGGTCGCGGGTGGCCACGAGGGCGGCGGCGGTCTCCACGAGGGTTGGGGAGATCGGCAGCTGCGAGCAGGTTCTGGCGTAGGGCCTGGCGCCGAAGGCTTGCTCCCACTCGCCCAGATGCAGGTTGCGCCCGGCGGTGGCGCAGGCCAGCACGGGCAGCCGGGCAATGTCGAGCGGCCAGAGTCGCACGCGGCCATCGTCGCCGGCTGTCGCGAGGGTCTGGCCGTCGGGGCTGAAGGCGAGGGCGTTCACCTGGCGCTCGTGTCCGGGCAAGACTACCGGGGTCCTGGTGGGGGTGCGGGTGCTCCAGAGGCGGGCCGTGCCATCCTCCCCGGCGGTGGCGAGGGTCTGGCCGTCGGGGCTGAAGGCCACGGCGTTCACGTTTCCCCGATGACCCCGGAGCACAGCGCGGGTCTGGCCGCGCGCCGGGTTCCAGAGCCGCGCCGTGGCATCACCGCCGCCCGAGGCCAGGGTGGCGCCGTCGGGGCTGAAGGCCACGGCCAGCACCGGTGCCGTGTGACCATCCAGGCTGGCCGGTGCCCCGCCTGCCTCCAGATCCCAGAGATAGACCCGGCTATCGTCGCCGCCGCCGGCCAGGGTGGTGCCGTCGGGGCTGAAGGCGAGCGCCAGGAGCGGTCCTCCCGCGCCGGTTGGAGGCAGTTCCTGCGCCGCGCCGGGCTCCGCGAGGGAGAAGCGCGTGACGCCGCCATCCAGGTAGGCGACGGCTAGCTGGCGTCCGTCGGGGCTGAGCGCCAGCGCGAGCACCTCGCGGCTGCCGTCGCCGAGGGTGCCGGGTGCGGTGCCAGGTGGTTCGAGCCCCCACACGAGCAGCGGTGCCTCGAACGCGGCGGTCACGAGGGTCTGCCCGTCGGTGCTCAGGGCCACAAGCGTTCCATCGGCCGGCTCCCGCACCAGGGCCGGGGCCGCGTTGAGGCGATTGAGGTTCCAGCGCAGCAGCCCGCCGGAGGGGTCGGCCGCGCTGAGTGTGCCGCCGTCGGGGCTGAAGGCGAGCCGGACGAAGGGTTGGCCGGGGCCGCGCAGCACCGGTACAGGGCCGAGGGTGGCCGTCTGCCAGAGGCGCACCGTGCCGTCGCTCGCGCCGGTCGCGATGGAGGCGCCGTCGGGGCTGAAGGCGGCCGCCGTCACGGCGCTCTCGTGGCCGGCGAGCCAGAGCGCGGGGGCGGTGGGGTCGGCCAGGGGCCACAGGCGGGCCCGGCCATCGTCGCTGGCGGTCAGGATCTGGCTCCCGTCGGGGCTGAAGCGCAGGGCGTTCAGGGCACCCTGGTGCCCTCGGAGGAGGGTGGCGCCGGGTGGGCTGGCGCTGAGGTCCCAGAGGCGGGCGTCGCCGTCCCGGCCGGCGGTGGCGAGGGTGGCACCATCGGGGCTGAAGGCCAGGGCGTTCAGCCGGCCGGTGTGGCCGCGCAGCGCGATCACGGAATCGTCGCCGAGAGACCAGATCCTGGCGGTGCCATCACGATCGGCGGAGGCGAGGGTGGCGCCGTCAGGGCTGAAGGCGAGGGTGGTGAGGGGGGCCTCGTGGCCTTCCAGCCGGCGAGGCTGGGGGTCGGCCAGGCCAGGCTCCCAGAGCAGCACCGTGGGCTCAGCGGCGGCGGTCGCGAGCAGCCGGCCATCGGGGCTGAAGGCGAGAGCGGTGAGGGCAGCCTCGTGGCCGCGCAGGACGATCGGTGGCGCGGCGGGGTCGCTCACCCGCCAGAGCCGGACGCTCCCGTCACCGCTGCCGGAGGCGAGGGTGGTGCCGTCGGGGCTGAAGGCGAGGGTGGTGACGGCGGCCTCGTGGCCGCGCAGGACGATCGGCGGCGCGGTGGGGTCGCTCACCCGCCAGAGCCTGGCGGCGTTGTCGGTAGCGGCGGTGGCGAGCAGTTGGCCATCGGGGCTAAAGGCCAGGGCGAGCACCTCGCCAGGGTGCGCGAGTAGCGCCGGTGGCGCGGCCAGGTTGCCCGGACTCCAGAGGCGCACGGCCCGATCGCGGCCAGCGGAGGCGAGGATGGCGCCGTCGGGGCTGAAGGCCACCGCGTTGACGCGCGCCTGATGACCGCCAGGGGGGATGCCGCCGCTGGCCGCCAGGGCGCCGTAGAGCGCGCTGGTAGCGTCCGGGAGTGGGGAGAGCGGGGCCGTGGCACCGAGGGACTCGCTGGCGAGCAGGAGGGCGCGGGGCGGGCTCGCAGCCAGGGCCTGGCTTGCCTGGGCGCCGAGCTGGCGGGCCGTGGCCTCGTTGCGGGCGGCCAGGGCGAAGAGCGCGAGACCGATCGCGAGTAACCCGGCGACCGAGAGGCCCACGCCGAGGCGGCGAATGAGCCGGGTACGCCGACGCTCACGCTTCTCGGCCGCCTCAACCTCGGCGCAGCGGTCGAGGAACTGGCGCTCCAATGGCGTCACGACCACATCGGAGCGAGCGGCCCACGCGGCGGCCTCGCGCAGTTGCTCACCGCGCAGAGCGAGGGCATCGGGGCGGCCCTGGGCCTCCCAGAGGCGCGCCTGCACCTGGGCGGGCACGAGGTTGGCGCGCTTCCAATCGGCGTTGCTGGCCTGCACCGGGCGGATCAGGCGATCGTGGGCCAACTCGAACCAGGTGCGGCCGCCGCGTCGCTCGGCCCGCACGAGGTAGGCATCGACGAGTTGGTACACATCGGCGTTGGGCAGGCCCTCGGTGGCCGGGTAATCTTGCAGCACCAGGCCGCGCACGCCCTCGGGCGTGATCAGATGATCATCGAACCACTCGCGCAGGGCGCGCTCGCGGGCCTGGCGCTGAGGCGGGGGCGGATCGCCAGCAGCGGCCACTTCGGCTACCACGCCGTCGTAGTACTCCCGCAGGGCCGTATCGACATTGGCCACAGCGCCGAGATCGCCTACGGTGATCGTCTGATCGTCGGGGCCGCGCCGGGCGACCCACTCGCGCCAGAGACGGGTGCAGACAACCTGGAGCTGTACGGGCTCCACGTAGGGGCCGAGGGCCTCCCGCACCGCGCCGTCGGCATCCTGCACCTGCACGCGGCGCAGGTCGTCCACCAGGCGTGAAACAGCCTCGGGCTCGATCGTCACGCCGCGCTCGCGGAGGGGCGGCAGGCGAATCGCCTGGCCCGCCGCCGTCGCGTCGAGCAGGTCGAGACGGTAGCTGCAGGCCAGGCGGGTCGGGAGCAGGGGCAGGTAGGGGTCGAGGGCGGCCACGTAGTCCTCGCGCATCGCGAAGAGGGCCCAGCGGTTATGGGGCCGCAGGGCCGCGCCGAGCTCGCGGAAGAAGGCCTGTTTCGCGGGGATGTCGGTGGGGTCGAGGGTCAGCACCTCCTCGAACTGGTCGAAGATCAGCACCACGTCGGCGTCGGGAGCGAGGCCCGGGAGGCGGGCGAGCGTATCGCCGAAGGTGCCGGAGGGCGGAGGAGTCGAGGCGCTCTCGCCCTGTAGGCTCAGGTGGAGGCTTGCGAGGTAGCGATTACCGGGCGCATCGGGGGCACTCAGACCTACCCGCAGCACGGGCAGCACCGTAAACTCGCGGGCGCGCAAATCGGGGATGACGCGCGCCTGGAGCAGCGAGGTTTTGCCCGCGCCGGAAGGCGAGTAGAGCAGCACAATCCGCTCGCTCACGAGCAGGCCCGCGAGCTCGCGGGCTTCGCGGTCGCGGCCATAGAGGGGCTCGCGCTCGGTGAAGGAGCGGGGGCCAACGTAGGGTGGCTCGGCGAAGATCCTGGTCGTGGGGATCACGCGCAATCAACCAGCGCATAACCTGCGGCGCGCTGGCCCTCGTCTGGGGCGCCCTGCTGGTAGGAGGAGTATAGCCGAAACGCGGGCCGGCGACAATCCTACCTAGGCGCGCGCCTCCTCAAGCCGGCGGTATGTGCGCATCAGCGGCGTGACGGAGATGCCGTGGACGATGATCGAGACGGTGACCGTCGCGACGGTGATGGCCGTGAGTTGCAGGGCCAGGTCGCCCTCGACGCCGTGGGTGAGCGCGTACATCAAGTAGTAGATCGAGCCGATCCCGCGAATGCCGAACCAGGCGGTCAGGCCTCGCTGCACGGGGCCGGTGGCCGAGCCGCTCAGGCAGATGAGCACGGCCACCGGTCGGATGACGATCAGCAGCAGGGGGATGAACCAGAGCGTCGTTGGGGGCAGTGCGGGGAGCAGGGGTACGAGCAGGCTACCGAGGACCACGACCATCGCGACTTCGCCGATGCGCTCGAGTGGCTCGTTGAACCCCAGCACCTCACGGGCCATCACGGCGGGCGCTCGCGCCGGGTTGGTGGCGAGCTCCGCGCCGTCGCCGGGCGCCGCATCGAGTTCGGTCGCCTCGGGGTCGTCGTCGGGGCTCTCCGTCAGTTCGATGTGCCGCAGAGCCAGGCCGGCTGCGAAGACTGCCAGGAAGCCGTAGGCGTGCAGCAGGTGGGCGACGGCGTAGGCCAGGCCGATCAGCCCCAACGCGAGGAAGTCGTCCAGCCCCACCGCCTCACGGTGGGTTCGCCGCAGGTAGACCACCAGCCGTCCGATCAGTTGCCCCAGGAGCCAGCCGCAGCCCAGTCCTGCGAGCGTGGCCCAGACGACATCCACCGCGAGCCAGCGCCAGCCGAAGGGGCCGAGCTCGTGCAGGCCGAGCAGGCCAAGGCCGAGCATCACCATCGGAAAGGCGGTGCCGTCGTTCAGGCCCGCTTCGCCGGTCAGCCCGAAGCGTAGCCGGTCCTGGTCGCTCGGGCGCTCCACCTGCACGTCGGCGGCGAGCACCGGGTCGGTGGGGGCCAGGATGGCCCCGAGCAGCACGGCGGCGCCAAGGCTCAGGCCGAGGCCGAGGGAGCCCACGGCGGCGATCAGCGCGACGGTGACGAGCATGGCGCCGAAGGCGAGCCGCAGCGGGATGCGCCAGATCGGGTCGCGCAGGGCCGCGCGGAGTTTCAGGCCCGAGGTGAAGAGCGAGACGATCACGGCCACCTCGCTCAGCCGCTCGATCAAGCCAGCGTCGGCCAGCGGGTTGAGCCGGAGCAGCCCGAGACCGGCGGGGCCGATCCCGATGCCGACGAGCAGATAGAGCAGCGCGCTACTCAGCGGTAGGCGCCGCAGCGTCGAGTTGGCGAGGGCCATCAGCACAAAGAGGGCACCGGCGATGAGATACCAGGGAGTTGCGCTCATAGTTCGTCTGTTCCAGGTGTGGGCGCGGCGGAGCGCCGAGGTAGCCCTGCGCTGCCCGGGGCGCCTGTGCCATGCCAGGGGCGCATCGTTCTGTACGGGCCGGTGCTCGTGTTCTGCGCGAGCCGGTGGCCACGGCAAACTCCTGGGCCACCTGGCTTACGGGGCACGTGGATGCGCTCGGGCCGCTGAAGCGGTCTCCGGCAGCCCGCAGAGATGTGTCGCCGGGCCGCCACGGCCCGGCTCCCGGCGTTGCGCGGGGTCTGGCGCTGCCGGACCATGCGCGCCGGAGAGCAAGGTTCGTGCCTGGCGTCTGTCAGGGTTGCCCGACTTCGCCAGATCGCTGCGGCTGTTTTGTTCCCTGCCAGGCAGGTGCCACGTGGCCCGCCGGGCTATGCTGGAGCCAGATCGATACGGCGCCTAATCCCGGCCCTGACCGGGCACAGGAGGTCAAGTATGAGCCCGATCACCGCCTCGCCCCTCGATCCGCTGGTGGCCCTGCTGGCGCTGCTCCTCTCGCCGCCCGGCCTGCTGCTGGCCCTGTTCCTGCTGCTCACCGCAGTCTTCTTCCAACCACCCCCGCGTCCTGCGCAAGTGGTAGTGATGCCGGTTGAGCGCTCGTATGGCGGCGACGGCGGGGGTTGCCTGCCGCTCCTGATCGTCGTCGGGGTGATCCTGCTCGCCGTTACGATCCTCTAGTGACGCGCCCCGCTGCGTATATCGAATCGAGGCCGGGCACCCGCCAGGGGCGCCCGGCCATCCCGCACCATCATCGGGGCCGGCACTCAATGGAACCATAATCATTAGTTGGTTGTATGCGCAGAGATGTAGCGTGCTGAGTCTACGGTGAGCGCCGGCATAGAAAGGATTATCTCGTGTTACAGCTGACCAACCGCACCCACGTTCGTCGCGCCCTGGCCTGTACGCTGCTCGACCGCCTCGCGGCCTCGGCCCCGACGGAAGGCGGGCGGCCCGGCCAGGTGGTGAGCCTGGAGGGCGTAGCGCACCTGGATTATCTGCTCGGCCTGCTCGATGCCCTGACGGTGCTCGGGGTGGTCGAGCAACTCGACGACGGGTTGGCGGCGCGGGTGCCCACGCCGCTGGCCGGCTGGACGCTACGGCTGCTGAGCGATCTGGTCGACACCGGCCAGCCGCTGCAGTCCGACTGGCGGAGCCCTGGCATCGGCGACGCTCGGTTGCTTGGTCGGCCGGCGGCGCTGCTCGCCGCCCTCGACGAGCGGCGCCATGAACTACTGCCCGGGGCCGCGCCGGTGCGCGAGGTGGAGGCTTCAGTAGCGCTGATCACCCGCTGTGAGGAGCCGGGCGCGCTGCGCTTCCTGCTCGCCTACGACGAAACGGCCCGCGCCTGGCAGCTCCCCGGCGGTCGCCGTGAGCTGCACGATGCCACCGCCCGCGATACGCTGCTGCGCGAACTGGGCGAAGAGCTTGGCCTCGGCCCCCTGCGCGAGCCCGACGACCTGGAGCTCCAGCGGCTTCCTAGCCTCGTCGAGACACGTCCCTCACCCACCTATGGGCTGCGCACCCGTACCCGCTTCAGCCCCTTTCTCGTCACCCTGCATCGCCCCATACCGCTGGCCGAGCGACGGCTGCGCTGGCTGAGGGAGGAGGAGCTGCGCGCCGGGCGTACCGCCGACGGTCTCGCCGTGGCGGCTGAGCCACTGCTGCGCCTGCTTGACCACGGTGAGTTGCGGCTCGCCGAGCGCCTGGCCCAGTGACGCCAACGAGTGGCCGAACACCTCGATCCTGCGGCGTCTCAGTGGTAACGCGCTCCCGCACCAGCCCGGCGCTGGACACGCCGTCCTGCACGGACCCTGAAGCGCCGGTGAGCGGCCCGCCACCTCGATCCTGCGGCGTACAGACGCCCCACCGGGGCGTCTCAGCGGGAAGGCGCTCCCGCACCAGCCCGGCGCTGGACACGCCG
>SFCB01000051.1 GCA_004367505.1 Chloroflexi bacterium OHK40 | reverse complement strand
TGTCTGCGCTCGCGCTTGGCGTCAAGCCGGCGAGCGTCTTTCTCACGTTTGGCTACGCCAGCGCCAAGGCGGTGTTCGACTTCGCCGGTGTCCCGACGACGGCGGCTGCACCAGACGGCGTCAATCTTGAGGCGGTCGCTGCCCTGAAGCCAACAACTATTATTGGGATATCCATTCCCACGACCGCAGCAGCGCAGGAAAAACTGAATGTGATCGCGCCGACAACGGTGATCGAGTACACCGCGTCGTGGCAAGAGCAACTGAAGGTGACCGGGACAATGCTTGGTCGCGCCGAAACGGCTGCTACACTCACCAGCCGGCTCGATGGCGCAGTCACCAAACTCAAGGCCGACCTGGCCAGTGTGGGCAAGGCAGGTCAGACCGTCTCGGTGATCGGAGCACTGGAGCTTGACATCTTTGCGCTCAGCCGCGCAGGTCTGGTCGGTTCGATGCTGGAGCAGGTTGGCCTGAAGCGCCCGCCGGCACAAGACGTTGCAACCGAAGCGACCAGTCCGTTCATCCCGATCTCGGCGGAGAACGTCGGCGATCACGACGCTGATACAATCTTCCTGCTAAGCGGGGGCGCGTACGAGACCGATGCGCTTACCGCATCAGCGCTCTGGACGACGCTGGGCGCTGTCAAGGCGAACCGAGTCTTCAATGTAGTCGCGGAAGTGTGGTTTTCATCAAACGCCTTCGGTCTCGACTGGATCGTGCGGGATGTGCGCGCGGCATTGCTGGACGAGGGGGCGGTCGCAACTGAGGGTGATGTGGTGAGTCGCTGGCAGGCCTTTACCACGGCTCAGGGGTGAGCACCATGCCGCGCATGGGCAGCGTTGTGAGCACTGACAAGCCACGGCGGGAACGAGGCGAACACCCACTTTCACATCAATAGCACGCACCAGCCGCGCATTGTGGCGGAGCCGGCCCTTCCTGCGTGGCGACGACACCGCTATCGGTAGATTCGCTGGTTGCCATGCCCGTTTGCGCGGGCATCCCGTACTGAGCCAGTGTGGTGGTTGCACGAAGTACACGGTTGCCAAGCATGAGACAAGGAGCCTGAGCATGTCCAGCAACACTCCGGCCAGGAGCGTAACGATGAGGAACCTGACCACAACCAGCACGTACACCCTCGACACGCTCGCCCGCCGCGCGCCCGCCACCGACGATCTGCTGAAAGTTGCCGACTGGCTTGGCGCGAACGGCTCACACCACCTCAGCCCGATCGCGCGGATCGAGCTGGCCGAGCGCGTGATCACCCGCCGGCGCTTCCTGATCGGCGCGGGGGCGCTTGGCCTCGGCGCAATCGTTGGCTGTGGGGCAGACGAGCAGGCAGGTGCGCCGACGGCGACGCCGGAGACAAGGGCGACCAGAGTCATTGAGGGAGCAAACGGGCCAATCGAAGTACCGGCACAACCGCAGCGGGTTGTCGCGCTGGCAGATCTCATCAATGGCTATGCGCTCGCCAGCCTCGGCTTCGACAAACTCGTCGCGATCGGATCCAGTGGCGAGAGCGATCCGCTGGCGAGATTGAAAGCTTACGGTCAATTGCCGGACGGGATACCGAGTGCCGACATTGGTGCCTGGACCGAGCCGAATATCGAGGCCATAGCCGCGCTCAGGCCTGATCTTATCATTGGTACGGACACCAACCACGCGCCAATCTACGAGCAACTGCGGCAGATCGCACCCACCGTGCTTGTTCCCGAGACAATCTCCTTTGATGACAAAGTACCGTTCGCCGGACAGCGCTTTGTCGCACGTGTGGTTGGCATTGAAGCCGCGCTTGACGCACGCCTCGACGCGTATCAGGAGCGACTTGGAACGTTGCAAGCACCACTAAAGGCACAACTCAATGGCGTACGTTACACCTGGATCGATGTATACGGCCCCAATGACGTCTATGTCAGCCGCACTACGGTGGCGCCTGGAAGTCTGGTACTCCGTGATCTCGGTGCTGTGCGCTCGCCAACAACAAATCAACCTGCTTTTGGCGAAGCCCCGTGGCCGCAAATCAGCATTGAGTTAATTCCCAGTGTTGATGCTGACGTAATCTTTGTTGGCTACGGGCTGCTCCCCGAAGAAAACCTGGCCAATAAGGATCAGCTTGACCAACTTCTTGCAGCCACGACGGCTGGTAAAGCCGAGCAGGTCTTTCGCGTGCGCTATGAGGCGTGGGGCTTCCCCCTGGTCGAGGGCCTGTTCATTGTCCTCAGCGATCTCGAAACAATGCTGGCCGGTCGCACACTCACCCGCTCTGAGAAGTTTAACTGACTTATGGATCGAAATTAAGATCGAGGATGACTATGATCGACACCACACGAACGCTAGCCGACACCCGCACGCTCGATGCCCTCGCCCGCTGCGCGCCCGCCACCGACGACCCGCGCGAACTGGCCGCCTGACTGCACGCCAACGGGCATCGCCATCTCAGCGCCATCGAGCGCGTCGAACTGGCGGAGCAGCTGATCAGCCGCCGACGCTTTCTGATCGGCGCGGGGGCCCTAGTGCTGGCCGGCTGCGGGAGGCCGGGTGCCAGCGCGCCCACGGCGACGGTAGTGGCGACACGCACCGCAAACACCCCGCGTGGGCCGGTGACGATCCCCGCCAACCCACAGCGCCTGGTCGCCATCTACTCTCACGATCTCGCCAACGCACTCGCGCTTGGGCTTGCGGTGATCGCCGGGCCGGGCGAGAACGGGCAACCGGGCGCGCCCTTCCCCCCCTACCTGGTCGAAGCGTTCGGCAGCAGACTGGACAGCGTCACCCGCATCGCGTATCGGCCCGAGCTGAACTTCGAGCAGATCGCCTCACTCCAACCCGACGTCATCCTCTCCGGCATCTTCGGCCCCTACGACCCCGGCTACGAGAAGCTCGATGCGATTGCGTCGACGGTGACCTATCACTACTCGGAGGGCGATCAGTACGTGCTAGTGCCATGGCAAACCGTGCTGCGCATCAACGGCGAGCAGTTTGGGCGCGAGGCCGCCGCTGAGGAGTGGATCAGCCGCTTCGAGCAGCGTGCCGCCGACTTGCGAACACGCCTGGCGCTACGTTGGGCGGGCACGACCTTTGCGGTTGTTGAGCCCCTGTCCGATAGTGTCTTTCTGTATGGGGCTACCAGCGGGCATATGCCCATCACGTTGAGCGAGAAGCTCGGCCTGAAGTTGGCCGACTCGGTGAGCAGACTGCTGGCCGAGGCGGGTATCCAGGAGCAGGGAGGTACGAGGCTCTCACTCGAGCGACTCGGCGAGATAGACGCCGACGTCCTGTTCGTCTTGATCTCTGCCGGCGCCACGGGCACACCAGATCGCTCCGGATTCGAAGTTATGACCGCGCAGGCGCTCTGGGCAACCCTACCCGCCGTTCAATCCGGCCACGTCTATGAGATCACTGGCGACATCTTCTATGAGTCGGGCCCGATGGCGATGGCGTTTCTTGATGTCGTCGAGCGAGCATTGCTTCCGTAGGCGCTGAAACGTTGGAGCGCGGTCGCGCTCCAATGTTCAAACGAGTCGCCGCAGCGACCAATCGTGGCGGAGCCGCCCCTTCCTGCGCGGCGACGACACCGCTATCGGTAGACACGCTGGTTACTATGCCCGCGTTGGTGAGCATCCCGTACTGAGCCAGTGTAGCGGTTCGACATAGTGCACGGTTGACAAGCAGGAGACGAGGAGCCTGAGCATATCCAGCAACACTCCGACCAGGAGCGTAACGATGAGGAATCAGACCACAACCAGCACCTACACCCTCGATACGCTCGTCCGCCGCGCGCCCGCCACCGACGACCTGCGCGAACTCGCTGCCTGGCTGGGCGAGAACGACGCATCGCATTTCAGCCAGATCGAACGGATTGAACTGCCCCTAGACGACCAGGGCGTTCGGCACGTACGGCGAAGGCACCTTCTCTATGTACGCACCGGCCGCCGGGCTGAGCAAAATGATGGCGCGATCCGGCATGTTGCCCCTGACCGTACCAACTTCCCATCGCTCGTGGCCTGTTGACGCGAGCGTTGACGGAGTGCCCGTTCAACCGCTCCAACGCTCCAAACGCTCCAAAGATCAGGGACGAAGCCCGCGTTCGCGCAGGTACGCGTCGAGCCAGGCAGCATCATCGGGGCTGAGGGGCGGGGGAGGTGGGTCGGCGCGGTAGTCGATCTCCAGATCATACCGGGCGCGCTGGTAGCTAATCCGGATCGCTGCGCCGAGATCAAGGGGGACATCAGCATCGGGGTAGCGCAATGGTACCGGGATACGGGTCATTGGTGTACGGAGCGAGAGCGGCCAGATATCGATATAAGGGCGGCGTTGGACACGACTGAGGAATACAAAGTACGGTGCATCAGGCAATGGACGCGCGACTTGTGGACGTTTCCCGTTCCGCAACAGGTCGATTTCCAGCAAATGGGCGGTGCTGCGAAACAGTTCCTGACGCTTCTTTTCGTACGCATCGGCACCCTCCGCACCAGGGCGCTTGTTGGCGGGCGACAGCAGTTCAATCGCCGTCACCAACACATAATCGCGGACCGTACGGATTTCAATACGCGCATATTCGGTAGGTACTTCCATAATCGCGGGAAGAGTAAGGGGCGCTGTATCCAGGAGGGCCACACCGGGATTGCTCGCGGATTCCGGTGCGTCGCGCTCGAACAGACCGGCATCTGGAACTATGGCTCGCACCGGTGCGATTTCGAGGCTTTCAAACACAACGTAGGGGGTGATCACCGCACGATACCGTGGCGCAATGCGCTCTTGAAGCTGATCGCCGAGCGCGGTAATCACCCGGTGATGCACATCGGGCCACAGGCTGGGCTGCTCCAGGTATGGATCCATGCCCGGAAATGGCGCTTCCATATGCGACCTCCTTGCAATGGGTGGTTGCATGATACCACGGTGCAGAAGCCCTGGGAGGTTGGAAGGTCGGCACGTTGGCACGCCGAAGCAGTGAAGCACACACAAAAGGGCTTCCCCCGCTACTCCTCACCCACCCCGACGACGACCATGGTCATGTCGTCGAACTGCTCGGCCTCGCCCTGGTAGGCCCGCAGCGCAGCGAAGGTGGCCGCGCAGAGCTCTGCTGGCTCCGCCTGGCGGTGCCGCTGCAGGATGGCCAGCAGACCCGGCAACTCCAGGCGCCGGCCGCGCTCATCGATCACGTCGGTCAGTCCATCGGTGTAGAGGACCAGCCGGTCGCCCGCGCCCAGCGTCGTCCGCTGCTCGGCCAGTTGCTCCACCTCCACATCCAGGATCCCCAGCACCAGCCCCGTACCCTTCAGCAACTCGGCCCGCTCACCCCGCAAGAGGAGCGGATAGTCGTGGCCGGCCCGGGCGTAGGTCAGCGCGCGGCTCGGGATGTCGAGCACCCCGTAGAAGACCGATACGAACATGTGTGGGTCGCCCACCTCGCGCAGGAGCCGGTTCACATTGAGCAGGACCGCCCGGGGTGAAGGTTCGCGCCGCGCTTCGGCAAGCAGGAGGCTGCGCGTGAGCGCCATGTAGAGCGCTGCCGCCATACCCTTCCCTGAGACGTCGCCAATCACCAGCCCGACCGTCGTCGCGTCCAGGGCAAAGATGTCGTAGAAGTCGCCGCCAACCTCTCGGGCTGGCCGAGCATCGGCGGCGAAGCACAGGCCTGGCACCCGTGGGAAGACGCGCGGGAGGATGCTACGCTGCACCTCCGCCGCCAGCTCCATCTCGCGTGCCAGCCGCTCGCGCTCCACCAGCGCCGCCTGTGCCGCCCGCAGCCGGGCGATAGAGGCGTTCAGCTCGTCGATCAGCCTGGTGCGCTGGATCAGCAGCGCGGCCTGATGCGCAAAGGTCTGGAGCAGGGCCGTTTCGGCGGGCGCGAAGCGGGCGCGGCTCATGACGTGGATGATCAGCATGCCCACCTGACGCTGCTCGGCGATCAGCGGCACGCACAGCCCGGCCCGTAGCACGCCCCCGGCCAGATCGGCGTGCTGGGGCGGGATCCCCGGCGGCCAGCCGTCGTAGGCGCTCGGCTCGGCAGTATCCGTCTCCAGGTCGGCACGGGCCACCTGCCGGCCCACGGACTCCGGCTCCCAGCCGCTCACCGCCAGAACGCGCGCCTGGCGTTCCTCCTCCAGAATATAGAAGATGGCCCGGTCGGCGCCGCAAAGTTCGCGCACCAGCTGGCAGACCCTGCGGGCCAGGTCGGGCATATCGGTGGAGGCCAGCAGCGCCTGCCCGATCTGCTGGAACGAGACGAGCGCCGCCGTGCGCTGTTGGAGCACCTGGTGGGCGCTCTGGAGCTCGGCTAGCCGACGCCCCAGAGCCTGGTTAGCCTGATCCAGCGTCTGCTGGTGGCTCACGAGCTGCTGGAGGCTATGCCGGGCCAGGGTGGCGTCCAGGTCAACCACGTCGTCGAAGCTGAGGAGCCCTTCCCCGGCAAGCAGGGAGCCATACTGCTCGATCGTCAGCACCGGCTCAACGGTCGTTGTAACGCCCTCGCGCGCGAGCCGGCAGAGATCGAACAGGGCAACGGTACCACTGCGGCCGCGACCCTCGCAGCGGGGGCATCCGGGGGCGACGAGGTAGGTGATGTTCCCGCCAGGCTCTAGCTGGCGGGCCCGCTGGAGCCGCTGAGTCGCGGTGAGCGGCTCCGGACGGCGGCACGCCGGGCAGAGCATAGGAAGCCGGTGGACGGAGACAAGCCAGAGTGTGGATGGCAGACCGGCCCCACCCCCCGCCAGGCTTTCGAGCTCCCGGGCCAGCCCGAGGCCCCGCGCCCCGCTGTTGCACTGCGTGAGCACACATCCAGCGCCGGCGGCGGCGATGGCCGGCGCGGCGCTCTCAGGTGTCAGATGGTCAATCAGCAGCAGGCCCACCCCCTGCGAGCGGGCCCGCTCGATCGGCACCCCGTAGCTCTGCTGTGACGACACGCGCAGCACACTCACTCGCTGCCGGTAGGCCCGGGGCACTCGGAACGCCGCCAGGTCGGCGGCGACGAGCGCGGCCGGAGCTTCAACGCGAGCCAGCCACTCCTCGGCTAGCACCCGAAAGATCGTCGCTCGCCCGCTGGGCAGCAACTGGGTTTCCCCCTCAGCCGCAGGTGGCGCAAGGTCGATCCCGGCAACCAGGATCATGCCGGAAGGCTCGGCGAGCAGCCGGTCGAAGGCTGCGGCCAGGGCCGGGAGATGGAACAGATCAGCGAGACGCATGGGGTTTTCCGTACGGTTCGCCCAGGGGCAGCCCCGTGAGCACACACACAGCGCCACGCAGATTGTACCGCCGATATGCGCATCGCCCACACTCGAAATCCGGGGGCGTCCCATTCAGCGCCGCGCCTGGCCCCGAGAGCGGCGGCCAGGTGGTGGGGGCTCAGACGGCGCCCCGGCGCGCACAGCAGGCGCCGACGATCAAGCTCGCGCGCCAGCGCCCTGCTGAGCTCCCGCTCACCACTCGCGTCTGCGCCATCCCACAGCCCGTGGTGAACGATCTGGTCATCGTGGCAGTCCGGGGCGTGGACGATCGGGTAGAGGCAGATCCCGTGGAGCGGCACGCCAGCGCCGCGCGCGGCGCGCACCTCGCGACCCACATAGCGCAGCCAGTCGGGGCGCGCCTCGCCGAGCGAGCTCGTCTCGGCGATGAAGAGTGGGCGGCCGTAGCGTGCCCGGAGTGGCGGGGCCATGTCGTAAAGGCACGGCGGCCCCTCCTGCAACCAGGGTGCCAGGGCACGGCAGTTCCCGCGTCACGGCGAACGCCGAGGCCCCCGGCCTTAACCTGCCGGGGGCCTGATGAGAGCGGGCCGGGGCTACTGAACGATGAACGTGGCTACGCCAGTGAGGCCGCTGCGCTGGCCGTAGAGCACCAGTTGGTAGGTTCCACGGGCCAGCCCGCTGCTGCGGTAGTCGAGGGTCACAGCGCCATCCGCGTCGGCGGTGCCGCGCAGCGTGAGCGGCCGCACCCCCTGCGGCGTATTGAGCCAGGTGCTCACCGCCTCGCCCGGCAGCAGCCGGTTCGTATAGAAGCGGTGCCGCGTCCCGGCCGCGCCCCGGTCGGGCGAGACCTGCACCCAGATGTAGGGCGCATCGCTGGGGCCAGAACCAACCAGCACAGGCGTCCAGTTCGCCCGCTGGCCCCCCCCGTCCACACCATCGCGCCAGGTATAGCTCGCGCGCACATCGAGCAGGGTCTGGTGGGCCAGGCCGCTAGCCACCCGCACAACCACCTTGCCAGTACGCCGGGCACCCTCAGCGAGGTTCCCGAAGGTCACCGTGAAGCTCTGCTGGTCGATCGCGCTCACCCAGTCGCCGGCGCGGCTATCGAGGCTACTGGAGACGAGCGTCACCTGTGAGCGGTTATAGGGGAAGACCACCTTCGTCTCGCGGGCCGCGCCCTTGCCCGTATTGTGCAGGCGGATCTCGTACTCCAGCAGCGCGCCGCGCGCCACCCAGATGCTCGGCTTCGGCCAGATCGTCACCGCCACATCGGCGCCCTCACCAGGCTGCGGGGTGGGTGTAACAGGGG
>SFCB01000096.1 GCA_004367505.1 Chloroflexi bacterium OHK40 | reverse complement strand
TCGTGAAGCTCAAGCGGTGGCTCCTGTGGTCAGACTTTCTGGGTTGGCGCTCGAAAGTATGCCACAGAAGCCACCGTGCCGCTTATTTGAAAGGTATTGCGGCTAGATCATCATCTATGACAAGCCAGAACTATATCCGGAATATATGCATTATTGCGCATATTGATCATGGGAAAACCACCCTGAGCGATAGATTGCTGGAGATGACCAGCACAATCAGTCAGCGCGAGAGGCGTGATCAGCTCCTCGATGGGATGGATCTTGAGCGTGAGCGTGGGATTACAATCAAGGCGAAGGCCGTCCGGATGATGTACACGGCAAAGGATGGTCATTCGTATCAGATAAATCTCATCGATACACCCGGCCACGTGGACTTTGCGCTGGAAGTCTCCCGATCGATCGCCGCCTGCGATGGCGCGCTGCTCGTCGTCGATGCGGCGCAGGGGATCGAGGCGCAGACGCTGGCGAACCTGTACCTGGCCCTGGAGCACGATCTGGCGATCATCCCGGTGGTCAACAAGATCGATCTCCCCGGCGCTCACCCCGAAGAGGTGGCCGAGGAGATCGAGAAGGTGATCGGCATCCCGGCGGAAGAGGCGATCATGGCCTCGGCCAAGGAGGGGATCGGCGTGCCCGAGATCCTCGAGGCGATCGTGGCGCGCATTCCGCCGCCCCGTGGCAATGCCCAGCAGCCCGCCCGGGCCCTGATCTTCGACTCGCACTACGACCCGTACAAGGGCGTGATCGCCTATGTTCGCGTCGTCGATGGCACCTTCACCGCGAGGGACCGGGTGTTGTTTATGGGTACCGCCGCCCATGCCGAGACGCTTGAGCTCGGCGTTTTCCGCCCCGCGATGACGCCCCTGCCCGCCCTTAGTACCGGCGAGGTAGGCTACATCGCGACCGGCCTCAAGACGGTCGAGGAGTGCCAGGTGGGCGATACGATCACCCTGGCCGAGACACCCGCCGAGATGCCCCTGCCCGGCTACCGGCCCGCCAAGCCGATGGTCTTCGCCGGGCTCTACCCGGTAGACAGCAATGCCTACCCCGAGTTGCGCGATGCGCTGGAGAAGCTCAAGCTCAACGACGCCGCCCTCTCCTTTACCCCCGAGAGCTCTGCCGCCCTTGGCTTCGGCTTCCGCTGCGGCTTCCTCGGCCTCCTGCATATGGAGATCGTCCGTGAGCGCCTCGAGCGTGAGTACAACCTCGATCTGCTGATCACCGCGCCGAGTGTGGAGTATCAGGTACTCCGCACCGACGGCGAGATCCTCACCGTCTCCAACCCCTCCGAGATGCCCGACCTCGGCCAGATCGCGGCGATCGAGGAGCCTGTGGTGCTGATCAGCGTGATCGCGCCCTCACGCTATATCGGCGCAATTATGGAGTTGGTCACCACGCGGCGCGGCACCTTCGAGACGATGGAGTACCTCGATCCAACCCGCGTGCTGCTGAAGTATCGGATGCCCCTGGCCGAGATCGTGATCGACTTCTTCTATGATCAGCTCAAGAGCCGTACCCAGGGCTACGCCTCCCTCGACTATACGCTCGCTGGCTACCAGGAGGCCGACCTCGTCAAGCTCGATCTGCTCGTCAATCAGGCGCCTGTGGACGCCCTCTCGTTGATCGTGCATCGCGATTTCGCCTATCAGCGCGGTCGCGATCTCGTTGAGCGGCTGCGCCAGCTCATCCCGCGCCAGATGTTCGAGGTGCCGATTCAAGCAGCAATCGGCAGTAAGGTAATCGCCCGCGAAACAGTGCGCGCGATGCGTAAAGATGTGCTGGCAAAGTGCTATGGAGGCGATATTACGCGCAAACGAAAGCTCCTCGAGAAGCAAAAAGAGGGGAAAAAGCGCATGAAGATGGTCGGTAATGTGGAGATCCCTCAGGAGGCTTTTATGGCCATCCTCAGTCTCAACGAAGATGCGCGCGAAGACTGATCGCGCTTGCTATACCGCACTACGCCTGGCCTGATTGCCGCTGTGGCACGCTCCGCGTTGTGAAGCCAGCACGGCGTGGCCGTACAGCGGCTTCTGGCGCTCGGTTCTGCTGAGGTTTGATCTCCGTATGCAACGCTTGTTTCCCATCCTGCTGCTGCTGCCCCTCCTCGCCGCCTGTACGAGTGTGCCGTCCAGCGGTGCGACGAGCCCGGTGATCTTTCGCCTCGGCAGCACGAGTGTGACCCTGGCCGATTTTGAGCAGCGCCTGAGGGACGATGTAGGCGCCGGTGTGGCCGACCTGCTGGCCCAGGGTCAGACGCGCGAGCAGATCGAGCAACTGGCCATCGACGCCAATGTCCGTGGCACCATCTTTGACCGAATGGTCCAGGATGCGCTGCTGCTCGATTATGCTCGCCGCAATGGGATCGGCGTGGACCCGGCCCGCGTTGATGCGGCGGTGTTTGCTCAGGCCCCCCGCGTTGATCCGGGGGCCCCCGTCGCCCCCGGCGCCGCGCCGACACCAACCCACGCCGACCTGCGCGCTCAGGCCGCCCGCCAGCAACTGGTCTTCGAGGTGATCGCCCGCAACACCCGTACCGCTATGGTTCGCGCTCGCCACATCCTCGTGGCCGATCAGGCTACTGCTGAGCAAATTCTGGCCGAGCTCCAGGCCGGCGCCGACTTCGCCACCCTCGCCCGCGAGCGCTCCACCGATGCGGGCTCGGCCGAACAGGGCGGCGACCTCGGGTGGACGCCCCGGGGCGACTATGTGGCCGAGTTTGAGGAGGTAGCCTTCAGCGCGCCGCTCAATACGCCGACGACCGTGCAAAGCCAGTTCGGCTGGCACGTGCTGGAGGTGCTCGATCGCGCCGACGATCGTCCCTTCGACAGCTTCGAGCGCCTGAGCCAGAGTAGCAACGCTCAGAGCTTCTACGAGCAGAGCTTCGTGCCCTGGTACGAGGAGCTGCGGCGCCAGGCCGAGGCGAGTGGCGAGCTCGCGATCGCGGCTGGCTTCGACCCGAACAGTGTCCCGCTGCCGTTCCCCGCTGATGCGCCCTAGGGCCGGATGACGGACCACGCCTCCATGCCGATGCCGCCGCTCTCTCCTGGCCAGATCCTCGACCGCGCTACGGTGGTCTTTGGCATTCCCGCCCCCTCCGGCGTGCAGCTCTGGGAGGGCGCCGCGCTACTTGCCGCCGCGCGCCCCGCCGGGCTGCCGTCCGCCAGCGACGAGCCGGCTGTGCGCTCCTGGGCCGAGACCAACGGCGTCGGTGCCTACCGCCCCCTCGCGACGCCCTTCCCGCTTGCGCCAGTTGCGCCTGCGCTCATCTACGGTCCGCCCGACGCCGACTGGCCCGGGCTGATCGCGCTGCTCGCTACACGCTACCCGGCAAGCCACCCGGCGCAGTTCGCCTGGATCGGGGAGGATGGTTCGCTCCTCGGCCTGGCCAGCATCACCATCGCCGCGCTCAACCCGGCTGAGCCACGACCGCCGGCCGCCTGGTGCATGCTCTTGCTCTCCCCGCTCCATCTCGACGCCCGTGGCCTCGATGGCCTGCGCTGGGTTACCGCGCGCTTACTCGGGCCCGGCGGTTGCCCGTGGGATGTCCGGCAGACACACCAGTCGCTGCGCGTGTGCTTGCTGGAGGAGGCCTACGAGGTGCTCGAGGCCCTCGATGCGGGCGACATGGCCGCGCTCACCGAGGAGCTGGGTGACCTGCTCCTCACCGTGCTCGTCCACAGCGAGATGGCTCGCCAGGCTGGCCACTTCGCGCTCGAAGACGTCCTGGAGCAGATCAGCGCCAAGCTGATCGGCCGGCACCCCCACGTCTTCGGCGCCCTGTCCGTCGATGGTGAAGAGCAGGTGCTGCGGAACTGGGAGCAGATCAAGGCGGCGGAACTGGCCGCCAGGGGGCGCACTCGCGCCAGTGCGCTGGATGGCGTGCCACCCGGGATGCCGGCGCTGGCCGCGGCCCAGAAACTCGGCAAAAAAGCCGCCCGGGCCGGCTTCAACTGGCGCGAGCTGAGCCAGGTCTGGGCGAAGCTGCACGAGGAGCTCGACGAGTTGGCCACCGCCGACAGTGCCGCCAATGCGGCCGAAGAGTTGGGCGACGTGCTGTTCGTGCTGACGCGCCTCGCCGACTGGCTCGGGCTGGACGCCGAGACCGCGCTCCGGGAAGCCAGCGCCAGATTTCGCCGTCGCTTCGGACGGCTGGAGGCCCTGGCCGCCGCGCAGGGCCTGGTCCTGACCGAGCTTGAGCCCCCGCGCCTCCTGGAGCTCTGGGCGCAGGCCAGACAGGGCTAACGGTCGTGGCACCTCCCATTCCGCTCTACCTCGACGATATCGTCCAGATGCGCAAGGCTCACCCCTGCGGCGGTGACACGTGGCGGGTCGTGCGGCTTGGCGCCGAGATCGGCATGCGATGCGAAACCTGCGGGCGCCGTGTGCTGCTCCCACGGGCCGAGTTCGAGCGCCGGATCAAGCGCTTTGTCACCCGTGGCCCCGGTGCCCCTCCCACGCCTGAGAGCCCGGTGTGATACCAATGCCGCCGTGGTACGTGGCGGAAGACAACGACTTACGGCACCTGCACCGCCTGAGATCTCGGTGTGATCGCACGTCCGGCTTGATGCTGCGTATCGGCGGTAACGCTCCCGTAGCCGGGCTGGAGTACGCTCCCCATCCTGGCTTCGTCGCGAAGCCAGGACACCTGGTGCCTCGCGCACACCATCGAGCGCCTCCCGTCACCGCCATGTGTGCTCTCTCACCCTTCCCACACGTCATTATCGCCGATGATGACGACTCCGTTCGCTCGTTGGTGGCCCGTGTTGTCGGCCGCACCTACCGTTCTGTGCAGCTCTCGCTCGTGAACGACGGCGCCGACGCCTTGCAGGTCTTCGATCAGCGCGGGGCCGACCTGGTGATCACAAACAACCAGATGCTCACCATGCACGGGATGGATCTGATCCACGCGCTGCGAACGCGCAGTGCCACGGTGCCGATCCTGATGCTGAGCGCTGACCGTACGATCGCGGGGCCGGCGCTCGCGGCAGGTGCCACGCAGTTTCTGCTCAAGCCCTTCCGCGTGCCCGAGCTGCGCCAGACCTTGCTCGGGCTCCTGCCAGCTTAGGCAAGGGGAGAGGGGCCAGGGGGCAGGGCCGCCGCAACACAGCGCGCCGCGCACCGCCCCCTGATCGAGCAACGTACAGACGCCCCAGCGGGGCGTCTCAAGCTGGCGCCCCAGGGGGGCGTCTCAAGCTGGCGCCCCAGGGGGGCGTCTCAAGCTGGCGCCCCAGGGGGGCGTCTCAAGC
>SFCB01000084.1 GCA_004367505.1 Chloroflexi bacterium OHK40 | reverse complement strand
CGAAGATCTGGCTGAGCACGTGCTGGCGGGAGCCGTGGGTGGCACTCTGTGCGAAGCGCCGAATGACGGGGATTAGCTCGCCGTTGACAAACTCCATCACAGCGCCCACCGCCTCCGCCTGGAGCTCGCGGCGCTTCCAGCCTTGCACCCGACCATCCGCGTCTGTTATCGTGGGGTCGTAGGGCGCGGCCCAATCAAACCAGCGGTAGGGCGGATCAAGAGTCGTGGTGCGGCGTAGTCCGAGGGCCGCAGCCTCGTCGATTTCGCGCCGCTCGCGCTCATCGAGGATGCGGAGAAACAGCATCCAGGTCAGCTCGGGAACATACTGCAGCGCTCCGGCTCTGCCGCTGCGCCGCATGATGTCGGCAATCGCCTTGATGTAGGCGTTCATCGCCGCCACTCCGCTAATCGTGCGGGTGGAACCGTTGGCACTGTGCCGCAGGGGCCTGGCAAGTGGGTTGGCGCCAATCCGGTGCTGCCCGGCGGTGGCACCTGGAAGACCTGGGCGCTGAGCTCGGGCAGTGAGTTTCGCCCGGGGCCGCCCCCGGCCTACGACTCGCCCCAGATCGCGGATGAACTCCAGGAACTGCGGGCGCTTCAGGCTGTGCGCACTCCGGCGAATAACAACAGCGCGCTCTTTTGGGAGTACGGCGCGGGTGGCGCGCGGCTCTACGTCTACTGGAACGAGATCCTCCAGCGCAAAGTGCTGGAGTACAGGCTGGCCGACAACCCACCACGGGCCGCCAGTGCCTTCCTGCTGCCGAACATGGCGATCTATGAGGCTTTCGTCGCCTGCTGGGATGCCAAGTATGCATACTGGTTCATCCGCCCTGACCAGCTCGATCAGAGCGTCACGCCGCTCTTCGCCGCGCCCAGCCACCCCTCCTATCCCTCGGCTCACAGCTGCTTCTCGCAGTCGGTGAGCGTCGCTATGGCCCACCTTTTCCCCCGCGATGAGGGCCGCTTCTACGCCCTCGCGGAGCAGGCCAGCGAGTCGCGGGTCTACGCCGGCATCCATTTCCGATCCGATGTACAGGTGGGCCGCGATCTCGGCTGGGCGGTTGGCCAGCGCGTGATCGAGCGTGCCCAGAGCGACGGCGCGCAGTAGCCGATCCCCGGGCCATTTCCGCCGGGGGTGGCAGAAGGCAAGGCCATCCCCGGCGCCGCAGCAGGCCCGTGAGCATCGACGCCTGGGCGCTATTCACGGCAACGGCTCTTCCGACGCCCGTCCTATCCTGTTTGAGGGCGGACAGCCGCCTACGTTCGCGTAGCGATTTGCCGCATCCTGACGGGCTGCGTCTCCCCTCTCCTGCACGCGGGAGCGGGGGCAGGGGGTGAGGGCCTGCAGCGCGTCCCAACGCGGAGCATCCCTTATTCCGTCCGCCAGTCCTGTGCGCCCCTGAACCTATCCTGTGCGGGCAAGGAGCACGTGCGATGGAGAAGTGCGGTGATCGAGCACAACAACCTGGAGGAGTTTGGCGACCCGGAGAACTACGACCGGGAGGAACTGGCGGATAACGGTGCCGAGCAGCATCCCCGTGTCGGCTTCTACGGCGACCTTGCCGTGCAGCTTGGCGGAGCAGCACTAGACCTTGCCTGTGGCACTGGTATCGTCACCTTGCCAATCGCACGGCGTGGCGTCGAAATGACGGGTGTCGACCTTTCCCTACCAATGCTCAACCACGCCCGTCGTAAGGCAGAAGCAGAGGGGCTTCGCGTTACATGGGTCCACGACGACGTACGCAGCTTCCACTTGGGCCGGCGCTTCCGCTTCATCGTGATGACCGGCAACGCGTTTCAGGCCATGCTCACCGTGGCCGACCAGCACGCCTTGCTGGACCGGGTCGCCGAGCATCTTGCCCCAGACGGTCGCTTCGCCTTCGAGACGCGCAACCCGACCGGCCATGACTTGCGCACCCATCCGGACGAGGAGTTCTGGCAACACTATGTTGATCGCCACGGCCATAGGGTGAACATGGCAACCACGCAGCGCTACGACGAAGAGAATCAGGTCCTACACTGGACGGTTTACCGGCGGTGGGTGGAGCACGGCGAGCCGCAGCTTCGAATCGGCCGCATCGCCTGCCGCTTTACCGGCCGGGACGAGCTGAACGCGACCCTGGCTCGGGCTGGGTTTGCGGTGGAGGCTCAGTACGGGGGCTGGGACAGGCTGCCGCTGACAGCGAGCAGCCCGACGATCATCAGTGTAACCCGGCGCGTCCAGTTTCAATCACACGACGACCGGAGCAAAGACGAGTCGACAACAGAACGCGCTCGTGCCCGGTTGAAGTTCGCAGGCACAGGTGTTACGACCTCGGCTGCCTGGCACCCCACGGCATACGTAATTCAAGGAGAGATCATGGCCGAAAGTCACGTTCACATCCGCGCGCTTCCCGATACCAGCCTGGCCCTCGGCTGGGCTGGCGCCCACACGCTGACCATTGATCGCTCGGAGCGTTGGGGCGGAACCGGTAAAGGCTTCCGCAGCGGCGAGTTGTTGCGGTTGGCCGTCGGAGCCTGCTACGCGCTCAGCCTCCAGCGCGAGGCGGCTCAACGCGGCATCGCGCTGACGCGCGTCGCCATCGATGTTCAGGCGGAGTGGGGCGGTGAGCCTGAGCGGGTGCAGTGGATTACCTGTGCCGTCACCCTCGACGCCCCCGCGAGCGAGGCCGATATTCAGGAGCTTGTCCGTGCTGCCGATCTGGCCGGCGAGGTGACGAACACGCTGCGCCAGGGCACAACCGTCCGTCTGGTGCGGCGAAGCAGCCAAGAGCCGGACGCGCCGAGGCTAGCGGCGGCGCAAGCGCCTGTGGCCGACGCGGTTCTGGAGATGCTGGCAACTGGCGTGGCGGCAGGGGCGCTCTGCGCGCTGCTCACGCCCGCGATCAAGGAGCGGCTGCGCGAGCTACGGGGCGGGCAAGTGCTGGAGGTACGTGTGGACGATTCAACTTCCCAGGAAGATATCGCCGCCTGGTGCCGGCTTGCTGGACACAGGCTTCAGGCCGTCGTGAACGACACACCGGAGTACACGCGCTACTTCATCAGCAAGAAGCTGAGCTGATCAGGAAAGGAAGCAGGCACAATGGCAACGCTGCTGATCCACGCAACGCACGGAAGCGAGGACCCTGAGCGCGCGACGCTCGCCTTTATCGTGGGCAATATCGCCGCATCGGCCGAGCAGGAGACGGTGGTACTGCTGACGATCGAGGGCGTCCGGTTGGCAACCAGGGGCTACGCCGACACAATCCACAAGGAGGGGTTTCAGCCGCTCGCCGAGGTGATCGCATCGTTCGTAGCGAACGGCGGTCAGATCTGGGTGTGCGGCACCTGTGCCAGGCCGCGCAGCATCAGCGAGGCTGATCTGATCGATGGGGCGCGGATCGTCAGCGCCGCCCAGGCCGTCGAGTTGCTCACGTCTGGGGCTGCCTCGCTCTCGTTCTGATATGAAAAAGCTCGCCGGCAGGGGCCGTCAGTCGGCCGCGACCGCCCGTGGTTCAAGGTTGACAATGAACCCAAGGCGCTCGATACGGAAGGT
>SFCB01000224.1 GCA_004367505.1 Chloroflexi bacterium OHK40 | reverse complement strand
GTGGGAGCCTGCGGTGGCGAGAGGGTGGCCGAGGGGCGTGCCGTGGGTATGGCCGTAGGGCCTGGCCCCGCCGTCCATGGCCGGGGCGTACAGGCGGCAAGTGCAAGGGTGACGAGGAGGAGCGAGATAGCGCGGCGTTGCGTGGTCATGCGTGCTAGTAGAGGGGTTGCCGAAGACATCAGATTCATCATACCATCGTTCTGCAGCCGGTGTGGATCGCGTCGTGCTATCCTTACCAGGTTCTCAGCCAGGGTAGCGGTTCGGCAGATCCTTGAGGGTTGCCGGGCGCGCGGGCGAGAGGCCAGCCCCGGCTGGATGCAGGCGGGACGCCTGTGCTCCCAGGCCGCATCGGGAAACAACCATCCGGCGTGGACGACGAGTGGCCGGACACCGGACCGATGAAGGTCGTCGGGATGCTGTGTGCTGCGCCCCGTAAGGCCGCGCCGGCATCACCGTCATCGTGTCGCGCCGCTAGCGGTATACTGGGCCCTACACGCGCAGCAGCGAGGCCGCCCATGCAGACTGGCCTGGATACACAGCTTGTCCTTCGCCCCGGGATCATCGAGTTCGGTTGGGGCCACCCTCACCCGTCCGCGCTGCCTACGGCTGCTGTAGCTGCCGCCGCTGCCAGCGCGCTCACCAATCACGGCGCAGACGCGCTGGCCTATGGCCCGGAGCAGGGGCCAGGCCGACTGCTTGCCCAGATCCGCGCCCGACTAGGCCGGATCGAGGGGATGCCGCCACCGCTCGCGCAGTTGATGGTCACGGGGGGCACCTCCCAGGCGCTCGATATGCTCTGTGGCCAGCTCAGCCAGCCCGGCGATGTCGCGCTCGTCGAGGCGCCCACCTACCACCTTGCCCTGCGGATCTTCCGCGATCGAGGGCTGCGGCTGGTGGCCATCCCGGGCAATGGGCAGGGCCTGCGCGTGGATGCGGCGGAAGCTGTGCTACGAATGCTGCGCGCACGGGGCGAGCGTGTGGCCTTCCTCTACCTCGTGCCGAGCTTCGGCAACCCGAGTGGCGCCACCCTGGCGGCCGACCGGCGCTCGGCGCTAGTCGCGCTGGCCCAGCGCGAGGGGCTCACCGTACTGGAGGACGATGCGTACGGGGAGCTCTGGTACGATGCGCCCCCGCCTCCTTCGCTCTACCACCTGGCACCAGGCGGCCCGGTGGTGCGCCTCGGGAGCTACGCCAAGGTGCTGGCGCCCGGCCTGCGTCTGGGATGGATGCTCGCCGCGCCCGAGCTGGTGGCGCGCTGCACCGGCTCGGGCCTTCTGGATAGCGGTGGGGGAGTCAACCACTTCACCGCGATGGTGGTGGCCAGCCTGATCGAGCAGGGTGGCCTGGATGCCCACCTGGAGGCGCTGCGCGCCGGGCTTCGCGCCCGCCGTGATGCGCTGCTCGCCGCCCTGGCGCGCTACCTTCCAAACACCTGCACCTGGAACCCCGTCCTGGGTGGCTACTTCGTCTGGGTGCGCCTGCCGCAGGGGTTCGATGCCGAGGCACTGCTGCCGGTCGCCGAACAGGCCGGGGTGGCCTACCTCCCCGGCCAGCGCTTCTTCGTCGGGACGGGTGGCCAGCAGTACCTGCGGCTCTCCTTCAGCCTGCTCCCGATCGATCAGCTCGAAGAAGGTGCGCGCCGGCTTGGCGGCCTGCTGAAGAAGGCACAGGAGCGCTATTCCCAGCGCTGATCGCCTGCCGGGGACGGGAGTGTGATCCTGCACCCCCGCCTGCCGTGGCGCGGAACCGTCTGGCTCCGGCACCGCGCCGCCCACGGCGTGCAGAATGGTACGGCACACCCCCGGGGACGCGGCGCCTGGTCGAGGTGGTATAATCACCTGAGAGGCGCGTGACGAGCCGCCGCTGGGGCCAACACCCTAGAGGAACTTCCCGACTCCCCGCCCGGGCACGTGCGCCAGGCACCGTGCGACAGCATGGTCGCATGGGAGCTTTCGCATATGCCTGGAAGGCCGCCCCGCGAAACCGCAAGCGGGGGCACGCAGAGGGTAACCTGTGCGTGACGCAAGACGGCAACAGAGAGCAGACCCGCCGAAGGCCCGCGCGGGCCAGGTGAGGGGTGAAACGGTTGGTGTAAGAGACCAACGGCGTCGCCAGTGATGGTGGCGGCCAGGCGACTGCGCCGGCCCATGGGGAGCAAGGTGCGTGGGGCGGGCTCATCGGTGGGAGCGGCGGGCACTATGCCCCCGCGTACGTACCACCCCGCTCGCTCGCATCGCAGCTGCAACGGCAGACCGGGTAGCGCCCGGCGCGCCAGGAGCGGCCTCCGCTCAGCGGAGAGATAGATGGCGGCAGCAGAACAGAATCGGGGGTACCGTCACGCGCCCCTGAGAATCGGCCCCGATCTTCGGTGGTGTGGTAGAAGCGTATGCACGTCGCGGTGATCGGCGCGGGCCCGAGCGGGCTGACAGCGGCCAGGAGTTGCCTGCAGGGCGGGCTGCGGGTGACGGTCTTCGAGCAGGCGGCTGAGATCGGCGGCAACTGGGTCTATCGCGAGGAGCCCGGTCACTCCAGCGTCTACGAGACGACCCACATTATCAGCTCGAAGCGCCTTTCCCAGTTCGACGATTTCCCGATGCCGGCCGACTGGCCCGATTATCCTTCCCACCGCCTGCTGCTGCAATACTTTCAGCGCTACGCCGAGCACTTCGGGGTGCTGGCTCACGTCCGGCTGCGCCATACCGTCACCCATGCCACCCCTGACGAGAACGGGAGTTGGCGCCTCAGCTACACCGATGACCGGGGTGTTGTGCGCGAAGCGTGTTTCGACGCGCTCATGGTGGCGAATGGCCACCACTGGGACCCCGTCCATCCCCAGGTGCCAGGCAGCTTTCGCGGTCGTTACATGCACGCCCACGACTTCAAGCGGGTGGACGATAGGTACCGTGGCAAGCGCGTGCTGGTGATCGGGGCAGGGAACTCGGCCTGTGACATCGCCGTGGAGACGGCCCGTGTGGCTGCGGTGACGTGCCTGAGCATCCGCCGGGGGCAGTGGTTCGTGCCCAAGTTTATGTTTGGCATGCCCACTGATGTCTTCGCGGCCCGCTTTCATCGCCTGCCCACCTGGCTCTACCGTCTGCTCTCGGAGCTGAGCCTGCGGCTGATCCAGGGCCGCTATCGCGACTACGGGCTCCCCGAACCGCGCACGCCGCTCTTCACTCAGCACCCGACGGTCAACTCGGAGTTGCTCTACTTCATCCGCCACGGCGAGATCCACCCGCGACCCGGCCTGCGGCGCTTCGATGGCGACGATGTGGAGTTCGTCGACGGGCGCCGCGAGCCGTTCGATATCGTGATCGCCGCGACTGGCTATCAGATCAGCTTCCCCTTCTTCGATGAGGCGCTGATCTGCTTCCGTGGCGCGACGCGCATCCCGCTCTATCGCAAGCTGATGCACCCGGACCACCCGCGACTCTATTTTATCGGCCTCTTTCAGCCCCAGGGCTGCATCTGGCCTCTGGCCGACTATCAAGCTCGCCTCGCCGTGCGCGAGCTACGCGGCGAATACCGGCGCCCGGCCGACCTACGCCGCGCCATTCAGGACGAGCTGGATCATCCCCACTTCCGGTTCGAGCCAACGCCGCGCCACGCCGTGGAGGTGGATTACCACCGCTTCCGCCGTGAGTTGCTGGCCGAGTTGCGCGCCGCCGGTGCCGCCTGAATCGCGAACCGAGCACCAGGAGCCGGAGCGCCGCGCGTAGATGGCATAGAGACGCGTGCGAGCACTCTCCAGATGGCTTAGGACGAGGTGCGAGACGGCTTGACCGTCTGGTAACGCGCGCGGCGTGCGGTTGCGGCGGCCCTGGCTCCGGAACCTCACGCCTGTACGCTTGCTCAAGCCTTCCGTGCCATGCTCCCACGGAACCCCGTTGCGCGTTCGGTTCCGCGTCCATGGAGCACGTTGCGTCCCGGTGCATGCGATCGAGCAATGGTGCTCCCCACTTAGCCGCGCTCTGCCGGCACCTGGGGCAGGGTATCCGTCGCCAGTGGCGCCGGTGTGGCCGCCGACAGCTCGATCGTGAAGGTCGAGCCCACGCCAGGGGTGCTCGCCACGCGAATGGACCCACCCATCAACTCCAGGAGGCGCTTGCTGATGGCCAGGCCCAGCCCCGCGCCGCCAACGCGCCGACCAGGCATCTCCACGCGGCGGAACTCCTGAAAGATCAGATCAAGGTTCTCGGGCGCGATCCCTATCCCGGTGTCGCTGACGCTGAGGAACACCCGCTCACCCTCCTGCCAGCCTCGCACCGTTACGCCGCCAGATTCGGTGAACTTCGCCGCGTTGCTGAGCAGGTTGGCCAGCACCTGCTCCAGACGGGCGGCGTTCGCCTGGACGAGGGGCAGGCCCGGTGGGAGATCGAGCTCAAAGCTGAGCCCGCGCTCGCTGAACTGGGGCTGGAGTTGCCCCACCACGTTGGCCACGGCCCGCAGGAGGTTCACTGGCTGGAGCTCCACCCGCAGGTGACCGGCCTCGGCGCGTGAGAAGTCGAGGATGTCGTTGATCATGCGGAGCAGGGTGGCGCTGCTGAGCCGCATGAAGGCGAGCGGCTCGCGCATCGCCTCGCCGGGCTGGCCGTAGATCCCTTTCTGGAGCATCTCCACGTAGCCGATAATCGAGGTGAGCGGCGTACGCAGTTCGTGGCTGACACTCGCCAGAAACGAGGCCTTGAGCCGGTCGGCCTGGCGCGCCTCTTCGTAGAGCCGGGTGCGCACGACGGCATCGGTGATCAGTTCGCCGATCGTCTCGGCTACCCGGGAAAGGGCGGGACCTTCTAGCCCGGGCGCGAGGCTGCCAAGCAGCAGCAGCCCGAGGGGTGAGCCCTGGTGGTAGAGCGGAACCACGAGAAGCCGGCTGAGGCCTGCGCCGGCCATGAGCGTGCCGATAGGGGTGCTGGCAACCGCTGGCTCGGCGCGATTGAGGGTGCGGCTGGCGCCCACATAGAGCAACTCCACGAGTGATTCGCCCGCTGGTCCGCCGATCTGCAGGCCCTCGGCGCTGGTGGTGTCGCCATCGGTCGCAATATCGGCCACGATATCAAGCCGGGCCCCGGGAGCAAGCAGGCCAACGGCAACCCGCTCCCAGATCCCTGCGCCGGCCACCGCGGTGGCTACTGAGCGCAGCAGGCCGGCCGAGTCGGCAGCAGTGTTGGCGGCACGGGCCACGCGGGAGATCAGGCTGAGCTCGGCGAGGTGCTGGGCACGGTTCTGCTCGACCCGGGCCCGCTCGCTCACGTCGCGCAGCAGGAGCAGCGCGCCCGCCATCGCGCCGTTGGCGGCCAGCAGCGGGCGCATGCGCACCTCCATCGTGTGCTCGCCGCTGCCGTCGGTGTAGCTCACGTGGTGGGTGCTGGGCTGGGCCAGGTTGCCGAGCACGGGGCGCATGGCAGCGCCGAGGGGTGAGCCGACCAGCAGCGCCGCGAGGGGGCGCCCGAGGGCCGTGCGCGGGTGGGCGCCAAAGAGCAGTGCCGCGACGCCGTTGATCTCGGCCACCTGGTGCTGATTGTCGAGCACGATCATGCCGTCGGGGAAGGCCGCCAGGGCTTCGCGGGCGACGAGCGGGTTCAGATCGACCACCCGGAAGTGGATGGTTGCGTAGAAGGCCACAAGGCCCGCGACGAAGAGCAGGATGGGGGTGGGGTCGTCGAACCAGGGGAGCGGCAGTCCGGCGAGGAAGGCGATATTCCCGATCGAGGGGAGCACGGCTGCCGCGAGCATGAGCCAGGCCTGGCGTCGCTCGGATGGGGCCGCGCGCAGGGCCGTATGGACGAGCAGGCCCACCCCGCCGCCGAAGCATGCGTAGGCGTAGGCAGCGTGGGCCCAGAAGAGTGGCCCATTATCGATCTGGAGCCACATGAAGCCCCGGCTCGTGTCTGGCTCGACGCTCGTCCACCACAGGCCGTGCAGGCTATTGGTGAGGGCGAGGAGGAAAAAGGCGGTGGCGGGCAAGAAGATCGTGCCGAGAAGGGCCAGGTGGCGCCGCCACCAGTGGCCCGCATAGGAGAGGGCGAGGAGGAGCCAGGCCGGCATGATCAGGGTGATGCCGCCGAACTGCAGTAGGGTCCAGAGCAGGGTGCCCTCGAAGCTCGGATCGGCGAAGGCCATGGCCCGGAAGAGGCACCAGTGGCCGATTGCCGCCATCAGCATGGCGAGGGGCCGGCCGCTCCGGTAGTAGCGCCGGCTCCAGGCGTAGGCAGCCAGCAGGCCGGAGGTGCCTGCCAGTGCGGAGAAGAGCACGACGAAGGGGAGAGCCGCCATGAGCTCGGGCTTTCCAGCGCCGCGAGGCGCGCGGGCGGGGCGCAGCGGTGAGATTGCGGGGCGTGATGGTTGTACTGTACGAACGGAGGCGATGATCAGGATTCGGCTACAGATCCATCCTGGGTGGAAGGGACGTATAATCGGCGCTGGCATGGCGGGCGCCACGAACGCGGGCCGCGTGCGGTCAACATTGGCTTGCTGCCCTGTTCGTCGATGGTTGCGTCCGGTGCCGGCACGTCTGATGGGGTCCACGAGGAATAAGGCCACCCATGATTTTGTTACTCGCCGCCCTCTCTGCGACGCTGCTCTGCGCCGGCTACGCGCATGATTGGCGCCGGTTGCAGCGGCGGCCTCGCCTGGGTTCGGGCGATCCGGACGCTCCCGACGCGCCGCTGGTGTCAATCCTTGTTCCCGCGCGCAACGAGGAGCGGAGCATCGCTCGCTGTGTGTCCGGCGCACTCGGGCAGCGCTACCCCAACTTCGAGCTCCTGGTGCTGGATGACGGCTCGACCGATGGTACGGCGACGGTGCTCGCGGGCTTCACCGATTCGCGGCTGCGCGTGTTGCGGGGCCGGCCACTGCCGCCCGGCTGGGTGGGCAAGTGCCACGCCTGCCAGCAACTTGCCGACGCTGCCCGTGGGGAGTGGTTGCTCTTCCTCGATGCCGACACGGCCCCGGAGCCTGAGCTTCTGGCGGCGTTGCTCGGCTACGCGCGGCGCCGTGAACTCCGGCTCGCTACGCTCTTTCCCTTCCTGGAGCTCGGCAGCCTGGCGGAGCGGGCGGTCCTACCGCCCTTCCTGGCGCTGATCAGCGCGCTCTACCCGTTCGAGCGGTTCGAGCACCCCGATGCCCGGCCCGAGGAGGTGCTGGCTAATGGGCAGTGCATCCTGGTGGAGCGGGCGGCCTACGAGGCGATCGGCGGCCATGGGGCAGTGCGTGCCGAAGTACTTGAGGATGTGCGGCTGGCGCAGGGGTTGCGCGCTGCGGGCTATCGCGTGGGTGGCGCCGAGGGCATGGATCTGCTGCGGGTGCGCATGTACCACAATGGGCGAGAGGTTGCCGCAGGGCTCACGAAGAACGCGGCGGCGGGCTACCGTAGCGGTGGACGGCGCTCGGCGTGGGTGGCGAGCCGTCAGCTGGCGCTGGCCTGGGGGCCGCTGTGGCTCCTGGGCGCGGGCGGGGCGCTCCTCGGGGCGGGCCAGCAGGTGGGGTGGCCCGTCCTGGCGCTGGGCCTGCTGGCAAGCGGAACGGCGCTGGCGTACTGGGGGGCGCTCTACCGGCAGCTCTACGGCCTCAGCCCGGCGCACGCCGTTCTCTGGCCCTTCGGACTGCTGGCCTACCTGCTGATCGCGCTGCGCGGTATGTGGAACGTGCAGCGTGGTCGGGGGGTGGTGTGGAAGGGGCGGACGTATAGCGGGTAGAGGGGACAGGGGGTGAGGGCAGCAGGCCGTTGACTCCGCCTGCCCTCACCCCGCCAGGCAGTTACTCCTCGTTGCCCTCATCGTCGCCCTCACGCGGGCGGCGGATGAGTTCGGGCTCGGCAGGCGTCTCTTCGGCGGCATCCTCCTCCACGGTGGCGCGCGTCGGAGTGAGCGAGAGCAGCACCTGATCCCCGTCGGTCAGGATCTTGTAGCCCTTTCCTGCCGGAATGTCGCTCACCAGGATGCTCTTATCGAGGTCGTCGAGGATGCTTACATCGACCTCGATATGCTGTGGCAGCTCAGCGGGCAAGGCCTCGACGAGCACCGTATTCAGAACGTGGTTAATCAGCGCATCGCCACGGGCAACCACCGGCGACTCGCCCACTGCTACCACGGGCACCTCGATCTGGATCGCCGTCCGCAGATCTACCGCCTTAAAGTCGGCGTGGATGATCGCCCGGCTGATGGGGTGGCGCTGCACATCCTGGACAAACACCGAGGCCTTCTTCCCGGCGATATTGAGGTCAATCAGCGCCGTCTTGCCGGCCCGGCGATATAACGTGTTGAAGGCGCGGTCGTCGACGGAAATGGAGACAGGCGGAAAGCCCTTGCCGTAAACCGTCGCGGGGATGAGCCCCTGCTTGCGGAGTTGCTTGACTTTCTTGCCCAGAACCGTGCGGGGCTGGGCTTCCAACGAGTTGTTGCTAGCCATACTTGCTGTTCCTCATCTCGTGCGCGCCGCAGCGGCCCGCACAATACTCCCACAGCGATACCAAGGGGCCGGCGACGCTCACCGGCCACAGCGGGCGATTATAGCATAGCCGCGCGCAGCGCTCAACCGGGCTGGCAGGTTGGGGTGTGCCGTAACCGTGCTGCCCGCCAACCTGCTGTGGGCGACAAGGCTGGGCCGCGCGCCGGGTGCAGGCCGCCACCGGCGGCCGCAGGAGCCCGCGCAGGCGGGCTTCGGGCACCTGGAGCCGCGCGCTTGAGCGCCATGGCCTGCGGCGTGTGCCATCGCCTGGACGCCCGCCTGCGCGGGCGTGACAGGCCCGCGCCCGGATTCCGCGTGGGCGAGCCCGCCCCCGCGAAAGCAGGGGGGCCGAGTGGATCCCCACCCGATAGGGTAGGCCCATACCTGACCCGCCCGCCTACCCGAGTGAGCGGTGCGCCCCGTGCTACAATCGATCGGCACTGCACGTTCCAGATTTCACGAGATGGGGGCAGCGATGAGCGCAGCGGCAGCGGGGCGGCTGGCGGGGAAGGTAGCGCTGATCACCGGCGGAGCCGGCAACATCGGCGAGGTAATCACCCGGCGCTACCTGGAGGAGGGCGCCACAGTGGTGATCACCGGGCGCAACGAGCAGAAGCTGCACGCCTACCGTGATGGGCTGGTACGGGAGGCCGGGGTGCCCGCCACCCGTGTGATGGCGGTGCGCATGGATGGCAGCGTGATGGCCGAGGTGCGCGCCGGCGTGGCCGCGATCGTGGAGCGCTACGGCCGGATCGATGTGCTGGTCAACAACGCTGGCAGCGCGGGCGCACGCCAGCGCCTGGCCGACATTCCCCTCTCCCGCGAGGAGCTTCGTGGCGCCGACACCGAGACCCTTCTCGACAGTATCGGCAACCTCTTCGGGATAAGCTGGAACTTGATCCGCGCCGCCGCGCCCCATCTGCGCCCCGGCGCCAGTGTGATCAACGTCTCCACTATCTTTTCACGTACCGACTACTATGGCCGTATCCCTTATGTTGTTCCCAAGGCCGCCCTCAATGGCCTGAGCCTTGCCGCCGCCCGCGAGCTCGGGGCGCGAGGCGTGCGGGTGAACATGATCTACCCTGGCCCGATCGACAGCGAGCGCATCCGCACCGTCTTCCGCCGCATGGACGAGCTCAAAGGCCTGCCCGAGAACAGCACCGCCGAGGGCTTCTTCAGTATTATGCGGCTGGCCCGCCCCGGCCCCGATGGCCAGGTGGCCAAGGGCTTCCCGAAGACCCTCGATGTCGCCAATGCCGCGGTCTTTCTCGGCTCAGACGAATCGGCGGCCCTGAGCGGCGAGGCGATCGAAGTGACTCACGGCATGGAGGTGCCCGAGGAGAGCCGCACCACCTTCATGGCCCGGCCCGGCCTTGGCGCGGTAGACGGCAGTGGTCGCGTGGTGCTGATCTGCGCTGGCGATCAGATCGAGGACGCCATGGCGCTCACGGGCGTGTTACGTTCGTGTGGCGCCGATGTTGCGATCGGCTTCCGCTCGCGGGCCGCCATTGCTCGCCTCGAGCACATTCTCGAAGAGAGCCGCCGCCTGGCCGGGGCAAACTATACGCCGCCGATCGTGCTGCACCTCGACCCGCTGACGCCTGGCAGCGTGGAGTCGGCGCTGGGCTGGCTGGCGGAGAACACCGGTGGTCCCCACGGGGCGATCGTGCTGCCGGCGCGGGGGGGCCCGATCGCCGCCTCGGTTGTCGAGGCTTCCGACGCAGACGCCACACGCTTTATCGAGGAGGAGCTGGCGGGCGCGATCGCGCTCACCTCACAGCTCGCCCGCCACTGGGCCGGCCGGAGTCTGGCTCCTGGCGCTCCCATGCCCGCCCCCCGCGTGATCTTCTGCTCCAACAGCGACGATGGCGCCGGCAATGTCTACGCCGACATGCTGCGCGCCGGCATCGAGCAGTTGGTGCGGGTGTGGCGCCATGAGGCCGCCCTGGATCACGCCCGAGCCGGTGGCGATGGGCAGCCCGGACGCCAGCTGCCTCCGGCGTGGGCCAACCAGATCATCCGCTACACCAACCGTGAAGAGGAGGGGCTGGATTTCGCCTGCGCGGCGGTGGCCCAGCTGCTGCTCAGCGACCGGCGCGTGGAGGAGATTAACCTCTACCTGCCCGCCAGGATCGCCGCCACGACTGGCTCCCGCCGGCCTTCGTTCGGCTGGGCCGAGAGCCTGATCGGCCTGCACCTGGGCAAGGTGGCGCTCATCACCGGTGGCAGTGCCGGGATCGGCGGCCAGATCGGGCGCCTGCTCGCCCTTAGCGGCGCGCGGGTGCTGCTCGCCGCCCGCGACCGGGTGAAGCTGGAGCAGATGCGCGCGACGATCGTTGAGGAGCTGGAGGAGGTGGGCTACAACGGTGCCGCGAGCCGCGTGCAGATTCTGGCCGACTGCGATGTGGCCGACGAGGCTCAGCTTGCGGCGCTGGTCGAGCGCGCGATCGCCAGCTTCGGGCGCGTCGATTACCTGCTCAACAATGCGGGCATCGCGGGTGAAGAGGAGATGGTGGTGGATCTCACCGTCGAGGGGTGGCGGCACACACTCAACGCCAACCTGGTGAGCAACTACTCGCTGATCCGCAAGCTGGCCCCCCTGATGAAGCGTCAGGGCGCCGGCTACATCCTCAATGTCTCCTCCTACTTCGGTGGCGAGAAGTATGTCGCCATTCCCTACCCGAACCGGGCCGACTACGCGGTGAGTAAGGCCGGGCAGCGCGCGCTGGCCGAGGTGCTGGCCCGTTTCCTGGGGCCCGAAGTGCAGATCAACGCTCTGGCGCCAGGCCCCGTGGAGGGCGACCGGCTGCGAGGCACCGGGGAGCGCCCGGGGCTCTTCATGCGCCGCGCTCGCCTCATCCTCGAGAACAAGCGGCTCAACGAGTTGCATACCGCCCTGATCGAGGCCCACCGCCAGAGTGGTATCCCGGCGGTCGAGTTGCTGCGGCTCCTGGCGCCCAACAGTGTTCACGCCCTCGCCGAGGCCGGCAACGAGGTGCCGGCCCCGCTGCGCCGCCTTGCCCAGGCGATCGTCCGGGAGGGTGATCCGGGGGCCTCATCGAGCCTCTACCTCATGAATCGGGCCATCGCCGCCAAGCTTCTGGCCAGGCTTACGACTGGAGGCTACGTGCGCGAAGCCTCACCCAACGGGGCAGAGCCGCATCAACCGCCGGGCCTGCTCGCCGACCAGCCCCCGGAGCCCTTCTTCGCCCCCGCCCAGCTCGAACGGGAGGCGCGCAAAGTGCGGGACGGGATCATGGGTATGCTCTATCTCCAGCGCATGCCCACCGAGTTCGATGTCGCAATGGCTACCGTGTACTACCTGGCCGACCGGAATGTCAGTGGCGAAACCTTTCACCCCTCGGGCGGCCTGCGCTACGAGCGCACCCCCACGGGTGGCGAATTGTATGGCCAGCCTCCGGCCGAGCGCCTGGCCCAGCTGGTTGGCAGTACGGTCTTCCTGATCGGTGAGCATCTGGAGGAGCAGCTCGAGCTACTCGCGCGGACCTATCTTGAGCGTCACGGCGCGGCCCAGGTAGTGCTGATCACCGAGAGCGACGCGGGCGCCGGGCGGTTGCAGGCGCGCCTGCGTGACCACACCGAGGCCGGGCGGATCCAGTTCCTCGTTGCTGGCGACGCGATCGAGAGCGCAATCGATCGGGCCGTGCTCGCCTCCGGGCGCCCTGGCCCGGTGGTGTGTACGCCCTTCCGCCCGCTGCCGGCGCAGCCGCTCGTGGGCCGCAGCGATAGCGACTGGAGTACGGTGCTCAGTGAGGCGGGTTTCGCCGAGCTGTGCGAGCAGCAGCTCACCCACCACTTCCGTGTGGCCCATAAGGTCAGCCTGATGGACGGCGTCGCGCTGGTGCTCGTCACCCCGGAGACGACAGCTACTTCGACCACGGAGCAGTTCGCGCTGGCCAATTTTGTAAAAACCACGCTCCACGCCTTGACGGCGACCCTTGGCGTTGAGAGTGAGCGCACGGTGCACCGCATCCTGGTGAATCAGGTGGATCTGACGCGGCAAGCTCGGGCTGAGGAGCCTCGTAGCGACGACGAACGGCGCCAGGAGCTCGAACGCTTTGTCGACGCGGTGCTGCTGGCCACCGCACCGCTCGTGCCCGGAGAGGATAGTCGCTACGCCGGGCGCATCCACCGGGGGCGGGCAATCACTGTCTAAGGCTGTGATTCAAGGCAGGTGGGCCTGCACAACCGGTCATGCTGAGGGTGCCGATGCTGAACCACGCCCGAGTGCCCTGCCGGAGCGGCGGAACGCACGATCTCAACTCCGGCGTGATGCTGGGAATCGGCGGGGGAAGCGCGGAGGGGCCGAAGCCCCCTGCGCGCCCCGACCTCGCGTGCCAATCACGCAGCGGTTGTGCTTACCTCTCGCGCGCCTCCTTGCGGGCCACGATCATCCCGAAGGTGCCGCGCAGCGAGATCAGCCGGCCATCCTGCTCGACGATAGCGAAGCGCTCGCGGAAGCGTGGCTCGGCGTCAAGCAACCAGCGCTCCAGAGCGACCTTCTCGGTCTCGGGCATGCGCATGCGGGCCGTCCATGAGGCGAACTCGTAGGACTCCTTGCGATCCTCCTCGGTGTGAGTCACGGTGAGACCGGCCTCGGCGCAGAGCGCCCGCCACTCGGCGAAGGAGTAGGCGCGAACGTGGCTCGGGTCGCGCCAGCGTTCAAAGCGATCCATGAACGCATCAAAGTCCGGGTCCTCCAGGCCGATATGGTCGGCGACGATCAGAGTGCCGCCGGGGCGGAGCGCGGCGGCACTGCCACGCACGAAGGCGCGGACATCGGCAAAATGGTGGGCGGCGATGCGGCAGACGATCAGATCGAGGCTCGCGGTAGCGAGCGGCAAGTGCTCGGCGGCGGCACGCAGGTAGCTGACGTTTGTGGCGCCCTGGCCAGTGAGATGTTCACGAGCCGCGTGGAGCATGGCTAGCGTCAGATCGCTGGCGATCACGTGGTGTACGTGGGGGGCCAGTGCCAGAGCCGCGTGGCCGCCGCCGGTGGCGACATCCAACACCTGCTCGTGGCCACGTGGCGCCGCAAGGGCCACAAGCCGGGCGAGATCAGCGCCGCGAGCGTGGATGCTGCTCGTGACATACTCGCGGGCCGCCGGCGCGAACTGGGCCTCGGCGCGCGCCCGAATTGCTGCGGTCGTGCCATTCTCAGCCTGACTCATGGCGAATCCTTTCTGTCTCGCTCCTGTAGCAGAGTCGAGTATAGAGCACACCTCACAGAACCTGAAACGGGAGCCGCGTTTGCGTGTTCAAGGGCAGACAGAGCCGGTGGGTGTATGGGGAGATCGGGCCTGGGGATGGCCCGGGAGCCGTCCCCGTGCAAACGAGGAACCGCTGGCGCGCGGGAGCGGGAAGACCAGCACCGCGTAATGGACCGTCCTGATGCGGCAGCAGTGGCGCGCCGGCTCGGGCGCGCTTTGCGCCTTAGCGCCCTCCGAACGGCCCGCGAAGGCTCTTGCACCTATCCGCTCCCGTGTTACAATGGATCGGAGCGGGATCGTGGTTTCTCCGTAGGGAACGCGTGGGGCCGAGGGCGGCGAGCTGCCGGAAGGCCACGGCCGCACTGCAGCAGCATAAGGAGTGTCGATGAGCGACGAATTCCAGTACCCGCCGCCACGAGGGCGTCGCCGCCTGCGCCAGGAGTGGGATGCCCGGCGCATCCGTGCGCTGCGTGAGCACATGGGGATGACTCAGCAGCAGATGGCTGACGAGCTAGAGGTGCGCCAGCAGACAATCAGCGAGTGGGAGACGGGGGTGCACCGTCCGCACCGCTCCACTCAGAAGACGCTCTCGCTCGTAGCCGAGCGTGCGGGCTTTGTGTATGAGGCTGAGCCACAGCCGGCCGAGCCCGCCGGGGAGGAGCGGACCCAGGGAGAGGGTTGACATCTACACGGAAACGTGTTATCATTCAAGGGATAGCTCGCCTGTTCGAATCCGGGAGCACGACGCGTGCGTGCTCTTTTTCTACCGCGGGTTTATCCCTTTACGTGTAGGAGTGCACCATGGGCCGCATCATCGCCATCACCTGTCATGAGCTACGGCAGTTCTACCTGGAGGAGGGCCACAGCATCGCCGCGATCGCGCGGCGCGCCGGGTGCAGCGCGCCAACCATCGCGAGCCGGCTGCGCCGATGCGGCATCCCAACGCGCTCCGGGCGCTTCCAGGCGCGGGAGATCGCACGTGACACGCTTGAGGCGCTCTACTACGACGAGCGGCTGACTCTGGCGGAGATCGCCCGACGGCTCGGCGTGAGCGTTGGAACGGTCAACAACCGGCGTCGGGCCTACGGGCTCCCGGCCCGCAGGCGGGCAAGGCCCGTACCCTCCGACGGGTGGCAGTAGCCAGAAAACTCTTTGCACTTTCGGAGGGCATGGACTGCCTCTACCTCTTAATAGCGCGGCGATGACCCTGCGTGTTGTTGACCATTGCGGCGACGTGTGCTAGAATAGGCCGCGAATCGGCGCAGAGCGTTGCGAGGGCCCCCGTCCTGCCCGCAGGGGCGTAGGAGGAAGGATCGTTCATGGCGGAGCCGGAAAGCATCCTGCAGCTTGGCATCGAAGCCGCGCGCGAGAACAAGAAAGAAGAGGCACGCCAGCTCTTTCGCCTGCTTACCCGCCAGCAGCCCGACAACCCGCAGGGATGGCTGTGGCTGGCAGGCGTTGCCGAGAACCGCGAAGAGCGGCAGGCAGCGCTCGAGCGCGTGCTCGAGCTTGAGCCCGACAACGAGATGGCACTCAAGGGGCTGCAGGCTCTTGGTGTGCGCCCCGTGTCGAGTGCCACTGCGGCGCCGCCCCCGCC
>SFCB01000164.1 GCA_004367505.1 Chloroflexi bacterium OHK40 | reverse complement strand
GGGGTGGGTAGCGCTGCTGGTCGAGCGTGATGGCCGGCAGGGCAACGGTTGCGGCGCGGTAGACAAAAGCGGCGTCGGGCAGCTGGCTGGAGGTAGCGAAGCTCACGGCGGGAGCGGCCACCCCACTCGCCACAGGCGGGTCGCCGGGCGCCAATTCGAAGGCGGGCTCGGCGAGCAGAGCTGCCAGCAGGGCCTGCTCATCCGCCGGTGGCGCCGCGAGAAGCCGGGCGAGCAGGGCCGTGTGAGCAGTGGGAGCGGCCGGCGCCAGGGTGAGGCGGGCTAGGGCGCCGGCGGCGGGCGCCACGGCGACAACCAGTCGCCGAGCCGGCGAGGTGTCGCCACGGGACGCAATGGCCGGGGCAGGACCGACGCTCGCGGCGATCACACCGCCCGCCAGGAGCGCCACGGCCGCGAAGGCAGCAGGGCGCCGAAGGTAACGGCCAGCGGGCCAGACAGCCGCCTGGCCCATCCCACGGCCAGCATCTGCGACCGGCGCCAGGCGGGCCGGCGTTGCCCAGGCCGGCGCGCCAAGCAACTCCTCGAGCAACCTGTCATCCCCGAACCCACATCGGCCGGCGCTCCCCGACGCGGCCAGCTCTAGCCCACCCATAGTGGCTCCCATCCCCCTACATGTGGCCGACATTCGGCCACTCCGGTTGGTGGTCGCGTATCGTGCGAACCACAGCCCAGCATAACACAGGACATGCTTCGGTCAAGAGGGGCGTTCGCCCGATCTCATTGTCCTGTGAACGGCAGGGTCAGCCTGCCGGCCACATCCCATCCACATTGTGAAGCAGGCACCTGTCGTCGTGCCGCCGTTCACGGTGCTTTCTGCTCGATTCTGCTGCGGTTGCGAGAGCAGTTTGAGCTGGGTTGTGAGGTTTGTAACGTCAGCACCGCAGGGCCATATGGCGGTTCCTGGTTCTCTGTTCTACTGGGGGTTGCTAACGTTCACATCGATTCGCTATGATAGTGTATGCTCTGTCGCAGAGATCCATCCAGGTTGTGAAGCGCTCCCGGTGTCGTGCGGCAACTCTCGGTGCTCCGTGCCGGGCCCTGCCGGGCTCGCCCTCGCCCTGGTTCCTCTCAACAGGTTGTTCGTCCAGGAGTGCCAACAGCCATGGAGCTTCACGACGCCCAGTCGTTCAAACGCTTGCCCCCTGTGCAGCTCCGTGATCCGGAGGTGATCCGGGAGATCTGCGAACGGATCAGCGCGCTCGAACCGGCAGCTGCCCGCCGCAGAGCTCTGGGCACACTGGTCGATCAGCTCCTCGACGCCGAGCAAGCCGAGGTAGCGGTGCGCGTCGCGGCGCTGGCCCCCACCTTGACACCGGCCACCAATGCCAACGACGTGGATCCCTGGTTCGAAAACATCTTGCTGCTGAAGATTGTGGATCATCTGCTGGAACGCCAGGAGCTGCCCCGGGCCGAGCAACTGCTCGACGAGGCGGCGCGCGGGCTTAGCCAGCTGTGGCACTATGAGCCTGTCGATCTGCCAGTCATTCCCCCATGGTTCCAGCTGACACGGCGCTATCGACGGGCAGCACGCCCAGACCGGGTGGCGCAAGTCTGGGATCAGGTCGTCGCCTGGGCCCGGTTGATCGAGCAAGAACGTGCAGTTCCCGACCCGGCCTGGTTTCAACCCACGGATGGTTCCCGCATCCTCGCCGAGATTGTGGCCGAGATGATCGAGCTCGGTCACCACGCACGTGCCCTGGCCACGGCCAGCGCCATCCGCCACGCGCCATTTCGGGCCCAGGCGCTGGCGCGAGTGGCACGTGTCTCGATGCTCTCGCCCCTCGATGCACAGAGCGGGATGCTAAGCCAGGTGAGCGAACTGCTCACACGCCGCCGTGGAAGCCGCGCCGAGCATGCGGCTGATCTGGCGCTGGCCGCCAATCTGCTGGCCGAGCCGGGCAAGACCCACCTCAGCGAAGGCGCGTCCCTCACCGTCCTCCGGGAGCAGACCCGCCACGAGCTGGTTGCGCTGCTCGCAGCCGTCGATGAACCGGGGGCCGAGCCGCTCCCGGTGGCCGAACGGCTACGGGCCGGGCAGGCCCTTGGCCTGCTGGGTGACCCGCGATTCCCGCTCATCGACGAGGAGTGGCTGGCCAGTCTGGCGAACCGCTCTACCCGCCTGACCACTGAGGGCGAGCACTACTGGCGCTTTGTGCCTGCAGGCAGCTACTGGCTGGGTGGTTGGGCGGATCACGATCCCTACGCCGGTCCCTTGCAGCGCGATCAGCGAGTCGCCCGACTACCGCTACAATCCTTCTGGATCGCCCGCATACCGGTGACGGTAAGCCAGTTTGCCCGCTTTGTGGTCGAGGGCTACCGCGCTGACCGCTGCTGGACACCGCACGGCCTGCGGTGGCGTGCTGAGCGGCTCACACCTGATCGCTGGGGGTTTCCGCCCTACCAGGGCGCGAACCAGCCAGTCGTCTTTGTAAATTGGTATGAAGCAACCGCCTACTGCCGCTGGCTCAGCGCACGGTTCGGTACGGCCCTGCCACCAGGCTACCGGATCTGCCTCCCGAGTGAGGCCGAGTGGGAGGTCGCGGCCACAACTGGCGGCGTGGAACGGCGACCTTACCCCTGGGGCCACGCGCCACCTGGCCTGGAGCGGGCGGTCTCTAGCGCCTGGAAGCTCCAGGCCCCGGCACCGGTAGGGCTCTGCCCGGAAGGATCGGCGGCTTGTGGCGCGCTCGACATGGCTGGCGCCATCTGGGAAGCCTGTGGCAGCGGCGAAGAGGCGTACCCGGAGCGAGCCGATACCCCGCTCGACGATCGCGCCACCACCCCCGGATCAGGGCTGTTCGCCCTCCGTGGTGGAAGCTGGGCCCAGCCGAGCCACTGCCTGAGGGCCGGCGCACGCCACAGCTATGTACCCCACAACAATAACTACCACGACGCTGGTCTACGGCTGGCGCTGGCGTTTCGGCCCGAGGCTTGCTGCTAAGCGAGGATGGTACCATGTCGCACGATGAGGGCTTCGAGGGGGGCTATCGTCACGGCCAGCAGCTCAGGTTTTTTCGGATCGATGTCACTGGCGCCGGGCAAGCGCATCTGCTGCGGATCATGGAGCTTGCCTTCACCGACATCGTTACCGCCGACGACCCTCACCCACACGTCATCACGGCAACTCACCTGCTCCGCGAGGGCGCTCAGCAGCTCACCTTCTTCCGAAGCCACGGCCCCTTGCGCCGCTCGCTGCTCCGCGGCTCGCGCTTCGATCAGCTTGAGCTCTTTACGCAGATCACCCCGCTCGACGAACCGATTGGCCCAAGCAGGGCGGCAACCCTGAGCTGGGAGTGGCTCGACCAGGCAGCGTACGGCGTTGACGAGGGCGACGGTGCGAGCTACAAGGGATGGCGGGTGTTCAACCAGCGCTATGGCCTCGTCGATAACCACGGCGATGCCTTCATCGCCGTGCGCCCGACCTGGATCTACCTTTCAAAGTGATCCCGCCTGACCCGTGAGGCGTTTCCTCCCTCCTCGTGTGGCGCCTGCGCCTGGCAAGAGTGCGCTCAAACCCTCTTTGAGTGAGTGCCCGATATCAGGCCACGCACGAACCCGTGGCCCCACTGCTCTGGCATGCACTGGTGGCCGTGCCGGGCGCGACCCGTTGAGCAAACGCGGAGGGGGTTTCGTAGCACATCCATGGACGACGCCCGGGACCCTTGCCCCGGGCGTCGTCCGTGCGCGGGCGCGTACTGGCTACACGCGCTCGATATACTCACCGGTGCGCGTATCGATCTTGAGCACATCGCCCTCATTAACGAAACCAGGCACCTGGATGACGGCGCCCGTCTCCAATGTGGCCGGCTTGGTGACATTGGTGGCCGTATCCCCACGAACGGCCACGGTCGTCTCGGTGACGGCGAGGGTCACGAAGATCGGCAACTCGACGCCCAGGAGCACCTCCTTCTCCGAGTCGTAGACGAGGTCGGCGCTCTCATTCTCCTTAAGGAAGCGGGCCGCGTCGCCGACCATCGCCTCGGGCACCTGGATCTGGTCGAAGGTGTCGCCGTCCATAAAGACGAAGTCATTGCCCTCGCGGTAGAGGAACTGCATAGGGCGGCGCTCGATCCGCACGATATCAATGTCGGCGCCGGCGCGCATGCGATCCTCAATGACCTTGCCATTGGTGAGGTTCTTCAGCTTGACACGCACGAAGGCGCGCCAGTTCCCCGGCGCGACGTGCTGGAACTCCACCACCTGGTACAGATCGTTGTTGTAACGAATGACCATCCCGTTGCGCAGATCTGAGGTTGTGCCTGAGGCCATAGAATCTTCTCCTTGAAAGCGCCGCTGCGCGGCTTAGCAGGCTCGTTCCGGGCCAGCCGCCCTCGGCGGGCGCGCCGATTGCCCCGATTAGAACGCAGTAAAACACACCGGCCTGGCTTCGCTAAGGAACAGCCGATGGACTCTACCACTATAGCCGGGGTCGTCGATCTCGGCAAGCCCGTAGGCGGCGAGCGCGCGGAAGTCGGCGGCGCCCATTAGCAACGAGGAGAGCTCGGCTACCGCCAGGCTGATGCGGGCATCAGGGCGCGCACCAGGCGCAAGTGCGGGGACCCCGGCCTCAAAGCGCACCACCACCTCGCCGGCATGCGCGGGAAGGAAGCTATCGCGCACGACGATCGCCAGCGTGAGGCTCTCCGGGCCAAAGTGATGGCCGGCCAGGGCGCGAAAGAGACCAGCGGTGTCGAGCAGACGGTACATGATCCCGAGGCCCTGCGTGCCAACCTGGTGGCTGACCGGGGAGAGCAGAGCTTCGCTCCCGTCTCGCGGGTCGTGCACCAGGTGGTGGAGCTGGTCATCATGGGTATGCCAGACAACCGAGCGCAGCTGGTCGGCCTGGGTATGGATGAAGGCGCAGAGCTCACGGAGCGCGGCCGGGTGCTCTGCCAGCAGTTCGACGATCTCGAGGCTGTTGTCGATGAACGTGGCGCCCCGCTGGAACTGGAAGAGCATGTAGCCCCGCACCACCTCGCCCTCGACGTAGACGACGCCCCGCCGATCGGGGGCGTCGAGGAGGCGGCCCATCAGCGCCTCGCCGCGCAGGAAGAGCCCGTGGGTACGGGCGACGATGCGGTTGTGGCAGGCGAGGATGGCCGGCGCGTCGGCGCGGGCGAGGGGCCGCAGGTGATCGCGGGGGCCAGGTGGGAAGCTGGCGGGGCGCAGGCGATAGCCAGTGAGGCGGGCGCCGAAGCCAAAGCCCATCTGGCGGTAGAAGTCAGGACGAAAGGGGTAGAGGGCGGCGAGGGGCGCCCCGCGCTCGCGGTACAGGCGCAGGAAGGCGCCGATCAGATCCCGGGCGACGTGGCGCTTCTTGTGGAGCAGATCGACGGCGACAAAGCCGACGCCACCAACGGGCAGCAGCGTGCCGTGGAACGACATGCGAAAATCGAAGGTGCGCATCACGCCCACCATGGTGCCGTCGCGGAAAGCGCCGTAGTTGCTGATCGCTGGATCCTGGCCGCCGCTGGTCCGCCGCAGGCGTTCGACAAGCTCGTCGGGCGGGGTGGGCACGCCGGGGTAGGCATCGCGCGCGATCTGGGCCATGCGCGGGAGTTCGTCGTCGCGCAGGATGCGGATCTCGGTGGGCATGGGGCACCCTTCTCAGGCACGCAGGCGACGGCCCTCCTACGTCAGCGCGGCGACCACTTCGACACCGTTCTGGGCCATGTGGTGTAGGAAGAGTACGTGGTGTAGATCGCCGTCGTGGGCGAAGATGCCAAGCTCACGGGCGACGCTCACGGGCGTGTCGAAGGTATCCACGGCGGCGGCGGGCACGATCACACGGCGCTGGAGGTTGAGGGCGTTGGCTTCCAGGCGCAAGTGCATGGCGGCGCTATAGACGCAGAGGTCGGTGCAGTCGCCGACGATGATGAAGGTATCGAGCCGGGGCCGCTCGCGGAGCCAGGCGTCGAGCCGGGTGCCCAGGTGCGAGCTGAGCGAGTTCTTGGTGATCGTGGTAATCGTGTCAGCGAAGGGCAGCTGGGCGAGCTCAACAACTGCCTGGCTCTCCGCCGTGCCGGCGATACAGTGGGGCGGATAGGCGGCGAATTCGGGCGTGTTGGGGTTGTGGGTATCCTGGGTGAGCACAAAACTGCGCACACCAAAGCTGTGGGCGCGCGTGAACAGCTCGGCCACGGGCGCAATTAGCGCGCCGACCCGTGGGCTGCTGAGCGGCCCCTCCTTGCAGAAGCCGTTGATCATGTCGATCGAGAACAGCGCCACACGCTCCGGCTGCCCCGCGATGACCTCGCTCAGGGCGAGGTTGGGGAGAGCCGCGTACCATTCGTCCAGGTAACGCAAGAACGGCGTGGCCTCGACGCTCAGGTTCATGCTGCGGGCCATAGCAGGCTCCTCTCGCGTATTGGTGTATAATTGACACTATTATACCAGGTGGCGCGCCCCCCGTCAAGCCGGGCGGGTGGTCCAGCCTGGCGCCCCGGGTTGGCGCGCTGCCTACACTCCCCGCCCAGCGCTGCCCTGACCCAGCCCCGGCCCTTCAGCCGGCGCGAGCTGGAAGAGCCGGTGGCGTTCGGGCTCCCAGCCAACCGGCTGAAAACCACCGTGAACCGGATGACGCTCGTAGAGTCCATCGAAGTCGCCTGCGGCGATGGCCCGCAGCGTCGTGGCGAGCTGATCGATCTCGGCACAAGTGGTAGCAAGGCCAAAGCTAGCGCGGACCAGGCCAGGCTGGCCCGGCTCGCATCCGGCGGGCTCCCGGATGAGCAGGCGGCGCACGTAGGGCTGAGCACAGAAGCTCCCGCTGCGCACGGCGATCCCCGCCTCGTAGCTGAGCATCGCCGCAACCAGGTGGGGGTCGTACCCATCGAGACAGAAGGGGATCACCCCCAGGCGACCGGCAGCGGTGGCAGGGTCCGGGTCGCCATAGATCCAGAGACCAGGCACACTGGCGAGGGCGGTGAGGGCATAGGCGGTAAGCCGGGCCTCGTGCGCGGCGATCGCATCGAAACCCGACGCCTCCAGGGCAAGGCAGGCGGCGGCGAGGGCCACGGCGCCGACGGCGTTGGGTGTGCCGGCCTCCTCACGGCCAGGCCCGCTCGCCCAGACGACCTCGCTGGCACTGACGGTGCGCACACTGCCGCCCCCGGCGAGCAGCGGCGGCCCGTGGCGAAAGGTATCGGCGCGGCCTATCAGGGCACCGACGCCGTAAGGCGCGTAGAGCTTATGGCCCGAGAGAGCCAGATAATCGATATGGGCCGGGTCGGCGAGGTCGCCGAGGTGGATCGGGCGGTGAGGTGCAAGCTGGGCGGCATCGACGGCGATCTCGGCACCGTGAGTGTGCGCCAGGACCGCGAGCTGCTGGATGGGCGGCAGCATGCCAGTGACATTGCTCCCACCGCTCACGGCAACGAGACGCACCCGGCCGGCGTAGCGCCGCAGCAAGCCCGCGTAGTGATCAAGGTCGAGCGATCCGTCGGAGCGCACGCGCACATGGTGGACGGGAGCCACGGCGCGCCAGGGAAGATCGTTGGAGTGATGCTCAAGCTCGGTGCTGAGGATGATCTGGCCGGGTGCGAGATCAAGCCGATGGGCAAGCAGGTTGAGGGCCTCGGTAGTATTGCGGGTGAAGATCACCTGGTGCTGGGCTGGCCTGGCGCCCACAAAGCGGCCAACGATCTCCCGCGCCTCTTCGTAGGCGGCACTGGCAGCCTGGGACTTCAGGCCAGCGCCACGGTGGACACTACCGTAGACGGTCAGAAAGCGCTCGACGGTGGCGTGGACCTGGCGCAG
>SFCB01000254.1 GCA_004367505.1 Chloroflexi bacterium OHK40 | reverse complement strand
CGGCACCAAGCCCCACGCCCATCAGCATGCAGTTGCGCCAGCAGATCTTCACCGAGGTCTGGACGACGATCGACGAGAACTACCTCTACCCGGACTTTGGCGGGGTCGATTGGAATGCCGTGCGCGCGGAGTTCGAGCCGCGAGTGGCCCAGGGCAGCGATGAGGCCTTCTACCAGCTCATCGGCGCGATGGTTGGCCGGCTCGGCGATGACCACTCCCGCTTTCTGCCGCCGAGCGCGGCCCAGCGTGAGGACGCGCTGACCAGTGGCCGCGAGGAGCAGGTTGGCATCGGGGTGATCGCGCTGCCCCTGAGTGACGGCCTGTTGATCCAGCACGTCTTCCCGGGGAGCCCTGCGGAGCGAGCCGGGCTGCGCCCGCGCGACCGGATCGTGGCGATTGATGGTCGTTTCTATGCGCGCCAGGAGCTCGAGGGTCCGGAGGGGAGCACGGTGCGGCTCACCGTGGTGCGTCCAGGCGCCGAGAGCCGTGATGTGGTGATCACCCGGCGCCGGGTGGAGGGCCGGATAGCGCCAATCGTCCGGCGCCTGCCCGGCGAGATCGGCTACGTGAGCGTAACGACGCTCTGGGTGAGCGATATGGATCGCCAGGTAACAGATGCGCTGGCCGGGCTGGTGGCCGATGGCGCTCTGCGTGGCCTGGTGCTCGACTTACGCAGTAACCCGGGCGGCTGGCGCAGTGTGCTCACAGGCATTCTCGGCCATTTTGTGCGGGGCGATGTGGGTAGCTTCACGAGCCGGAAGGGCGATGTGCCCCTGCGTATCGGGCCCGGCGCCCAGCCAGACCTGCGTGGCCTCCCGCTGGTCGTGCTCGTCGACGCCGGGACGGCCTCCTACGCCGAACTGATCGCGGCCGTGCTCCAGCGGCAGGCGGGGGCCGTGGTGGTAGGCGCGCCAACCGCTGGCAACACCGAAACGATCTACTCTTACGAGCTCAGTGGCGGCGCCCGGCTCTGGGTGGCCCAGGAGGGGTTCCGCCTGCGCGATGGCAGCGTGATCGAGGGGATCGGCGTGCAGCCCGATATCGCCGTGCTCGATGACTGGACGCGCTTCAGTGAGGCCGACGACCCGGGGATGGACGTGGCCCTGGGGCTGCTCACCCGAGGCGCGGGGGGGGAGTGATGGCGCGAACTCTGCCAATGGCGCGAAGACCCGGGCGCGAGAGGGGCACCTTACCCCTGGCGGCGCTTGTCTGGCGATCATTGAACCCACGAAGCGCTTCCGGCGCCGCGTAGACGTGGCGCCCTGCGCGTGCAACCAGTGGTGGTTCTCTGAAGGGGCGACGGGGACGTGATGCGGGCACGGACGACGGATTGGGCGCTGGCGCTGGGGGTGGGCCTGGCGTTTGCGACGGGGCTGTGGAGCCTGACGGCTGGCCGCCCCGACCAGTGGTGGATCGTGGCGCTTCATGGCGCCGGGGGTCTGCTGGTGGCGCTCTTGCTGGTGCCCAAGCTGCGGCGCGTGTGGCCACGGGTCTGGCCACGGGAGCCGCGTGCCTGGCTGGGACTACTCTCCTCGGTGCTCGCGCTGCTCGTTGTGGCCACGGGTGTGGCGTGGACCGCCGGGGGCTCGCTGGTGCTGCTTGGCTATCATCTGCTTAACTGGCACATCCTCTTCGGCTACGCGCTGACGGCGGTTGTGTCGCTGCATATGTTGGCGCGGGCCCGCCCGCTGCGCCGGGCCGACCTTGCCGGGCGCAGGCAGGCGCTCTCCATGGCGCTGCTGCTCGCTGGCGCGGCCGCGCTCTGGCCCCTGAAGGGCGCTGCGGTCGCCTGGCTCGGCCTCCCGGGCGCCAGGCGCCGCTTCACCGGCTCGCGGGCCTGGGCCCACTTTACCGGCAACGGCTTCCCGGTGGTGAGCTGGGTGGCCGACCGGCCCCGCCCGGCTGACCCGGCGCTCTGGCGCCTGCGTGTGGATGGGCTGGTGGCCCACCCTCTGGCGCTCGATCTCGCGGCCCTCGGGCGGCCCGACGAGCTCGATGCGACCCTGGACTGCACCGGCGGGTTCTACACCACGCAGCGCTGGGCTGGCTGCAGGGTTGGGGCGCTGCTCGACCGGGCCGGCGCCGATCCGTCGGCCACATGGGTGCGCTTCGTTTCGGTGACGGGCTACCGCTGGAGCTTGCCGCTCCAGCAGGCGCGTGATGCGCTGGTGGCGACCCATGTGGGTGGTGAGCCCCTGGCCCACGGCCATGGTGCGCCGGCCCGCCTGGTTGCCCCCGGTGAGCGCGGCTTCGTCTGGGTGAAGTGGCTCACCCGGATCGAGCTGCGCGATCAGCCCGACCCCGGGCAACTGCTGGCGATCAATACGAGCTGGTTGAGTCCCGCCGGGCGCGGGGAGGGCACGTGGTTGCCGGATGAGGGTGGACCGCCGGGGCCAGAAGACCGATCACGGCTGTGAGGTGACGTGTGATGGACGAGATCATCGCTGCGGCGCGGGCGCTGGCGGCGGGCGCGCGGCGGGTGGCTGTGCTCACGGGGGCGGGCTTCAGCCGCCCGTCGGGCATCCCCGACTTTCGTAGCCCCGAGGGGGTGTGGGCGCGCAGCGATCCGACACAGGTGGCCTCCATCGGGGCCTTCCGGCAGAACCCGGAGGCCTTCTACCACTGGTTCTGGGGCCTGCTGGAGCCGGTTATGGCGGCACGGCCCAACCCGGCCCATCTTGCCGTGGCCGCCCTGGAGGCCGAGGGCCGGGTAGAGGGGGTTGTTACGCAGAATATTGACGGGCTACACCAGCGCGCAGGCTCGCGCCGAGTCTTTGAGTTGCACGGCAACCTGCGGGGCGCCACCTGCCTGGAGTGTGGGCGCCAGGTGCCGGGCGAACCGGTGCTCACGGCCGCGCGCCGTGGCCGCGCGCCGCGCTGCTCGTGTGGGGGCCTCTTGAAGCCCGATGTCGTGCTCTTCGACGAAGGACTGCCCCGGGGTGTCTTCTGGCTGGCGCAACGGGCGATCGAGCAGTGTGATTTGCTGCTGATCGCGGGGACCTCGCTTGAGGTGGCGCCGGCCTGTGATCTGCCCCTGGCCGCCCTCGATCGGGGTGTGCCTGTGGTGATCGTCAACCTGGCGCCAACCCCTTTGGACGACAGGGCGACGGCCGTGGTGCGGGCCGATGTCGCCACGGCGGTGCCGGCGATCCTGGGCTATGACCTTCCGGGCAACTGAGGCGTGTGGCGCGTCTCGCGGGGCTAGGCGGGTGGCGCCGCTACCAGGCCGGGGGGATGGCCTGCATCAACTCGCGCCAGTGTGGGGGGTGGGGCGTGCCCGCCTGCTTCGCGCGGACGATCAGCAGATCGGCCATGTTCTTGACCACCCAGTCGAAGTAGATCGGTGGCAGCGAGGCGCGGTCGAAGTCGGGCGCCGTGTTCATAAAGTCGATCGCGTAGGGGATACCCCCGCGCACGGCAAACTCGACGGTATTCATGTCGTAGCCCATGGCGCGATTGATCAGCCGGGCATCGTGGAGGATGCGGGCGCCAAGTTCGGGCGAGAGGTGCTCGTGATCGACAACGTAGCGCTCGTGGAATGGTGCCCGCGGATTGTAGCGGATGGGCAGCACGCGCTCCTGGCCGATGCAGATGCAGCGCACATAGTGCTCCCAGTCGATGAACTCTTGCAGGATCATACCCTGGGTACCGCTGCGGTTGTAGGCCTCCCAGAGCTCCTCGATGGTGTGTACCACCGACACATCCTTCCAGCCGCCTCCCCAGTGGGGCTTGAGTACCGCTGGCAGGCCTACGTACTCCACAATCGCACGCCAATCGAGGGGGTAGGTGAGGTTGCGCAGCGATTCGGCCACCACACCCGGCACGTAGCTGCGGTTGGGTAGGGCCAGGGTGCGCGGGCTCGCCAGCCCGAGGCGGGTGATCAGCGCGGCGCCGAAGAACTTATCGTCTGCGGCACGCCAGAACGGGTTGTTGATCACCACGGCGCCAGCGAGGGCCGCGTTCTTGAGGAAGGCGGCGTAGTACGGAACTTCGTGGCTGATCCGGTCCACCAGTACGGCGAATGGCGGCGTCTCGGCCATCACGCTGCCGCCGAGGAGCACGTACTCGCAGACGACACCGGCATCGCGCCGGTTGACTTCGGCGATCAGCGCGTCGGGGAAGCTGCGCTCACGACCGACGAGGAGGCCAATCCGCAGGGGGTTGTAGATCGACATGGCAGTTCTTCTCGCTGGAGCAGGTAGGCCTGCGGCCCCCAGTATCTGGCCGGGGAAGCTGGCTGAGTGCTATTGTACTTGAGAACGTGCAGGCCATGAGCAGGCCGCGCTCTCTGGCGCCAGCCGGTCGGAGGGGGCAGCCTGCGCTGTGCTCCAGGATGAGTGTGGCTGGATGTGCCGGATGTTGCTGCACCCCCGCGTGCCGTGGCGCTGCAGCGCGCGGCGATAGTGAGTCGAAGCCCGCCGACGCGGGCTCCCGAGGCCGCCGGTGGTGTCTGTCGCCCAGGACACGCCGCAGCGTTGATGCCCATCCTCGCGTAAGCGGGGGCGGGCTGGCGTGCAGAACGGTACGCCACACCCGGCGTGGCTGCCGAGGTGGACCAGCGACGGTGGCGTGCGTTATCCTGAGGGTGAGATTCTCGCCCCAAAGAGGGAGGTGGGCTGATGTGGGATCTGACGACGCCCTTCGGGCAGCGGGTTGAGCGGTTGCTGGTGGAGCGCGAGGTGATCTGGCTGGTAACGAGCGGGGCCGACGGCACGCCCCACCCCAGTCCGGTCTGGTTCTTGCGCGAGGGTGCTACCCTGCTGATCTACTCGCGGCCAGAGGCACCCAAGCTGCGCCACGTGCAGGCCCAGTCCCGGGTGGCGCTCCACTTCGACACCGACCCCCACGGGAATGAGGTGACGATCCTCTATGGTACGGCTGCCCACGATCCCGCCGCCCCACCCTCCGACCAGCACGGGGCCTACCAGGCGAAATATCGCGCTGGGATTGCGCGGATTGGCATGGATCCGGCCAGTTTTGCGCAGGCCTACTCGGCACCGATGCGTGTGCAGATCGAAAGGGTGCGTGGGTTCTGATTAGAACCGCGAGTCTTTCTGGTGCCGGATATCGACACGGGTGTGATGTGGTAGGGACGCCGCGGTGTTCGCGCGATCGGGTGGCGCCGGTGGTTTGGTGTTCCCCGTTCCGCGTTCCGCATTCCCCGTGCCCCTGCGGCGTTTGGGCGTCCGTGGGGCCTCTGTGGTGGTCTGGCGTTTGTGGAGGCCAGGATTGATGATCATCTCACCCGAGCGGCTGCGCGCCCTCACCGAAGGCCTGGTGGCGGCGCTCGGCACGCCCGCCGATCTGGCTCAGATCGTTGCCGAGGGGCTGGTGGAGGCCAACCTGGCTGGCCACGACTCCCATGGGGTGTTGCGGCTTCCCTGGTACGCCCGGCAGATCCGCGATGGGCGCATCAGGCCCGCCGCGCGCCCAGAGCTCCTGAGTGTGTCGGGTGCGACGGCGCGGGTGGACGGGCACCTCGGCTGGGGGCCGCCGGCGGCGTGGCTCGCCACCGAGGCGGCGCTCGACCGTGCCCGCGCGTGTGGGGTAGGCGCCGCTACGCTCCTGCGCGGCAATCACATTGGCCGGGTGGGCGCCTATGTCGAGCGCCTGGCCCGGGCCGGCATGGTAGGCATGGCCCTCTGCAATGCCAGCCCGGCCGTGGCGCCCTTCGGGGGCACGGGCCGGCTGCTCGGTACCAACCCCTTCGCCATGGCCGCGCCGGGCGATCCCCCCATGGTGCTCGACTTCGCGACATCTGCTGTGGCCGAGGGCAAGCTACGGGTGGCTGTGGCCGCCGGCCAGCAGGTGGGGCCGGGCTTGCTGCGCGATGCGGCGGGCCGCCCGACGCAGGACCCGCGCGATTTCTACGCCGGTGGAGCCCTGGAGACCTTCGGGCTGCACAAGGGGTCGGGCATGAGTGTGATGATCGAGTTGCTCGCGCGGGGTCTCGCCGGGGTGGACCATACGGCGCCGGAACCGGGTGGCTTCAACGGTACGCTCATCCTCGCCCTGGATGTCGGCTCCTTCGTCCCACCCGAGCTGTTCATGGCCGCCGCCGAGCGGCTCGCCGCTCAGGTTGCTGCCCGGCCCCCGATCGAGGGCGTGGGGCGCGTGCTGCTGCCTGGTGAGCCTGAGCAGCTCGTGCGCAAGCAGCGGCTGGCCGAGGGGATTCCGCTTGCGGAGCCGATCTGGGCCGAGTTGTGCCAGCTGGCTCTGGAGCTGGGCGTGGCGGTGTGATGGCCAGGGTCGGCGGATCTTGTGGTATGCTGCCCCTGTGTCCCCTCACTGCACGTTCCCCTGGCCCCGCTACTACCCGAGGTTCAGCCGATGCCCCGAACCCTCGCCGCGATCGCGCTGATCGCCGCACTGCTGCTGATCGTCGCACCCGCTCGGGCCCAGACCTTCCCTGAGACCGGCTACCGCCTGGATGGACGTTTCGCGGAGTTCTGGCGAGCTAGCGGCGGGCTGCCTGTGTTTGGTCTGCCGATCTCCGACGCGGCGCCTCGCCGTGGCGCCGAGGGTGTGTTCCCGGCCCAGTGGCTGGAGCGCGCACGCTTTGAGCTGCACCCGGAGAACGCACCGCCCTACGATGTGCTGCTGGGACGCCTGGGCGACGAAGCTCTGCGCCGGCAGGGCCGCGACTGGCGGGCAGCACCGCCCGAGACCCCGGCCCCGGGCTGTCGCTACTTCGCCGAGACAGGGCGCAACCTCTGCGAGCCCTTCCTGAGCGCCTGGCGCTCGGGTGGCCTCGAGTTCGACGGCCGCCCCGGCGCGAGCGCGGCCGAGAGCCTGGCCCTTTTTGGCCTGCCACTCACCGCGCCTGCTATGGAGACCAACAGCAGCGGCGTGACCGTGCTCACCCAGTGGTTTGAGCGTGCCCGCTTCGAGCATCTGCCCGCCAATCCCGAACCGTATCAGGTGCTGCTGGGCCGCCTCGGCGCCGAGCTCTATGCGCCTGGCCGGGCCAACCTCGACCCGACCAGCGGCGACCTGCCGGCCTACGTGAGCGTTCTGCGCCCCGGCTGGCCCGTGCCGCTGGTTGTGCCGGAGGGGTTCACGGTAGACGAAGTGGCCAGCGGGCTCACGCGCCCACGCTTTATGGCTCTCGACCCGACCGATGGCAGCCTGGTGGTGGCCTCCGACGGTCGCGGCGAGGTGCTACGCCTGCGCGACACCGACGGCGACGGGCGCTACGAGACGCGCCAGTCGATCGCCGGGGGCCTGCCCTTCGTGCACAGCGTCGCCTTCCACGAGGGGCAGCTCTACGCCGCTGCCGAGGATCGGGTCGTACGTCTGGGCGACTTCGGGCCTGACGGAGCGGCGCGACAGGTGGAGACGGTGGTGGGTGGGCTGCCGGTGGCCGATAACGCCGACGCTGGCGCCCATCGCACCCGCACGATCGTTTTCGGCCCCGATGGCAAGCTCTACATCAGCGTCGGCTCCTCCTGCGACCTCTGCGTCGAGGCTGACCCGCAGCGGGCCACGGTGCTGCGGGCCAACCCGGATGGGAGTGGCCTGGAAGTGTTCGCCACCGGGCTCCGCAACAGCGTCGGGATCGCCTTCCGGCCCTTCACCGAGGAGCTCTGGGGCGTGGACATGGGTCGCAACAATCTTGGCCCCGATCTGCCCCCGGAGGAGTTGAACCAGATCGAGCCCGGGCGCGACTACGGCTGGCCTTACTGCTACGGCGACCGCGTGCCCAACCCCGAATTCAATGACGTGGCCCGCTGTGCGAGCACCGAGGCGCCGTGGTGGCAATTCCGCGCCCATACGGCGCCGCTGGGCGTGAGCTTCTACCAGGGCTTGAACTTCCCCCCCGCCTACCAGGGTGATGCGCTGGTGGCGCTCCACGGATCAGCCCGCGACCAGACAGGCGGCTCGCGTGTGGGCTACAGCGTGGTGCGTGTGCGCTTCCGCGATGGTGTGCCAGTAGCCCAGGAGGATCTCCTGCGGGGCTTCATCGTAGGCCGTGACCCCTGGGCGCGCCCTGCCGGCCTGCTGGAGGCGCCGGACGGCAGCCTGCTGGTGAGCGACGACTTCGGCGGGCGGATCTTCCGCGTACGCTATGTGGGCTAGTGGGTCGCTATGGTGATCGCGCTGAGACGCGATCCTGCTGAGACGCCCCGGTGGGGGAGACGCTCACTGGGGTATGTGCGGTTGGCGCCGTGTGCCCTCCGTCTGGGGCGCACGCACGGGTGGTGGAAGGCACACTGCGGCACCCCGTCATGATCGTGCCGCGTGGCTCAACGGAATGGTCGCCAGGGCCGTGAGGGAACCGCAGCGCTGTCCAGCGCGGTGGAACGCTCCCCAAAGCCACGCATGCATCCCCCTGGACGGGAGAGGCGCCCCACGCACACGGGGCGCTGGGTTCCCGCGTGCGCGGGAACGACACCCTGGCGCGCGTGGGTCACGCCGGCGAAGGTGGGCGTCGAGG
>SFCB01000016.1 GCA_004367505.1 Chloroflexi bacterium OHK40 | reverse complement strand
GGTCTGGGGCGGGCGGTGGGGTAGGGGTTGGGCTGGCGCCCAGGCCCAGTGTCAGGGTGGCAACGAGCATCAGTGCGAGGAGGCCCGTGCCCACCGCCGCGGCGATGGCCCAGGGCCGGAGGGCATGCCGTCCGGGGCGCGCGCGGGTGGGGCGCAGGCCTGGCTGGCCGAGGGCCTGCAGGGCGGCGATGCGGCGGGTGGTAGGTGGGTGGGTCGGGGTGGTGTACCAGGGGATACTCACATCGCTGAGCACCTCGCGCTCGAAGAAGTCGATCAGGGCGTCGCGGTAGCCCAGCCGGGCCGCGTAGGCGTCGGCGGCATACTCGCGCTGCAGGTAGTAGTTGCGCCAGAGGGAGCCGAGGAGCGCCGTGCCAACGCCGCCGACGGCGAAGATGATCGTGAAGCGGGTGATGGTGACGCTGAGAGCGAAGAGGCCCCGCAACAGGCCCCAGATGTTGAGCCGCGCGAGCAGGAAGACCATTACGAAGAGGCCCAGGAGCAGCATAAAGAAGCCGTAGGCCACCCACTGCAATACGCTGAGCAAGGTGTAAGTGATCAGGAATCCGCCGGGCAGGGTGAGGCCAAAGATTGCGCTGCTGAGGCGCCCGTCGAGGCTGTTGTAGTGGCCAAGCTCGTGGGCGAGCACGGCGGGCAGGCCCGGGTGGGTGAAGAGCTCGCGGTGGATGTAGAGCGTGCGCCCGGAGACGAAGGCGTTGAGTCCCTCCCGGTCCACGGCAAAGATGCGGCCGGGGATGGGCACGCCCTGCGCCCGTGGCACGGCCAGGGCACGGTGGAGTTGGGCCTCCTCCGCCGGGGTGAGCCGGCGGCCTCCAACCGCCGCGCGGGTGAGTAAATGGCCACGAGGGAGGCCGGCAAGGGCTGCCAGCGAGTAGACGACGGGCGCCAGGCCAGCGATGACGCCGATGGCGATCCCCGCCTCGCGCCCGACGAGCACGCTAGCGACACTAGCCACCAGGGCGAAACGCACCGCCACGCTGATTGACTCCAGCGCCAGGGTTATCAGGTAGAGCACGATCCCGCCCATTTGGTCGCTCCGCGCCCGCAGGCACGCTGGCCGATCGCTCACCCTGACGCAAGCACCAAGCGCCAGGAAGCGGAGAAGTGCACGCGGACAGTGTTCTCACGCGCTCCCACCTTCCGCAGATGACGCAGCCGTTTCGAGCAAGATAGTACCACAGAAGATCCGAGGAGCCAGGGCTTTGCTTGTGCGGTTCGCGTCTCCGTGCGCTCGGTGCCGCTGTGGGCTGCGCGCGCCGTGGCGGTGAGGCCCACCGGGGCCTCACCACAAGCTGCCAGCGGAGCCGGAGCGCGTCGGTGTAGGCCGGCTTCGCAGGGCGGTAGCCCACGGCTTCAGCCGGCGGGCAGGCGTCTCGCACGCCCGCCGCGAGGGTGCTGCACGCCGCGACCATAGGTGAGTCCCTACCGGCGTTAGGGGCCCCAGGCGAGACCACCCACGCTACTCTCAGTGCTGGGAAGATCGAGGGGCTCGCCGCCATCGGCTGGCATCCAGCGCAGGAGTGAGGCAGCCGTGTCGGAACTGACCTCAACGATGGCCCCACTGCCATCGGGCGCCCAGAGGGCCCGCTCCAGGCGCTCGACGAACGGTACGCCGAGGGGAATGGCTTCGCCGCCATCGGCTGGGAGCTCGCCGAGCACAAAGGTCCCGCCGGTGACGGCGCCGGTCGCATCGCGCTCGACGCGGGCCAGGAAGAGGCGGATCGCGCCGCCCGGCATCCCGAGGGGTGCCCGGCCGTACAGACCGGCAGGCAGCAGGCCAGTGGGCGCCAAAGCATCGGCACCGGCGCGCCAGAGCTGGGGGCCGGCGTCGGGGCCATCGGCGGGCCCGGCGAGAAAGAGGATCGCATCGCCCTCGGCTGACCAGGCGGCCTCACCGCAGTAGGCGGCTACCCCCGCCGGGAGCTGCACGCGGGCCACCTCACCGCCGGCGGCGGGCATCACACCAGGGGTGCAGTCCTCGTAGAAAAGCGAACGGACATTCACGAGCAGGCTGGTGCCGTCAGGGCTCAGGGCGACGGGCAGGTAGGCGCTGATGGCCCGTGAGGGGTTCACCGGGTCGTCTACCTCGTCGTCGGCGCGCAGGAGCTCGGGCGAGCCCCCCAGCACGGGGATGCGGTAGAGGCCGCTGGGGAGATCAGGCGGCTCGCGATTGTTGAGCAGGCGGAACAGCAGTGTCTCGCCATCGGGGGTGAAGAGCAGATCACTCAGTTCGTGGCCGGACTGCTCGTATAGAGTGCGGCGACCCTCGCCGCGCGCATCGGCAACCACCAGCCGGTCGGCGGCGCGGTCTCCCACCACATAGGCGAGCGTGCCGAGGGGTGAGACAGTGAACTCGGCGATCGGGGGGACGCCCTGCAGCTCGCTCTGCTCAGCGGTGAGCACGGCGCGGGTTGTGCCGTCGCGCTCGATGCGGGCCACCTGGCCGAGCTCGAGCACATAGAGCGGAGCGGGGAGCGGCTGGGCGACCGGGGTTGGTACGTCCGGCGTTGGCTGGGCAGGCGTGCTAGCGGCGGTTGGCCCCGCCTCGGGAGTGGCCGGGGTTGGGGCCACCGAGCCCGGTGGCGGGGTGGCAGGCTGCGGCGGTGGTCCGCCACAGGCCACGAGCAGCGTGGCAATGGCCGCAATCGTAAGCAGGTAGCGTCTCATAGGCGATAGTGTACCACCTGCGCGAGGGTACGCTGGAGTGTGATGAGCGGGGGCAGGTTGGGCCAGGCTGGCGATGGCCCAGCGCGATTGAGCGCGACCGCTCCGCGCTCAGTCGCGCTGCACGTCGCGCGAGCGGGGCGCCGAGCGGGGCCAGGCCGCCATTGACGGTGACCACCCGGCAGGGTATGATCACCTGGGCGAGCGTCGGATCAGCCGGACCCTCCGGGGTTGCCGTGCCTACGCGCATCCTCCGCCAGGTGAGGGTGGGCCGTGAAGCGTGAGAGTTGGTGTGAGCCTCTCCTTTATTTACCCGCTCTTCCTCTGGGCGCTGCTCCTCCTGCCCGCCTTCTGGCTCTTTGCGTGGTTTACGCGGGTGCCGAACAGCGCGCGGCTTGGCCGGAGCCGCTACCTCGCCCTCGTCGCGTTGCGCACGGTGATCCTTGCCGCCCTGGTGATGGCGCTCGCCGGGGTACAGGTGGTGCGGGCCGTCGAGGATACGGCGGTGGTTTTTCTGATCGATGGCAGCGACTCGCTTTCGCCAGCCCAGCGTGAGTGGGCGGTAGCGTATGTGAACGACGCGATCGCGGTGGGTCAGCCGGGCGATCAGGTGGCGGTAGTAGTCTTCGGGGCCGCCGCCGCCGTCGAGCGGGCCCCCGGGCCGCTGGCGCCGCTGCGTGGGTTGACCTCGGCAGTTGTGACGAGCCGCAGCAATCTTGAAGACGCCATCCAGCTCGGGCTGGCCTTGCTGCCAGCCGAACGCCAGAAGCGCCTGGTGCTGCTCTCGGACGGGGCCGAGAATGAAGGCCGCGCGATTGAGGCCGCCCGCCTGGCCGCCCTGCGCGGTGTGCCGATCGAGGTGATGCCCCTGGCTGTCGAGCGCGGCCCCGATGTGCTCGTGGCAGCGCTGGAGGCTCCGCCCGTGGCTCGCGAAGGCCAGGAGTTGCCACTCGCTGTCCGGCTGCAGAGCGGCCTCAGCGGCCAGGCCCGCGTGGAGCTCTTCGCCGATGGCGATCTCGTTGCCACCGAGGATGTGCTCCTGGAGCCGGGCGACATCACGCTGCAGGTGCGTATTCCCGCCGGCGAGGCCGGCTTCCGCCGCCTGGAGGCCCGTGTCACGGCTCCCGGCGACAGCCAGCCGCTCAACAACCGCGCCGCCGCTTTCGCCGAGGTGGCTGGCCCACCACGGGTGCTGATCGTAACGGGTGGCGCCGACCGTGCCGCCCCACTTGGCGCTGCCCTGCGGGCCGCCGGGATGCGGGTCGAGGAGCGCGCTCCGGCCCGGACACCGGTTGATCCGGCGGAGTTGCGGCAGTTCGCTGCCGTGCTGCTCGTCGATGTGTCGGCCGCAGCCGTGACGCCCGAGGCCCAGCGGGCCCTTGCCGCCTATGTGCGCGACCAGGGCGGCGGCCTGGCGATGGTGGGCGGTGAGGCGAGTTTCGGTGCCGGTGGCTGGCGCCGCACCCCGATCGCCGACGTGCTGCCGGTGGAGCTCGACCCGCCGCCTCGTGAGGAGCGCCCCGACCTGGCCCTGGCCCTGGTGATCGACCGGAGCGGGAGCATGGTTGAGCCCGCAGGCGAGGGCCGCACGAAGCTCGACCTGGCCAAGGACGCGGTCTTCCTCGCCACCCAGGGCCTCGCCTCCAGCGACCAGTTGGGGATCTACGTCTTCGACGATCTGGCCAGTGAGGTGTTGCCGCTCCAGCCGCTGCCGGCATTGCTGGCCGTGGAGGAGGCGCTGGGCCAGGTGAGCCTGGGCGGCGGTACCAACATCCGCGCGGGTGTGGCCGCTGCCGCCGCCCCCCTCGCTGCTGCCAATGCCCGCGTGAAGCACATGATCCTGCTTACCGATGGGCTCGACGAGAGCAACTATGGTGATCTGATCGATAGCATGCGCGACCAGGGCACTACGGTGACGGTTGTCTCCATCGGGGGCGATGCCAACCCCGGTCTGGAGCAGGTGGCCCGGCGCGGTGGCGGGGCCTTCTATCGGGTGACGCAGGCCGGCGAGGTGCCGGAGATCTTCCTCCGCGAGACGGTGCGCGCCGCCAACCGCGACATCGTCGAAGGCCCGTTCACGCCGGCCATCGCGCTGCCCGCGCCGCCCGTGCGCGGCCTCGGGCCGCTGCCGCCCCTCTACGGCTACAACGCCACCGCCCCCCGTAGTACCGCCCGTACGCTGCTGGTGGCCCCCGATGGCGCGCCGGTGCTCGCGGTGTGGCAGGTGGGCCTCGGGCGGGCGCTCGCCTGGACGAGCGACCTTAAGGGGCAGTGGGCCGCTGACTGGCTTGGCTGGGAGCCGTTTGCGCCCTTTGCCGCCGGGCTGGTGGATGCGTTGCTGCCCCCGCCCAGCGCCGGGCGCCTGGCCCTGGAGGCGCGCGCCGAAGGTGCCCGCGCCGTGCTCGATCTGTTCGTGACCGGTGAGGATGGGCGCCCCGTCGAGGCTGGCAGCCTGCAAGGGCGCCTGCTCGATCCGCAGGGCCGCGCCGCCAGCCTGAACTTCAGCGAGGTGGGTCTGGGCCGCTACCGGGCCGTGGTGCCCGCCGATGACCCTGGCGTCTATCTGGCCCAGGTGGCGGCTCTTGATGGTGCCGGGCAGGCCATCGGGGCGGTGAGCGGTGGTCTGGTTGTGAGCTACTCACCCGAGTACGGCCCGGCCACGGCTGGTGCGCCGCTGCTAGCCGATCTGGCCGCGCTCACCGGTGGCCGCACTGCGCCGCCGCCCGAGGGGTTGTTTGCCCCGGTCGGGCAGCAGGTTGGCCGGGTGTCTGAGGTGGCGCTCCCGCTCCTCTGGCTTGTCCTGGCCCTGCTGCCGCTCGATATCGCCCTGCGCCGGATCTTCCCGCGCCGGCGCGATCTGGAGCCGGCCCTGGAGCGCTGGCGTGTGGGCCTGGCGCCCCGGCGCGCCCCGGCGACTCCTGACCCCGACGAAAGCCTTGCGCGCCTGCGGGCGGCTCGCACACGCGCCCGGCGGCCAGCGCCCGCTGTGCCCCTTGCTCAACCTACCGCACCCCCAGAGGTTCCCCGGCCCGCCGAGCCCGCGCCGGCGCCCGCCGAGCCCACGCCTGTTGCCGACGATCCGCTTGCCGCGCTGCTTGCCGCAAAACAGCGCCGGCGCAAACAACAATGACGATGATGTTCTCCTTTGAACACGTCCCGGCGATCTGGTCCGCCTTCCCTACCCTGGTGCCGGGCTTGCTGCTGGTAGAGGATGTGCACCCCGGCGTCGTGATGACCCCCCGCCTGGAGCCGCTGTTCGTGCGTGCGCGAGCCCGCCTGGCGGGGACGAGTGAGTCCGACCTGCCGGAGGTGCAGGCATGGCGGCGGGCCTTCAGCCAGATGGGCCTCAAGCCGACGCAGTATCGCTCGGCAGCCGAGGCGCTGCTGCGGCGCTTTCGCAAAGAGGGCAGCCTCCCTAGCCTGCACCCGCTGGTGGATCTCTGCAATGCCGTATCGCTTGCCTACGCGCTGCCCGTCGCCGTGATCGATCTCGACCAGGTGGCCGGATCCATCGAGGTGCGGCCAGCCGACGGCGATGAGCGCTACCAGGCTTTCAGCGGCGAAGAGGAGCGGCCCGAGCCGGGCGAGGTCATCTTCGCCGACGGCGAGCGGCAGGTGCATGCGCGCCGCTGGACGTTTCGCCAGAGCCGCCGCTCCACCGTAAGCGACGGCACCCGGCGGGCGCTGGTGGTGAGCGAGGCGCTCCACGCGACCGCCCGGGCCGATCTGGCCGCGCTCCTTGATACCCTTGAGGCCGAACTGCGCGCGGCCGGGTTCGGTCCCGCGCGGCGCGCCATCCTCAGCGCCGAGGCCCCCCGCTGGACGGCTGGCTGATCGCGGGTGGCTGAGGCTGCTGGCACGCCCCGGCTACACCAGCTCAATGGCGATCTCCTGGGCGCGCAGGGCGTCTACGATTGCCGGAGGGGCGGCCGTGTCGGTGATGATGCGGTCGATCTCGTGGGGCAGCGCAAAGATGCTAAAGGCGCTCAGGCCAAATTTGCTCGAGTCGACGATCCCGACGGTGAGGCGCGAGGCCTGAACCAGGCGCTGCTTCAGCTGAGCCTCGTCGAGGTCGCCCTCCATCAGTCCCTCGGCGGTAACGCCTCGGGCGCCGAAGAAACCGAGATCGATCCGCAGCCGTTGTAGAAGATCAGCGTTCAGGCTGCCGACGAGCGAGCTGGAGCGGTGCCGCATGGTACCGCCGACAACAACGGTGGTAACACCCGGGCTGAAGGTCAGCTCGAGGGCCGTGTAGAGCCCGTTGGTCACCACCGTGAGCTCCTCGCGATCCTTGATCAGGCGGGCAACCTGGAGCGCGGTGGTGCTGGCGTCGAGGAAGATCCGCTGGCCCGAGTGGATGAGGGCGGCGGCGCGCTGGGCGATGCGGCGCTTCTGCTCAAGGTGCTGCTGCTCGCGAGTGGCGAAGTGAAGCTCCAGGCGCCCTCGGCCCGAGGCCATTGCACCGCCGTGGGTGCGCAGCAGCAACCCCTGCGACTCGAGGAGATCAAGATCTTTGCGGATGGTTACCTCTGAAACGCCGAGTACGTGGCTCAAATCGCCGACCGAGGCCCGATCGTGGGCGCTGAGGTAGCTCATGATCTGCTCGCGGCGCCGCTCGGGCGACATCCCGGGGTCGGGGGGCTGAGCCATAGGCTTGCGCTTTCGTTGTGCGCCGGGCCAGGATGGGCTTCTGGCGCGGGGTGCTTTCTCTTCAAGCATAGCAGATCGCCCCGTTCCCTTCAACGAAACGAAACAGCAAGCGTTCCTCTTCGAACAGCTTGCCTTTTTCCTGGGAAGCGGTGCTCTGGTGCGCTGAGGAAGCCCCTGCCTGCTTGAGGCCCACACACTTGTTGACACAGCGCCGCAATGCTATAATCCGCCCCTATGCATGTGCTCCAGATCGCATGGGAGTATCCTCCCTATATCGTCGGGGGCCTCGGCAGGCACGTTGCCGAACTGCTGCCCGCCCTCGCCAGCCAGGGCGTGCGCGTGAGCGCCGTGGCGCCCCGTTTACGCGATGGCCCGCACCGTGAGACGAGCGACGGCGTGGTCGTGCGGCGGGTGGACGTGCCGGGCGTACCCGGAACCGACTACCCAGCCTTCGTCGCTCACGCCGGCGAGGGGCTCATCAAGGCCGCCCACGAGTTGCAAGCCATCCATGGCCGCTTCGATCTCGTCCACGCCCATGATTGGCTGGCAGCCGAGGTTGGGATCGCGCTCAAGCACGCCTGGCGTGTGCCACTGATCGCTACCATCCATGCCACCGAGCGGGGCCGGGGGCGTGGGTGGCTGCACGGACCTTCCGCCCAGCGGATCAACGATCTCGAATGGAAGCTGACCTACGAGGCCTGGCGCGTGATCGTCTGCTCGCGCTTTATGGCCGGGCAGCTCCACGAGTATTTTGAGACCCCGCCCGATAAGCTCGATGTGGTGCCCAACGGGGTGCACCTGAGCGGCACGCCCTTCTACGACGCCGAGCACTGGCTTTCGTTCCGCCGCCGCTATGCGGCTGATCATGAGCGCATGGCCTTCCATGTGGGCCGGATCGTCTACGAGAAGGGCCTGCATGTGCTGATCAATGCCTGGCCGACGGTGGTTGGCCAGGTGCCCGCCCGGCTGGTGATCGCGGGCACCGGTGACCTGCTGGATACGCTGAAAGCGCAGGCGACCGACCTCGGGGTGCGCGATCAGGTGACCTTCGTCGGCTTTGTCACCGATGAGGACCGTGACCGGCTCTACCACGCCGCCGATCTGGCGATCTTCCCGTCGCTCTACGAGCCTTTCGGCATCGTTGCGCTCGAGGCCCTCGCCAACGCCTGCCCATTGGTGGTGAGCGATGCCGGTGGCCTGGCCGAGGTGGTGCAGGATGGCGTTACCGGCCTGGTGGTCCCCAGGGATGATCCTGGCGCCCTGGCCGACGCGGTGATCGCCTCGTTGATCCGCCCCGATATGGCCCGTGCGCGGGCCGCCGCCGCCCTGCGCGAGATCCGCGAGCTCTACACCTGGCCCCGGGTGGCCTGTGCTACCCTCGGGGTCTACGAGCGAGTGCTTGCAGAGTGGCAACGGGTGGATTGGGGCAAAGAGTTGCTCGCTTCGTGAGCCAGGGGACAGGGGACAGGGGAGCGTAGAGACGCGGCACGCTATGCCGGCCCGGTAGCCCGGCGCGTACGACGGTAGGAGTTGCCGATGAACGACCGGCACGCTGGATCGCACCGGCGCCCCCCGTTGATCGCTGGCATGGTTGTGCTCCTGGCCGGCCTCCTCGCTACCTGCCCCCTCAGCCTGCTCGCCGTGCGCCACGGCATGCTGCGCCCGCCAGTCTTCGCGGTCACCGTTGGTGACTACGAGCTTGCCGCGCCATGCCCGCCCCACTTCGGGTGCGACAGCAGCGTGCCCTACTACGCGCTCTGGCGTGGCGAGCGCCAGCCCGACGGCTCGATCAATTACCACCTGCTCTACTTCACCTACCTGCCGCCCGCGCGCAGTAACGGCTGAGCGCATCCTGTGGTACTATACGTGTTGCCGCACCCCGGCCCCCGGTCGTTAGCCTCCAGAATCCGGTATCCGCATGCCAGGCAACAGCTTCGGACAAGCCTTCCGTCTCACCACCTGGGGCGAGTCTCACGGGGCGGCCGTGGGCTGCACCGTGGATGGCTGCCCGGCCGGGTTGGAACTTACGGTCGAGCATGTCCAGCACGAGCTCAACCGCCGCCGCGTTGGCCAGAGCAAGGTCAGTTCGCAGCGCCAGGAGCCCGACCAGGTGCAGATCCTCTCGGGCGTCTTCGAGGGGCGTACCACCGGCACCCCGATCACGATGCTCGTCTTCAATACCGATGCGAAGCCGGGCCACTACGAGAATATTAAGGATCTTTACCGCCCCGGCCACGCCGACTATACCTGGGACGTGAAGTACGGCTTCCGGGATTGGCGGGGCGGTGGGCGCTCCAGCGCCCGGGAGACGATCGGGCGCGTGGCTGGTGGCGCCGTCGCCAGGTTGCTGCTCGCCCGTGCTGGCGTGAGTATCATTGGTTATACCTTGCAGCTCGGCGACGACTTGCGGGCCCGCACCTTCGACGAGGCGGAGATTGAGCGCAACATCATGCGCTGCCCCGACGCCGAGGTGGCCGCCCTGATGGTTGAGCGCGTGGATGAGGCCCGGCGCTCGCTCGACTCGCTCGGCGGTGTGGTCGAGGTCCGTGCCCGTGGCGTGCCGCCAGGCCTCGGCGAGCCGGTCTTCGACAAGCTCCAGGCCGATATCGGGAAGGCGATGTTCTCGATCCCGGCGATCAAGGGGGTGGAACTGGGCGAGGGTTTCGCTGTGGCCGGCCTGCGCGGCTCTGAGCATAACGACCCGTTTGTACGCCGCCTGGATGGCGCGATCGGCACCGCGACGAACCGCCACGGCGGGATCCTCGGGGGGATTTCGACCGGCGAGGAGATCGTTGTGCGCCTGGCCGCCAAGCCACCTGCCAGCATTGCGCGCCCACAGCAGACCGTCGATCGGGAGGGGAACCCGGCCACGATCGAGGTCCACGGTCGCCACGATCCGACGGTGCTCCCCCGGCTTGTGCCGATCGCCGAGGCGATGCTCGCGCTCGTGCTGGCCGATCACCTGCTCCGCCAGCGGATGGCCCGAGTCTAGCGTTGGAGAACGCTGTGGGGCCGTCGCATGCCGCCCATGGGCCCACCTGATCTGGGCGGTCACGGTTGTTCGGGAGGGAAGGCCTGAGCACGCGCGTTCGGCACTCCAGCGCCGCATGGGAACCACCAGTAGCCAGACCTCCTTGCTGCTCGCTGTCGCCGCTGGGCTCTGCTGGGCCGGGGCGCTGGCCTTGCTGTTCTTCGGCCAGGTGGGCGCCGAGGCCGATCTGCTGGCGCCCCAGCGCTTGCTCTTCTACGTTCTGGGGCTCGCCGCGCCGCTGCTCACCTTTGCTCCTGTGGAGCGGGCACTCGGGCTCACCGGGCTCACCGTGGAGGGCACCGTGGGGGCCGCACTCTTGCTCTACTGCCTGGCCTTCGTGCCCGCCCCGCGCGACTGGCTCCTGGCCCTGCCGGAGCTGCCGGTCTACGGGTTGTTCCTGGCCGCGCTCTTCCTCTGCGGCGCCGCCCTCTCTCGGCCCCTGGTTCACGCCGTGAGTGTGCGCCTGTTCCAGGCGCGTGCCCGCGCTCTGGACGGCCGCCGGGTCCGGCGGCAGTCGTATGAGATGGGCCTGCTCGTGACGATGGTGGCCGCGCTCGCCGGGCTGCGCGTGCTCACCTGGGTGAGCCTGCTCCTGCTCGCCCTGGCCCTGGTGATCGCCGAATTGCTCTTCCTCTCCCAGGTGCGGGCCGAGGTGCCCTGAAGGAAGCTCGGGAGCGGTGTGGTTCTAGTGCGTGCTTGCCACAGGAGGTTGTATGATCCGGATCACCATCGTGGGCCTGGGCCTGATCGGCACCTCGCTGGGCATGGCTCTCCGCAGCGCCGATGCCAGCGAATCGCCCCTTGGCCCGGTCGAGGTGTTCGGCTTCGACCGGGACCAGCGCGTGATGAAGGAGGCCCGTGGCCGCCTCGCGATCGACCGCGAGAGCCGCACCCTCGCCGAGGCCGTCCGTGACAGCAACATCGTCGTGGTGGCAACCCCGGTCCAGGCGGTGCGTGAGGTCTTCGGCCAGCTGGCCAGCTTGCTCCCCGCAGGCGCGGTAGTGACCGATGTCGCCAGTACGAAGGCCGAGGTTGGGGCCTGGGCCGCCAGCCTCCTCCCCAGCGGGATCGCCTACGTCGGTGGGCACCCCATGGCCGGGAAGGAGCAGGCTGGCCCGGGCGCGGCCGACCCCGACCTGTTCAAGGGCGCTGTCTACTGCCTGACGACCAGCCGCAGCACGCCCCAGCCCGCCCTCGATGCCGTCGAGGCGCTGGTGCGCACCGTGGGTGCCAAACCCTACTATATTGACCCCGAGGAACACGACGCCTACGTGGCCGGGATCTCGCACCTGCCGCTGCTCCTCTCGGTAGGCCTGATGACGATCACAAGCCGGAGCCCCGCCTGGAAGGAGATGGCGCCTCTGGCCGCTACCGGGTTCCGCGATGTCTCGCGCCTCGCCTCGGGCGACCCGGCGATGCACCGCGACATCATGCTCACCAATCGCCAGGGCCTCACGCGCTGGATCAACGACATGGTTGGCCTGTTGCTCGATGTGCGCGAGCAGCTCGAGGCGGGCGACGAAGCGGCCGTGGAAGATCTGCTGCGCCGCGCCAAGGCCGAGCGCGATGCCTGGCTGGAGATGAAGCCCAACATGCGCCCCGGCGAAGATGCCTTCCTGAATCGTCCCGAAGTGGAGCGCCCGAACTTGCTGACCTTCCGCTTGCCCAACCGGAAGCGGTAGCCCACCTCTCCTGGCGCTTGCGGTGTTGGTACTTCCTACAGAGCGTCAGGACGCCGGACGGGCAGCTTGACATGGCCCGAAACTTCGTGCTACACTTCACGAAACCTGGCGCGCGTACTCCCGGGGAGGCCGGCGTGGAACGTCTTGATGCACCCCCTGATGTCGTGATCCGTAGGCTGCCGCTCTATGCCCGTAGCCTGCGCTACCTGCTCGAAGAGGGTGTCCATTCGGTCTCCTCCCAGGAGCTCGGCGAGCGCATCAATGTCACGGCAGCGCAGATCCGCAAGGATCTCTCCTACTTCGGCGAGTTTGGCAAGCAGGGCATTGGCTACGATGTCGAGAAGCTGCTGAACCATATCGAGCGTATCCTCGGGCTGACCCATAAGTGGCCAGTGGTGCTCGTCGGGGTCGGCTCGCTCGGGCAGGCAATCGCGCGGTACGAGGGCTTCCACTCCCAGGGTTTGCAGATCGTCGGCCTCTTCGACGCCGACCCGGCCAAGGTAGGCCAGCAGATCGGCGACCTCACGATCCAGGACTTCTCGCAGCTCCGCGCCGTGATCCGCGAGCACCACGCCCGCCTCGCGATTATCGCTGTGCCCGCCACCGTGGCCCAGAGTGTGGCCGACCAGTTGGTTGAGGCGGGTGTGCGCGCCATCCTCAACTATGCCCCCGTCGTCCTCCAGACGCCGGAGGATGTCTGGGTGCGCTACATCGATCCGGTGGCCGTGCTCCACAGTATGACGTACTACCTCGCCCGCGAGGGCGGCGAGTAGATCCGGCGCTGTGACGCCGCCTCGCCTCTGGCCGTCTCCACCTGTGGTATAGTGACGGTATCCCATCGCGCCCAGATCCGGGGTTGCTCGTGAAGAAGCGTAGCCTCGCCCTCGGGCGCCAGCAGTTGCCGCTGGCGTTGCTCGCCCTCGTCTATGTGCTGGCTGTTGCGCCGCTCGTATGGCCGCAGCACCAACCGCTCACTCGCTTCGCACCGTCTCTGGCCCCGCGCGAGCCGTTCACTCTTGGCGGCGCGATGACGCCACGCCAGGCGCTGGCGGCGTTGCAGGCCCGTGCTACGGCGCCGATCGACGCCAGCTTCCACGAGCGCACCGGTGTGGCCGAGTTCGTAGCGCCCCGCTACGCGGATGACCGGCTGCCCTATACCCCCACCAGCGTCGAGGTGGGCAACCCCGAGGCGATCGCTCGCGGTTTTCTCGACCAGAATCGCGCGCTTTTCGGGCTGCGCTCCGCCGCCGATGAGCTTCGCCTTTTGCGCCTTGAGCCCGATAAACAGCTCGGATTTAGCCACGTCCGGCTCGACCAGGTCTACCGTGGGCTGCCCGTCTTCGGGCGCCAGTTGGTGGTGCACCTCGACCCGCACGAGCGCGTGGTGGCGGTGAACGGCCAGTTTCACCCGCAGATCGAGTTGCCCTCGGTGACACCATCCCTCACCCCCGCGCAGGCGATGGAGGTGGCCCTCGCCAACCTGCGCGAGGAGCAGCTCTTGCCCTTTGAGTTGGCCAAGATCGTGATCGAGCCTGCTCCCGAGGAGACGCGCCTGGCCGTCTATGTGGACGAGCGCGGCGCCGCGACGCTCGTCTGGCAGGTGACGATCCTTACCGCTGCGCCGCTCGGCCAGTGGAGCTACTTCGTGAACGCCCGGCGCCCGGTGGTGGTCCACGCGATCGATGGCGTGATGCCGATTAAGCGCCGGCGTACCTTTACCGCCGGGAATACGACCCGCATCCCCGGCCGGCTGATGATCGATGAGGGCGAACGCTCCCGCGACCAGGTGGCCCAGGCCGCCCATGATGGGGCTGGCGTGGTCTACGACTACTACTTCAATACCTTCCAGCGCGACTCGATCGACGGCGCCGGGATGCCGCTCGTCTCCACGGTCAACTTCGGCAGCGACCCGCAGGATGCCGAGAATGCCGCCTGGGTGGGCGAGTATGCCCAGATGATCTATGGCGATGGTGGCCGGATCTTCCGCCCCCTGCCCTTCGGCCTCGACGTGGTGGGCCACGAGTTCACCCACGGCGTGATCGAGACAACCGCCAACCTGGTCTACGAGGTGCAGTCCGGCGCGCTCAACGAGTCCTACGCCGACGTCTTCGGCGCCATGATCGACCGCGAGAACTGGACGATCGGTGAGGAGGTGATCAAGTCGCCGCCGTACCCGACGCCCTACCTGCGCAGCCTGCAAGACCCCAACGCCGGTGGCTTCTACGACCCGCGCAACCCGCTGCAGGGCGTCGGCCAGCCGGCCACGATGGCTGAGTATGCCAATCTGCCCAACTCCCGGCGCGCCGACAATGGCGGCGTGCATATCAATAGCGGGATCCCCAACTACGCTCACTACCTGATGGCGCAGCAGTTGGGCCGGGAGAAGACGGAGCAGATCGCCTACCGTGCCCTCACCCAGTACCTCACCCCCACCGCCGATTTTGTGGATGCCGCCAATGCCAGCGTGCGGGCCGCTGCTGATCTCTATGGCGATGGCGCCGATGTGGAGGCGGTGCGGCAAGCCTTTGCGCAGGTGGGCATCACGACCGCCGGCGCGGTGCCCGGCGGCCCGGTGGTTGACCCCGGCGATACGCCCTCCGGCGGCCCGGCGCCCCAGGCTCCCTCGCCGGCGCTTCCCGCAGGCTGCAGCGACATCATCGTGGCCGGCGGATTCGAGCAGCGTGACCCCTGGGTGGAGGTGGTGCGCGGCAATACGCCGATCATCGATACGCAGTTACCCCGCAGCGGTCGCTTTAGCGCCTGGCTCGGTGGCACCGACCAGGAGCAACTCCAGTATATCTACCAGGATGTGCGCGTGCCCGCCAACGCCACGCGCGTGGAGTTGCGCTACGCCCGCCTCATCCACCTGGAGACGACCGGGCTCTTCGGCGCCTTCTCCGGCGAGGCGATCTTTAGTACGCTGCTGGCCACAACCAGTGGTGACCCGCTGGCCGTGCTGGAGGAGATCCCATCCAGCCAGGGCGACGACACCTGGCGCGAGGTGAGCTTCGATCTCTCCCAGTTGGCCGGCAAGACGGTGCGGGTCGTTTTTGCCGCCGAGAACCCGCGCGGCAACGTCTCGAGCATGTTCGTCGACGACGTGTTGCTGGCGGCCTGTACCACCGGGGAGGGCCCCGCCGCGCCACCCACGGGTAGCCAGGACCTGGTCTACATCCAGGGTCAGGTCATCGACGCCTCCACCCGCCGGGGCATTGAGGGCGTGCAGTTCTTCGTGATGCAGCCCGGCATCAGCGCAAGCCAGGCGGCCGCCGACGACAACCTGACCGCCGATGAGGTGCTGACCTACGGTACCACCGACCGGCAGGGCATCTTCCAGACCCAGGAGGCTGTCCCCCGGGGCCAGCGCTACAGCGTGATCGTCTTTGGGAGCGGCTACCGTCCGATCATCGCCAACGACGAGGTGGCCATTCCGGCCGACGCCTCCAATCCGTACCGGGTAGACGCTCAGCTACGACGAGGACGATGACATGTCCCACGATGACGACATCGAGTGCTGCGTGTGCCACGAGCGGCTGGCTCCGCCGTACAATATCCTCGGTGGCCGGGCCTACTGCGCCCGCCACTACGCTGCTGTGAACCGGCCCCACACCGGATTCTGGCGTGCCACCGTGGTGCAGATCGTCGGCATGGCGCTGCTGGCGGGGGTGGTGGCGCTGCTGGCGAACGCCATCGGCCCGCTGAGTGGCGCCCCGCTGCTCCTGGTTGGCATCCTGCTGGCCGTGGTGCCCTCGGCCCTGTGGCTCGGCTTCTTCTACCAGCAGGATCGGCTGGAGCCCGAACCCAAGCACCGGATCGTGGCCGTCTTTCTGCTGGCGGCCCTGCTCACCGATGTGGTGGCCCGGCGGCTGATCACCGAGTGGTTCCGGGTGGACGAATGGGCTCCCCGCACCGATCTCTCCTCGCTGCTCGCCTCCATCCTGATCGTCGGCGCTACCTACCAGGCGATCGTCTACCTGGCGATCCGCCTGCTCGTCTACGATACCGAGGAGTTCGACGAGCGCATGGACGGGATTGTCTATGGCACGGTGGCCGGCCTGGGAGTGGCGACCGTCACCAATCTCGCGTTCGTGCTCGCCAATGATGGGGTGGCCCTCGGCCCCGGCGCGGTGCAGACGGCGACGACGGCGCTGGCGGCGGCCTCCTTCGGCGGACTCCAGGGCTGGTTCATGGCCGAGGCCAGGTTCGAACATAAGCCAGTGTGGTGGGTGCCGGCCGGCTACGCTCTGGCCACCCTGCTCAATGGCGTCTTCAGCTGGCTGATCGGCGAAGTGAGCGCCGCCGGCCTGCAGGTGGACTACTGGCGCTCCCTGGCCCTCGGCGTGGTCGTGGCCGTGGCGGCCTTCCTGACTCTCGCCGCGCTCATGCGCCGGACCACTGCGGTGACGTTGCGGCGGAGCTCGTGAAGGAGTCAGACGATGACCCCGGCACCACGCGGCGCGCAGATCTACCGGCTGCGCATGCGCCCGAAGGATGTGGGGGTGGCGCTGATCGCCGCCCTGTGCCTGCTCAGCGGCCTGCTGCTGATGCTCAACCGCACCACCGCTACCCGTAGCTTTCAGGATGAGTTGACGCCGCTGCGGCTGAGCTACCCCGTCACCTGGAATAGCGTCGACTCGCTCCAGGATCTTGCGCTGAAGGTGGAAGACCCGGACACGCCCTCGGCCTTCAAGACGACCTTCAGTGTTGAGCAGCGCGAACTCGACCCTGCCGCCCCACCTACGCTCCAGACCTTGCTCGACCGGCGGGTGGAAGAGCGCCAGCGTCTTACGGCCTACCACTTCCTCGACGAGTCCGAGAGTGAGGTAGGCGGCGCCCGGGCCCTCGTCTCTGAGTACGCCTATGTCGTCCAGCCGATCGATGAGCCGCGCCGGGCCGCGCTGCCGGTGGTGGTGCGGGCCCGCGAGTATATCGTCATCGCTGGAAATCAGTCTTACTACTTCACCCTCGCCACTCCTGAGAGTGAGTACACCCGGGCCCGGCGCCAGTTCGACCGCATCATCCAGAGCACGGTGCTGCAATGAGCGATCCTGAGGAGCGCGAGAACCAGACCGGCCTGCCCCCGGGCGGCTTTTCGCTCGGCGGGGCCGCCTCGGGCGAGTACGAGGGTTCGCTGAAGCCTGCTGAGCCGGACGCGGGCCAGGCCAACGCCGAGCAACTCGCGCTGCCCCGTGGCGGGCTGGTGGCCTTTCGAAAGAGCGGCGGGCTTCGCTTCAGCAGCCGGGGGATTGTGGTGCGGCGCTCCGGTTGGGTGGAACCCCTGGAGGGTACGCCTGGCCGCCGCCGCCACATGACCGACGAGGCGTTGCGCGTGCTGGAGCGCCTGCTGCTGCAGAGTGGCCTCACGCGGGTGAGCCACCGCAAGCGGCAGGCGACGCCCGATGGCTATAGCTACGAAATCACGGCCAGGGTGGGTGGCAGGCTCTGCCAGGTGACCCTGGACGACCCGGTGCCTGCCGAGCAGGAGCGGCTGGTGCGGGTGCTGAACCGGCTACTCCCCGCCGTGTAGGGGGGGCCGGGGCCGCAGCGCCTCCAGGGGGCGTCGGTAGGCTCGATCAAAGCGGGTGGGCCGCTTTGCGCGAGACTTCGCCGATCTGATGGGCGCGCGGGCCCTGCACGGTTCGGGGTCGGCCCCGCTTTAGCCACGGGTAATCTCACGGCTAATCACGAGCCGCTGGATCTCGCTCGTGCCCTCGTAGATCTCGGTAATCTTCGCATCGCGGAAGTGGCGCTCCACGGGGTACTCCTTGGAGTAGCCATTTGAGCCGTGGAGCTGAATGGCCTTGGTGGCCGTCCACATCGCCGTCTCCGAGGCGAAGAGCTTGGCCATCGACACATCCTGCACGTAGTCGAGGCCCTGATCCTTGCGCCAGGCGGCCTCGTAGGTGAGCAGGCGGGCGGCTTTGATCCTGGTGGCCATATCGGCGAGGGTGAAGCCAACGGCCTGGAACTCGTGGATGGGCTTGCCGAACTGCTCGCGCACCCTGGTGTAGCCGAGGGCGGCCTCATAGGCGGCCTGGGCGATGCCGAGGGCCTGGGCCGCGATACCGATGCGCCCGGCGTTGAGGATAGTCATCGCGATCTTGAAGCCCTGGCCCTCCTCACCGAGGCGGCGCCAGGCTGGCAGGTGGTAGCCATCGTAGGCCATCTGGCAGCTATGGGCGCTGCGGATGCCGAGCTTGTTCTCCACCTTGACGACGCTACAGCCAGGGGCGCGGGTGTCCACCAGGAAGGCGGTAATCCCCTTGGCGCCACGGGACGGATCGGTCATCGCCATGAGGATGATCGTATCGGCGTGGTCGCCGTTGGTCACCCAGTTCTTCACCCCGTTGATCACGTAGCTGTCACCGTCGCGCACGGCAGTCGTCTTCTGGGCGGCGGCATCAGAGCCGGCGCCGGGCTCGGAGAGCGAGAAGGCGCCAAGCGCCTGGCCGGAGGCCAGGGGAACGAGCAGTTCGCGCTTCTGCTCCTCGCTGCCGAACTTCTCGATACCGTAGCAGACGAGCGAATTGTTGACCGAGGCGATCACGCCGAGGGAAGCGTCCACGCGGCTCAACTCCTCGATCGCGATTGCGTAGGAGAGGTAGTCCAGGCCGGCGCCGCCGTACTCCTCCTGCACGGCAACGCCCATCAGCCCGAGCTCACCCATCTTGCGCACGAGCTCGGCGGGCCACAAGGCGTGCTCGTCGCGCTCGGCGACGGTCGGGCGCGCCTCTTTCTCGGCGAACTGCCGCACCATCTCACGGAGCATCTGCTGGTCTTCGCTGAGCCGGAATTGCATCGCTGCCTCCTTGTGGGTGCCGCTGAATCGGGCCGTGTCCATTCTACGCCCATCTCCCTGGCGCCGGCAAATCGGCGGAATTTGTACAAAATGTACAAATAAAAGGGGTCTCTAGTTGTTGATTTTGTCCAGATGATCGGCTATACTCAGATCAGTCGCGGCACGAGCGCCGCGAACCCGGCGGCGGCAGTGAGGCAGGCGCCGGGAGAGTCGCCAACGAGGACGCTCACTTCCAGGAGGTATGGCAATGTACAACAACAGCTTCGCCCAGATCAGTGTCGAGAAGTTCGCCCAGGAGCTCCCCGAGGCCCGCGCCTATCTGCGCGAGGCCCGCATCGATAGCACCGCGCGGATGCGTCTGGTGGACGCGGCGATGGCCGCTTCCGTCACGCCCGATGAGTTGCTCGCCCAGATCGACGCCCGCATCCGCCGCCAGGCCCGCAAGGCCGCCTCGCGGCCCGCGCCCGTGATGGAGCACGCCGAGGAGTTCGAGCTCGTCTAGATGGCACCTGCTTGCGCTCGCGGCGCCGCGCAGACGCAGCACGTTGGGTCCCTTCACAATGCGATCGATAGAGGTGTGAGAGACGCCCCCCGGGGCGTCTCTTTTTGTGCTGACGCTCCGGCTGGCCCTTCGGTATGCGCTCTGTGGTTGCATCCAGGGCACAAGCCCCTTGACACGGAGGGCGGGCATGTGGTATTTTAGGCAAGGCTAAAAATGGATTTTCTGGAGACGAATTTTACCGCAGAGGTTTGCCAATGCCCCGCCTGATCCCTTTCCTCGTGCTCCTCACCCTGCTGCTTAGCGCCTGCGGCTCCCAGCCCGCCGCCTCCACGGAGGGCGGCAAGCTGAAGGTCGTGGCCACCACCGGCCAGCTTGGCGATGCGGTGCGTAACATCGCCGGCGAGACTGTCGAGCTCACCACGCTGCTTGGCCCCGGGATCGATCCCCATACCTACGTCGCCACCGAGGGCGACTTGCGGACCTTCCAGGAGGCCGACCTGATCTTCTACAACGGCCTGCACCTTGAGGCGCAGATGGAGCGGGTGCTCGAGCAGATCGGCCAGAGCGGTCGGACGACGGTGGTCGCCGTCGGCGACACGCTCGACCCGCTGACGCTGCTGAACTGGGAGCCATCGGCTGGCTTCCCGTACGACCCCCACGTCTGGAACGATGTGCGCCTCTGGAAGCAAGTGGTCGAGGTGATCCGCGATGCGCTCATCCAGGCCGATCCGACCAACTCGGCCACCTATTCCCGCAACACCACTGCCTATCTTGCCGAACTCGATACCCTCGACACCTACATCCGGGAGCAGGCGGCGCGCATCCCGGTTGAGCGCCGGGTGATCATCACGGCCCACGACGCGTTTAGCTACTTCGCTCGGGCCTATGGCTTTGAGGTTGAGGCCGTCCAGGGGATCAGTACCCAAACCGAGGCCAGCACTGCCGACATCCAGGCCCTGGCCGCGATTGTGCTGGAGCGCCAGGTGCCAGCGATTTTCGTCGAGAGCACCATCTCGCCCCGCACGATCGAGGCCGTCCAGGCCGCCGTTCGAGCTGCCGGCCAGGAGGTGCGTGTGGGTGGCGAGCTCTACTCCGATGCGCTCGGCGCTCCGGATAGCCCCGCCGGTACCTACGTCGGGATGATGCGTAGCAACATCGATACCCTGGTGGCGGCGCTCGCCGGGTAACCCGAGAGGACAGACCATGAACGCCCTCGATATTACCGACCTCACCGTTGCCTACCGCGACAAGCCCGTGCTCTGGGACATCGATATGAGCGTGCCTGCCGGCACGTTGATGGCGATCGTCGGGCCGAACGGCGCCGGTAAGACCACGCTGATCAAGGCGACGCTGGGCCTGGTGCGCCCGGCCGCTGGCCAGACGCTGATCTTCGGGCGCCCCTACGCTGAGCAGCGCCGCCTGGTGGGCTATGTGCCTCAGCGCGGCAGTGTTGACTGGGATTTCCCCACCAGCGTGCTCGATGTAGTGATGATGGGTCGCTACGGTAGCCTCGGCTGGCTACGCCGCCCCGGCCAGCGCGAGCGGGCGCTGGCGCTGGAGGCGCTGGAGAAGGTGCGCATGGCCGACTTCGCCAGTCGCCAGATCAGCCAGCTCTCCGGCGGCCAGCAGCAGCGCGTCTTCCTCGCCCGGGCCCTCGTCCAGGACGCCCAGATCTACTTTATGGACGAGCCCTTCCAGGGCGTGGACGCAGTGACCGAGCGCGCCATCGTGGCTCTCCTGCAAGACCTGCGGGCCTCGGGCAAGACGGTCGTGGTGGTGCACCACGATCTGCAAACCGTCCCTGAGTACTTCGACTGGGTGACGCTGATCAACGTGCGGCGTATCGCGAGCGGCCCTGTCGCCGAGGTGTTCACCGAGGCAAACCTGCGCGCGACCTACGGCGGGCGGATCGCCTTCCTTGGCCACTCTGAGGGGACAGGGGACAGGGTTCTGGGGACAGGGAAGAGGGGACTGGGAACAGAGTATGCCGAGACGGCGAATGCCGACTGAGGCTAAGACCCGCACCCTACACCTATGGAACTCTTCACCGACTACACACTGCGTACCGTGGCTCTCGGCGCCGCGCTGCTGGGAGTGGTGAGCGGCGTGCTCGGCTGCTTCGCGGTACTGCGCCGCCAGGCCCTCCTTGGCGACGCGATGTCGCACGCGGCGCTGCCGGGGATCGCCCTGGCCTTCATGCTCACCGGACGGCGCGAGCCTCTCATCCTGCTCGTGGGTGCGGCGCTGGCCGCCTGGCTCGCCGCCCTGCTGCTGCTAGCCATCACCCGCACGACGCGCGTCAAGGAGGATAGCGGCCTGGCGCTGCTGCTGGCCGTCTTCTTCGGCTTCGGGCTGGTGCTGCTCTCGCTGCTCCAGCAGCGCCCCGACGCGGCCCAGGCCGGCTTGAAGAGCTTCCTCTTCGGCCAGGCCGCCGCTCTCGTCGAACGCGACGTGGTGGCCATGGCCGCCCTGGGCCTGCCGGCCCTGCTCTGCGTGGCCCTGCTCTGGAAGCAGTTCAAGCTGATCAGCTTTGATCCGGAGTACGCCGCCAGCCTGGGGATGCCCGTAGGGCTCCTCGGCGTCGCCCTCACCACGCTGATCGTCGTGGCGATCGTGATCGGCCTGCAGACCGTGGGTGTGGTGCTGATGAGCGCGATGCTGGTGGCCCCCGCCGCTGCCGCGCGCCAGTGGACCGACCGACTCGGGGTGATGGTGCTGCTGGCGGCTGCCTTTGGCGCGACATCCGGTGTGGTCGGCGCGCTGATCAGCGCGACGGGCCGTGGCCTCTCGACCGGTCCTACGATTGTACTCTGCATGGCTGTCATCACCGCTGTCTCGCTGCTGTTCGCGCCCGAACGAGGGATCCTCTGGCGGCGCCGACGCATCGCGCTGAGCGAACGCGTGCCCGGCGCCTGACGAACAACGCCTATGTCGCCTCAACTCGAAGTCCAACTTATCGCCGTCGTCATCGCGGCGGCTTGCGCCATTCCCGGCGTCTTCCTGGTGCTGCGGCGCATGGCTATGCTTAGCGACGCGATCAGCCATACCGTCCTGCTCGGTATCGTGCTCGGCTACTTCCTCACCCGGGATCTCGCCTCACCCCTGCTCTTTGTGGGCGCGGTGGCGATGGGGGTTGCCACGGTGAGTCTGGTGGAGTTGGTGAGCCGCACCGGCCTGGTGAAGGAGGACGCGGCGATTGGCCTCGTCTTCCCGGCGCTTTTCAGTGTGGCGGTGATCCTGATCTCGCGCTTCGCCAGCAATGTGCACCTCGACACCGACAGTGTGCTGCTCGGCGAGTTGGCCCTGGCCCCCTTCGATCGGCTCATCCTGCTCGGGCTGGACCTGCCACGGGCCCTGGTGGTAGGCCTCGGCACGCTGCTGCTGAACCTCGTGCTGGTGTTGCTCTTCTACAAGGAGCTGAAACTGGCGACCTTCGACGCGGCGCTGGCGGCGGCACTCGGCTTTGCGCCCGCGCTGGTGCATTATGGCCTGATGACCGTCGTCTCGATCACTGCGGTGGGCGCCTTCGACGCGGTGGGCTCCATTCTGGTGATCGCGCTGATGGTTGGCCCGCCCGCAGCGGCCTATTTGCTCACCGACCGGCTCAGCCGCATGCTCGCGCTCAGTGTGCTGATCGGCGCGGCGAGTGCCCTGGCCGGCTACTGGTTCGCCGCCTGGCTGGATGTGGCGATCGCCGGCTCGATGGCGACGATGGTGGGTGTGGCCTTCCTGCTGGTCTACCTCTTTGCGCCAGAGCGTGGCCTGATCGCAACCGCCGCGCGCCGGGCCCGGCAGCGCTGGCTCTTCGCTGAGCAGATGCTGGCGCTCCACCTGCTCAACCATGCGGGAACGCCCGAGGCCGCCGCCGAGTGCGCGAGCGACCAGGTGGGTGAGCATCTGCGCTGGCGCCCGGTCTTTGCGGCCGAGGTGGTGCGTCGTGCCGAGCAGGGCGGGCTGGTGCGCCGCCAGGGGCCGATGCTGGCGCTCACTGAGCGCGGGCGCGCCCTGGCCCAGGAGGCAAGCCTCCGTTAGCGGCGCATCTCGTTGCATCGGGAACTTTTCTGGGCTGGCCAGCGTTCTGACTCTTGGTGACCGAAGGCGTTCAGCGCCCGTCTGCACCACTGGAATGCTAGAACACAGATGCCCCCCTGGAGGAGACCGATGACTTCACGCCGTGCTCTGCTCATCGTCGCCCTGGTGGTGGGCGGACTCTGGCTCGCGGCCTGTGCCGCGCCGGCGAGTCAGCCTGCCGCGCCCTCTGCCCCGCCTCCCGCCGAAGCCCCGAGCGAGACGCTGTTCATCGCGCCCGAGTTAAAAGACTGCACAGGCGTGGCGCCTATGCAGTGCATGCAGGTGGCGCGCGACCCGGCGGGGCCGTGGGAGCTGTTCTACCAGCCGATCGAAGGCTTTACCTTCGAGCCTGGCTTCAGCTACGAGCTCCGGGTTCGCACGGAGCAGGTGCCCAACCCGCCCGCTGATGGTTCGTCGCTCCGGTATATCCTGGTAGAGGAGGTGAGCAAGGTGGCGATGAGCGCAACCCCCGAGCCGGCCGCAGGCGATCTGCCCGGCACGAGTTGGACGCTGACCGAGCTGAATGGTACTCCGCCAGTCGAGGGTGGGCGCAAGGCGACCATCCAGTTTGACGCCGACGGGCGAGCTTCGGGGAGCACCGGCTGCAATCGCTACTTCGGCGGCTACACCGCTGAGGCTGGGCGCCTGACGATGAGCCAGATGGGGAGCACGCGCATGACCTGCCCCGAGCCGCTCATGGCCCAGGAGACGACCTTCCTGGACGTGCTGGGGCGCGCGGTGAGTTACACCATCGACGGCGACACCCTTACGGTCACCGCCGACGATGGCGCCTCGCTGGTGTTCACGCGGGTGGCGTGACCCGATCCGCGCAATCCCGGGTCTGCGGAACCGTCTGATCGCGGATCGACGCGAGGGTTCCGCGACAATTCAGCCTCACCTTCCACGGCTCCACAGCGCTCCGACGCCGCGCGTGGAGCTGTGGCCCGTTCAACTGGTAGGCGCATTCGCTGAGGCAAGGTGTCAGGCCGTCAGCACACATTCAGGGCAGCACCAACCTTACAGGGGTACGTAACACCGAGATAGGATTGGCGAAAAGCGCATCACAATGGCAAAATGAGGGTGCATAGGACCTCACAAGCCAAGGAGTGTGAT
>SFCB01000258.1 GCA_004367505.1 Chloroflexi bacterium OHK40 | reverse complement strand
GGCGTCTCACCAGCCGCACGCGGCGTCTCACCAGCCGCACGCGGCGTCTCACCAGCCGCACGCGGCGTCTCACCAGCCGCACGCGGCGTCTCACCAGCCGCACGCGGCGTCTCACCGCACGCGGCGTCTCACCGCACGCGGCGTCTCACCGCACGCGGCGTCTCACCGCACGCGGCGTCGCGCCCCTGATTGTAGTGAAACAGAGGCAATGATGGCACAGACCCTCAGTGAGCAGATTCTCTCGCGTGCCGCGGGCCGCCCCGTGCGCGCCGGTGAGGTTGTGACGGTCGATGTAGATCTGGTGATGATGCACGATAGCCTCTCGCCGAGCATCATCCGGGTGCTGCACGAGGAGCTCGGCGCTGAGCGGGTGTGGGACCCCGAGCGCGTGGCGGTGGTGATCGACCACGTGGCGCCGGCGGCCAGTGTGCAGACGGCGGAGAAGCAGGCCGACCTGCGCCGCTGGGCGCGGGCCCAGGGTATTGCCCATCTCTTCGATGTGGGCCGGGGGATCTCCCACCCTGTGCTGGTCGAGGAGGGCCTGGCCCGCCCCGGGATGATCATCCTCGGCAGTGACAGCCACTCCACCGCTTACGGCTGCGTGGGCGCTTTTGGCACCGGCATGGGCACCACTGATATCGCCCTCGCGCTGGCTACCGGCCGCACCTGGCTGCGTGTGCCGGAGACGGTGCTGGTGCGAGCGCGGGGCCGCTTCCGCCCCGGGGTCGGCCCCAAGGACCTGGCCCTGCGCGCCGCTCGTGCGCTCCGCGCCGATGGCGCTACCTACGCCGCGGTGGAGTGGCACGGTGTGGAGTTCCTGAGTGTGATGGAGCGTATGACCCTCGCCACCCTGTCGATCGAGGTTGGCGCTAAGGCCGGGATTGTGCCGCCTGGAGTGGACAGGGGACAGGGAACAGGGGACAGGGATGGTCTGGCGCTGCCCTTGGCCTCGGTGCCAGGCTGGCTCACGCTTCAGGAGGCCGCCGAGTACAGCCAGGTGGTCGAAATCGATCTGGACGCGCTTGAGCCCCAGGTGAGCGCCCCCCATACCGTCGACAATGTGACCGACCTGAGTGCCCTGGGGCGTGTGGCGGTGGACGTGGTCTATCTCGGGACGTGCACCAACGGCCACTACGAAGACATGGCGGCGGCGGCGCGGCTGCTGCGTGGCCGCCGTCTGGCGCCTGGCGTCCGGATGCTGGTGGTACCGGCAAGCGCCCGGGCCCTGCAGCGCGCAGCCGAGGACGGGACTCTGGCAACGCTGCTCGCCGCCGGGGCCACAGTGGGCACGCCGGGGTGCGGCGCGTGCATCGGGCGGCACATGGGCGTGCTGGCGCCTGGCGAAGTCTGCCTCTTTACCGGTAACCGCAACTTCCGGGGCCGGATGGGCAGCCCCCAGGCCAGTATCTACCTCGCCTCGCCCGAGGTGGCGGCGGCCACGGCTATCACCGGCTACATCACCCACCCGCAGGAGTTGCTCGCATCGGCTGAGGCCTGAGCATGCACATTCTCACGGAGGCTCCCATGGCTCGCGTCTGGATGTTTGGCCAGGATATAAATACCGATCAGATCGTCCCCGGGCGCTATGCACCCTATATGCTCAAGCATGAGGACGATCTGCGCAACTATCCGTTTATCGAGCACCGCCCGGACTTCGCGGCGCAGGTGCGCCCCGGCGACGTGATCGTGGCGGGGAATAATTTTGGCTGTGGCAGCTCCCGCGAGTATGCGCCCCTGGCCCTGCGTATGGTCGGCGTCGGCGCAATCGTGGCGCCACTCTTCGCCCGGATCTTCTTCCGGAACGCGCTGAACCTTGGCATCCCCTGCTTCACCGCCGATCTCACCGGCCAGTTGCGCGACGGTCAGCAGGTTGAGCTCGACCTGGAGCAGGGTATCCTGCACACCGATGATGGCCGGACCATTCAACTGCCGCCGCCCCCCGCTTTCTTGCGGGAGGTCTGGGCGGCTGGTGGGATCGTGCCGTTCTACCGGGCGTATGGGCGCTTTCCCGGCGAGCATGCGTGATACGGGGCGACGAGGAGGGGCCGCGCCTTGATCGCTGGTATTGCTGTCAGACGCTTCCGGGCCCCTTTCGCTCGCGCAAGCACCGAGCACTCTGTTCATCCGGCGACATCGTCGTGGTGCGCCACGAGCCCGAGCGAAACCAGGGCGATCACCGTGTTGCCCTGTTGAATGCCGTAGATGTCTTGTCGCAACACGACCTGGAGAGAGCAAGAAATGCGGATCTGCGTCATCCCCGGCGACGGGATCGGCCCCGAGGTGATGGGTGCCGCTACGCGCGTGCTGCGCGCCCTGGCGCCCGATGCCGAACTGCACGAAGCCATGGCGGGCTGGGGCGCCTTCGAGCGCCACGGTACCGCCCTGCCCGAGCCCACCCTCGCGGCTGCCCGGAATGCCGACGCCATCCTGTTTGGCGCCGTGGCCTCGCCCAGCCACGCGGTGCCTGGGTACCGCAGCCCGATCGTGCAGTTGCGCCGCGATCTGGACCTCTATGCCAATCTCAGGCCCGTCACCAGTGGCGCAAACCTCGCCTCACCGACGGAAGGCTGCGATCTCGTGATCGTGCGTGAGAATACCGAGGGGCTCTACGCCGGGCGCGAGCGCCTGGAGGATGATGGCGCGACCGCGATCGCCGAGCGGGTGATCACCAGGCGGGCTAGCGCCAGGATTGCCCGTGCCGCCTTTGAGCTCGCCCGACGCCGCGCCACCGATCTCGGACGGCCCGGTCGGGTCACGATCGTGCATAAGGCCAATGTGCTGCGGGTGAGCGATGGCCTCTTCCGTGAGACGGTCCTCACGGTTGCCCGGGACTTCCCGGAGTTGGCCGTGGAGGAAGCGCTGGTGGATGTTGCCGCGATGCGCCTCGCCCAATCGCCGGCGCGCTTCGATGTCCTGGTGACGACCAATCTCTTCGGCGATATCCTCTCGGATGTCGCCTGCATCCACGGTGGCGGGCTGGGCCTGGCTGCCTCCGCCAACCTCGGCGATAGCCGGGGTCTGTTCGAACCCGTCCACGGCGCCGCACCCGACATCGCCGGCCGGGGGATCGCCAATCCCCTCGCGGCGATCACCTGTGTCGCCATGCTGCTGGAGTGGCGTGGGCGCCCGGAGCCCGCTGCCCGTCTGCGTGCCGCCATCGCCGCTACGCTGCGCGATGGCCCCCGCACGCCCGACCGCGGCGGCGATGGGACGACCGCCGCGGTCACGGATGCCGTCCTCGCCCAGCTCGCGTGAGGCCCCGCCATGATCTGCCGTCGCCGTGGTCTCGAGGGGGTGATTGCATGTGGAACGCAGACCGCAGACCACGGGCCACGGCGTGCAGGTGGCAAGCTGCAGACCACAGGCGCCAGGTGGTAGGCGGCAGCACGCTGCGTCTCTACGAGCCCCTGTCCTCTGTCCCCTAATGTAGTGTAGTGAAGGAGAGAAAGCCATGAACGCCCCATGCCCTGAGTGCGCCGCCGACGTTGCCCTGGCCGCCGACACGATGGAGAGCGAGATCGTCGCCTGCCCCGACTGCGGGGCCGAGCTGGAGGTGGTGAGCCTCAACCCACCCACACTGGCCCTGGCGCCCGAGGTCGAGGAGGATTGGGGGGAGTAAGCGAACAGGCACCATGCAAGCCCTGCACGGTGCCTTCAAGAAGAGGTTTGTATGCGAATCGGAGTCTTATGCTCGCGCATCCGTGCCGAGGAGAAGCTGCTCTTCACCGAGCTGGAGCGGCGTGGGCTCAACTATGAGAAGATCGACGACCGCGAGCAGATCTTCGACCTGCACCAGAGCGAGTATCCGTACAACGTGGTGCTGGAGCGCTGTATTCAGCACAGCCGGGCCCTCTACATGCTCAAGATCCTCGGCGACGCCGGTGTGCCGACCGTCAACACCTATCAGGTAGCCCTCACCTGCGGCGACAAGTTCCTCACTACCCAGGCCCTGGTGCACGCAGGCGTGCCGACGCCCCGTTGCCAGTTGGCCTTCACCCCGGAGAGCGCCCTCGCGGCGATGGAGCAGCTGGGCTACCCGGTGGTGCTCAAGCCAGTGGTTGGCTCCTGGGGGCGCATGGTGAGCAAGATCAATGATCGGGACGCCGCCGAGGCCATCCTGGAGCACCGCGACGTGCTCGGCAGCTATCAGCACTCGATCTTCTACATCCAGGAGTACATCCACAAGCCCGGACGCGACATTCGCACCTTCGTGGTGGGAGACGAGTGCATCGCCGCGATCTACCGCACCAGCGAGCACTGGATCACCAACACCGCTCGCGGTGGCGTGGCCACCAACTGCCCCGTCACCCCGGTCCTGGCCGATCTGAGCCTCCGCGCCGCTCAGGCCGTCGGCGGCGGGGTGGTGGCGATCGACCTGCTGGAGACCCGGGACGGGCGCTTGCTGGTGAACGAGGTGAATTACACCATGGAGTTTCGTAACTCGATCGACACCACGGGCGTGGATATTCCCGCCCGGATTGTCGATTATGTGCTACAGGTGGGGCATGGAGGGTGAGCGAAGGCGACGTATGCGCTCGCCGGCGCGGGGCCACGGCGGTCCAATCGCCCGGATGTGCTGCCTCGCCTACCCTGGCCCCTGTCCACCACGGAGTGAATGATGAGTCTACGTGTCAGCGTTGTTGGGGCCTCGGGCTATGTGGGCGGCGAGCTGCTACGGCTGCTGCTCGGGCACCCGCAGGTGGAGGTAGCTCAGGCCACCAGCGGGCGCAACGCCGGCCGCTTCCTGTACCAGGTGCACCCGAACCTGCGCGGGCGTACCGCCACGCAATTCGTCCACCCCGACCGGTTAGAGCCCTGCGACCTGCTCTTCCTGGCGCTCCCTCACGGTGAGGCCGCTCGTGCGATCGAGCGCTACGCGGGGCTCGCGGAACGGATCATTGACTGCTCGGCGGACTTTCGCCTGCGCGACCAGGCGGCCTACGCCCGCTGGTATGGCGAGCCCCACCCGGCGCCCGCGTGGCTCGGCCGCTTCGTCTACGGCCTGCCCGAGGTGAGCCGCGAGCAGCTACGCGGGGCGCGATACGCCAGTGGTGTTGGCTGCAACGCCACCGCCACCAATCTGGCGCTGCTGCCCCTGGTGGCGGCTGGCCTGGTTGACGTAACAAAGCCGATCGTCGTCGAGGTGAAGGTCGGCTCCTCGGAGGGCGGCGCCACCGCCAGCGAGAGCAGCCATCACCCTGAGCGGGCCGGGGCGGTCCGATCCTTTGCCCCGGTGGGGCACCGCCACACCGCCGAGGTGGAGCAGGTGACGGGGCTGGCGAATGTGCATCTCTCGATCACGTCGGTTGAGTTGGTGCGGGGCGCCCTGGCCACTGGCCACCTGTTTGCCGCACGGGCGGTGAGCGAGAAGGAGCTCTGGCAGGCCTACCGGGCCTTTGCGCGGGAGCAGCCCTTCGTGCGGATCGTCAAGGAGCGCCAGGGCATCTACCGCTTCCCCGAGCCGAAGATTCTCGCCGGCAGCAACTATGCCGATGTGGGCTTCGCCCTCGACGAGGCGAGCGGGCGGGTTGTGAGCATCTGCGCGATCGACAACCTGATGAAGGGGGCCGCCGGGAGCGCCGTCCAGTGCATGAATCTGATGTGTGGCTTTCCAGAGACGCTCGGGCTTGAGTTCCCCGGGCTACACCCGCTCTAGCGTACCGGTGGTGCCATCCGCGCAGCGCTGGGCGGACACCGGCCCGTGGTGCGCGCAGACCACGGCGGCATCGTGCTGGCGCGGGGGCGTCCCACACGCCCGGCGGCGCACGCCACGAGCTATTGCCCGGCAACGGCGGCCCACGCCGGCGCGATCCCGCCCCGGCGTGGGCGCACGGTGCGACCCGCAGGCCAGTCTTTCCGCTGCAGACGGCTCAACCGTTCCGAGGCATGCTCTATCGTGAGCGCAGCGGTTGGGGGGGCACCTCCCCCGGCGGCTCTCGCCCCGCCGTCGAGTTGGCGAAGTGCTCCAGGATCAGGCGGTGGATGAAGGCGTACCCCCCGCCGATGCGTCGCATCAGTACCCGCTCCTCGCACTCGTCGAGAAAGCGCTCGACGCGCCACGGCAGCTTATCGCCCAGGGCGAGCACCCAGCGTAGTGCCAGGTGCTTGCCCACGGTGTCGCCGCCGTAGCGCAGGGTAGTCAGGATCAGCCCGCCGATCGCGACCAGGGCCACGCCGGCCCGAGTCTCCAGCCAGGGCATGGAGCCAGCCGGCCCGCGCCCGTCGCTGATGATCGGCACCCCCGTCTGCGCTTGCAGCCAGCCCAGGATCAGGAAGGCCAGGTCGCCCACGCCGCCGAAGAGCAGTCCGCCGCCTATGCCGAGGACCAGGCCAGCCGGCAAGCCGATCAGCCACATGTTGCGCGCCGCCCGCTTGATCCCCTCGCCCGGCACGGCGTGGACTCCCACCTGCTGTATTGGTACCAGCGCCCCCGCGATCCCGAAGAAGAGGGCTACGCTTAGCCCGAAGAGCACTGCCCCTCCGGCCCCGAAGATCAGCGCGCCGAGCAGGATGCCGCGCAGGCGTATGTAGAACACGAGCGCCATAAGCGTGCCGAATACCAGGGCTGCCTGGGGGAACCAGCGCAGCGCCTCGCGTAGCGCCTGCCGGAAGTGTGACCACGACCACACGAGCCGCTCGGCGCTCTCGATCTGGGCGGCCCGCTGGTCGAGCCCGAGCTTCAGCGCCCCGCTCACGCCGAAGCAAAGCCCGTAGAGCGGCCCGTAGATCAGCCCGAAGTCCGCGCCAAAGCAGATCGCCAGCACGGTGGTGCTGAGCAGCGTGACCAGAATCCCGCCCATCAGCCCCACGCAGGCCGCGTAGAGCCAGTGCTTGCGCCGGCTGCCCAGCCAGCCCGGCTGTAGCTGCTCCAGATAGAAGGTGGTCTGGCTGTGGGCGATGAGCCCCCGCGCGAGCCAGCGCAGCCAGCGCCGCGCTCGTTCCGGCTCCAGAGGCCGCCGACGTGCGGTCGGGCGTAGCGCCCGGTCGACGTAGGCCCGTAGCAGTTGCTCGCGCCGCTGGGCCACGTCGGCGGCGGCGGGAAGCCTGGCGCTGGCATCCTCGAACACGAGCCGCATGACGTTGAGCATGAGCGGCGATTCGGCCAGACTCAGCAGGGCTTCGTCGTGGGCGAGGGCCTCGCCAAGGGCTGGCAGAGCGGCGGCCTCCCATTGCAGCGAGCTGTCGATCTGGTCCCGGGTGAGCGGCTGCACCTCTACGGCGCCGCTAAGGGCCAGGCGCGCCCGCAGTTCGGCGTAGTCGGCGGTGCGGCAGCAGATCACGATCGGCGTCCGTTGATGGTGGGCGCGGAAGCTGTTGATCGTCTTCACGCAGGCCGTTCGTATGCTCCGTGGCACTTCGTCGAGCCCATCCAGCAGCAGGGCAACCCGCTCCTCGCTGATCCATCCATGCCCGACTGCACGCGGCACGTTGTAGCGTAGCTGGAGCTCATCGAGCAGCCATTCGCCCAGGCGCTGGCGGCGGCTTGCCCAGGTGGCCAGGTTCACCACCATCGGGATGGGCTCGCGCGGGTCGGCCTCGGCCCGCTCCAGCAGACGCCGGGCCAACTCGATCATCTGGAAGGTTTTGCCGGAGCCGGGCTCACCCAGCACCAGCAAGGCTCCCCCGCTGGCGTCGTAGGCCGCGCCGATGCCGGGCGGATCGGGGGGCGGCCCCGTCGGGTGAGTGGAGCGAGCCACCAGTTCCTCCAGGGCGCTCGCCACGCTGGCGGGCCGGGTGGCCAGGCGCAGCTCGATCCGTGGCACCAGGTTGAAGGCCCAGTCCAGCACCCCGCTTACCCAGAACTCGCGCACCCTGGCGAGCATGAGCGCGCGGTTGTGGAGCTCCCTGGTGGGCGTCTGATCGACGGGTGGAGGCGTGGGCGCTTGCCAGAGTTGCCCATCGGCCACGCGGGCGAAGAGGGCCGGGGCCCAGCGCTCCGCGCCGTCGCTGAGCACGGATCGAGCGACCGCTACGGCCCGGTCGATCCGCCCGTCTTCGGCCAGGGCCGACACCAGGGCGGGCACGAAGCTGGCCATGCCCTGCGCCGTCACCGGGCCGCGCATCGCCACCACCGCCACGACACCAGCGCGGGCCAGCAGGGGGCCCACCGCCGCCATGGCAGCATCGGCGTTGCCGTCGCCGGCGCTTGCGCAGCTAGCGAGCACCACGAGGGCGGGCCGCTCAGGCAGGGCCGCCAGGTCGCTCGCCAGGGCCTCGCCGGAGACACGGCGGGTGCAACCGTCGTGGCCTTCCAGCCAGAGCCAGGGTCGCCCGTCAACCAGCGTGCCGTGGCAGATCAGTACGAGGATGTCGGGCGCGGCATAAAAGCTTGCCCGCAGGGCCTCGGGGGTGGCGGGCGCGGCGCCGATCGGCCGGCCCAGGGTGCGTAGCTGGAGCTGCCCCGCCGCTGCAACGCGCCCCACCAGCCCGTCTACCTGCACCGGCGGCAGTCCGTAGACACCGAGATCGCTGGGGCTGGCGACGGCGAGGGCCAGGCGCAGGCCATCGTCCGGGCGTGCCGGGAGCGGGCTGAGGTCGGGGCTGTCGGGGGCCCGCGCCAGCAGGAGCCGCCCCATGGGCAAGCTCAGCCCAGCCCTCGTGGGTGCCGCAAGCGTCTCCCAGGCCAGGGCGTTGAGCGGCCCGTCGTCGGCGGGCAGCCGCAGGCGCAGGTGAACCGTGGCGCCGTCGCTCGTGGCCGCGGCGAGCGCCCGCTCCATGCCGGCCCGCAGGGCCTCATCGGCGAACACCATCGCCGCCAACTGCGCGCCGTAGGCTTCCGGGTCGGTGGCGCGCGTGAGCAGCGCCTTGCCATCGATCCGCACCAGCGGCAGCGGGTCGCTCACGAGTTGGGCGGGCGGTGATCCTACCCGCCGTAGCTCCAGCGACGCCGCGTACACTCCGTTGGCGCTGCGTCGCAACGCTAGCTCAAGCAGGACTGGCGGGCGCATGCCTGGCCTCTTCCAGCCTGGGCTGCTGCCGCGAAAGTATCGCTGGCAGCAGATCCTTGCGAGCCCGGGCCGCGGCGGCGGCGAGCTGGCGCTGCTGGCGCTCAGGGTCGGGGCCGGCAAAGGGCTCGCCATCGGCCGCGATCTGCTCGATGGCCTCGAGCATACTGCGGTTGTCGCCGTGATCCAGGGTAAACCAGCGCGGCATCAGCTCCTGAGCGATCCAGACCAGGCGCGTGGTACGGTCGTCGATGCCCTCGCCCAGGAGCGGCGGGAAGAAGCTCACCGTCTTCCGGTCGATCGCCTGCGGGTCGGCGTCGAAGTCGAGGTAGGTGAAGATCGCCAGCAGGCGCTCGAACGCCGGGCCGGCCCGGTCGAAGAGCGTCGGCTGCACGATCCGCAGTTGCTCGTGGATGAGCAGCAGGAAGTTGCCGCGCCAGATCGGTCGGGTGACCGCACGGGCGTCGGTGGCGCCCGCCGCCAGCGCGCGGTGCCCCTCGTAGATCGCGGCGAAGCCCTCCAGGAGCAGATTGCTCTCGGCATCACCCCAGCGCTCGGCGCCGTGGGCCTGCAGGGCCTGGCGCAGCTCCTCCCAGCGGGCGGCCGCCCTGGCAGCGTCTGGCACCGCGCGGGGCGGCAGGAGCTTCTGGAGCCCGGCCTGGAGCGCCTCCCCCAGGCGCGCCAGGCCGGCGGGGGGCTTGCGCGGGCCGGTCAGCGCCGGGGCCACCTGCTCGGCATAGAAGAGCAGCGCCCACCCGATGTCGGCCATCACGGCGTCGTTCGTCTCCCGCAGCAGCGCAATCCAGTTCATCGGATTCGCGCTGCCTGCCTGTTGCGCCTCAGGCGTGGTGCGGAGCCCCAGAAAGGGGATCAGCCGGGCCATGGGCGCGAGGGCGGCGCGAAGTCGCTCGTGGTTGCCCCAGGGGGGCGCGGCGCGCCCCGTGCTCCGGCTCCCCATGAGCAGGCCCCAGAGGCTGCGGACGAACCACAGCACCGCGTCGCGGATACGCGCGAGCACGCTGCGCGCGATGCCGGCGAGCGACAGGCCGCTCCCCACCTGCTGTGAGGCGAAGGCCGCTATCCCCGCCCACTTGAAGATCTCCCGGTGGGCCAGGTACCAGTGGGCGTAGAGCGCCGAGATGCGCCGGTTACGGTGCGCGGCGCCGATCGTCGGGCCGATCGCCAGCTCGACCCTGGCCCGCCACCTGTCGCGGAGCACCAGGCCCGCGTGACGCCGTGGCGCGATCCTGTCGAGCATCTGCTCCATACAAAGCTCCTACGGTCTGTAGTATCTTTGTTCGTACGGTAACGCCATGGACCGAACGGACCGCCCGGGAATCTGGCCATCGCGCGCCTGGGATGGCGTTCACGCCTGCTGCACCTGATCGAACCTTGGCTGCCCTTGACCGCTCCTGCCCCGCACACCGCGCCCTGTGGGTGTTGGCGCGCTACGGGGCCGTCCGCACCCTGCCACGCCGGGCGGCCCCTGCGGCAATCCCCCTGTCGGAGTGGGTAGGACGCGGGGGCGGGATGTCGGCGTTCCAGCACGCTTCTGCCCGCGCCTGCACTGCGCTCATGTACGCTCCGCTTTTCGATAAAGGGTCGTAGGCGGAACCGATCTTGCAGCGGGCCGCCGGGTGGGCCCGGTTCCGGCAACCGGCAGCGTGGACCCTTGGGGGAGTTGCCAGGGGTACGCCCGGTCACTATAATGGGGGATACTGCCGAGCAAGGGCTCGCGCTCGGCACTGCTCCACCGCAATTTCCGCTGGCTCCCTTCAGAGGTTCACCGATGGGTCTGATCAAGAAGGTCGGCACCAGGGCGCTCGGTGTCCCCACGCCAGACGATAGCACGCGCCAGATGCCGCCCGCCGATGAGGGAACCCGCACCTTCCCCGTGCCTCCACCCGCCGACGACGACAGCACCCGCTCGCTGCCCGCTGCGGCTCAGGAGGCGCCCCGGCCCGACGCCGAGGCGGCCCGGGGCCCGGCGGCGCTGCAGCTCCTCGCCACTGGCACGGTGCTCCAGGGCCGCTACCAGATCGAGGAGCCGATCGGCATCGGCGGGATGAGCGTGGTCTACCGTGGCCGCGATCTGCGCTTCAAGGACGTGGTGCGCTACTGCGCCGTGAAGGAGATGGCCCAGAGCGCCCCCGACTCCAATACGCGCCTGCTCAATCTGAAGAACTTCGAGCGGGAGGCCGGCCTGCTCGCGACATTGCAGCACCCGGCCATCCCGAAAGTTTTCGACTTCTTCGAGGAGGGCGGTCGCCTCTACCTGGTGATGGAGCTGATCGCCGGGCGGGATCTGGAGACGGTGCTCGATGAGGCGCGCGGCCCGCTGGATGAGGCCCGCGTCGGGCGCTGGGCCGTGCAGATCTGTGATGTGCTGAGTTACCTGCACAATCACACCCCCGAGACGATCGTCTTCCGCGATATGAAGCCCTCCAATGTGATGCTCGTCGGCGACGAGCGGATTGTGCTGATCGACTTCGGTATCGCCCGCAATCTCAACCGGGGCGATAAGAAGGGCACCATGATCGGCACCGAGGGTTACTCGCCCCCCGAGCAATACCGGGGCGTGGCCGAGCCCGTGGGTGACCTCTATGCCCTCGGGGCCACGCTCCATCATCTCCTGACCTTCACCGACCCGCGCCTGGAGACGCCCTTTACTTTCCAGGAGCGCCCGGTACGGCAGCTCAATCCGGCTGTCTCCCCTGAGATGGAAGCCGTGATTGTTAAGGCCCTCGAGTACGATATGGCGGCCCGCTGGCAGAGCGCCGACGAGATGCGCCGGGCTTTGCTCGCCGTCCCCGGAGTGGGTGCTGGAGTCATGGCGCCGGCCGCGCCCACCGCCGCGCCGGCCGTTGCGCGGGGGGGCCAGCGCACCGAGCTCGTCTGGAAGTTCACCTGCGAGGATGAGGTGCGCTCCTCGCCCTGTGTGGCCGGCGGGATGGTCTTTGTGGGCTGCTACGATACCAACCTCTACGCGCTGGACGCGGCACGCGGTGAGTTTCGCTGGAAGTACGCGACCGAAGGCGGGGTGAGCTCCTCGCCGGCCGTCTGGCAGGACTATGTCTTCGTCGGGTCGGAGGATGGCAGCGTCTACGCCTTCGATATGCGCCGTGGCAGCCTGCGCTGGAGCTTTCGCACCGCCAGGCCCGTGCGCTCTTCGCCCCGAGTCGAGGATCGGGTGGTCTTTATCGGTTCCGACGATCAGCATCTCTACGCGCTCGATGGCATGCGCGGGACGGTGATCTGGAAGTACCGTACCTGGAATCCCATCCGCTCCTCGGCCTGCATCCATAACCAGCAGGTATTCATCGGCGGCGACGATGGGCACGTCTACTGTCTGGATGCGCGCACCGGGGCGGTGAAGTGGAAACAGCGCACTATGCAGCCTGTGCGTTCCTCGCCTGCGGTGGGTGAGGGCCTGGTGTTTGTTGGCTCCCTCGACCAGAATTTCTATGCCCTCGACGCCGAGGGCGGATGGCCGGCCTGGCGCTTCCGCACCGGTCACTATATCAACAGTTCGCCGGCAGTGGTCGGTACCCGGGTCTTCGTGGGCGGGGTCGATGGGTTTATGTACGCCCTCGACGCCAAAAACGGCCGGCTTGTCTGGAAGTACGAAACCGGGAGCCAGATCACCTCCTCGCCCCGTGTCGAGGCCGGCCGGGTCTACTTTGGCGCCGTGGACGGCGATGTCTACTGCCTGGACGCCGGCCAGGGCACGCTGATCTGGCGCTATACCACCGGTGCTGCCGTGGTCTCCTCTCCGGCTGTGGTAGAGGGCCTAGTCTATATCGGCTCGCTGGATCATAGTGTGTATGCCCTGAAGGCGTGACCAGGAGCACGAATGTCTTTTTTTCGCAAGCTGTTCCGCGCCGAGGAGAGTGGCCCGCAAGGCCAGCCGGGTGAGTCCCCCGCCGCCGAGCCAGCCGCCACTGAGGTGCCGCCGGGCTCTTCGCCTCCCACTGCCCCGGCCTGGTGGGCGAGCAGCGAGGCTGCTCCTGAGCCGGGCGCGACGACTCCGCCCGAGGGCACGCCAGCCGAGCCGGGCGCGACGAGCCCGCCCGAGGGCACGCCTGCCGACGACGAGACTCCGACGGCGCCCTACCGTGCGCTCTCGGAGGAGCAGGCGCGGGCGCGCCTCGCCGACGCCAGCGGCACGCCGACCCCTCCACACGGTACGCCGCTCTACGATACCCAGCCGGTGGAAGAGACGATCAGGCTCGATGAAGACGCGGCCCCGCCGCTGGTAGCCCGGCGTTCGGCCCAGGGGCTCGCCGCGATGGCGGTGCGCGACATCGGTCGGGTGCGGGAGACGAACCAGGATAGCGTCTTTGCGATGCTCAGCACGCTGCCGCGTGAGAACGGCGATGTGACGATCGGCCTCTTTATTGTGGCCGATGGCATGGGCGGCCACCAGGGGGGGGAGGTGGCGAGCCGTCTGGCGGTGCGCACCGTCGTTCACCACGTGCTCAGCCAGTTGATCATGCCCGCGCTGGACGATAGCCTGACCGAAGCGCTCCAGCCGCTGATGATCTCCGCTGTGCAGGCCGCCAACGAGGCGATCTGGGATGCGGCCCAGGTGATGGGTAGCGACATGGGCACCACTTGCACCGCGGCGCTCCTGGTGGGCCAGGGCCTCTACATCGCCCACGTGGGCGATAGCCGGGCCTACCTCTTCGAGCCGGGCGGCCTGCGCGCGCTGACGGCCGATCACTCCACCGTCGGGCGGCTCATCCAGCTCGGCCAGCTCGACCCGAGTGAGGCCCGCGAGCATCCGCTGCGCAACCAGCTCTACCGCACCATTGGCCAGCAGCCCCAGGTGCTGGTCGACTTCATCTACCAGCCGATCGGCCAGAGCTCGCATCTGCTGCTCTGCTCCGACGGCCTCTGGGGCCTGGTGGAAGAGCGGCAGATGGAGCAAGCCCTCAGTCGCAGCCCCTGGCCTCAGGACGCCTGCAACGAGCTCGTGGCCCTCGCCAACCTGGCTGGTGGCGACGACAATATCTCGGCCGTCGTCGTGGCGCTGCCGATCACAGAGAGGTGACCTATGGCAGCCGGCATCCAGCTCCGCTCAACCCTCAGCCGGGCCGCGCTCGCCGAGAGCCGTGAGCCCCAGCTGATCTATGTGCTGCTCGAGATGAGTGCCCAGGGCGTGCCCACGACGTTGCCAAAGCTGCCCCTCAACCTCTGCCTGGTGATCGACCGCAGCTCTTCGATGCGCGGCGAGCGGCTCCAGCAGGTTAAGGATGCGGCGAGCCGGATCGTTGACCTGCTCGGCCCCGATGACCATTTCTCGCTCGTCACCTTCAACGACCGGGCCGAGGTGGTGGTGCCGGCGCAGCGCGCTCGCAACAAGGGCGACCTCAAGCGCATGATCGGCCAGGTGGAGGCGGCCGGCGGTACCGAGATGGCCACCGGTATGGCGCTCGCGCTTCAAGAGGTGCAGAAGCCCATGCTCGGTCGGGGGGTGAGCCGTATCCTCCTGCTCACCGATGGACGGACCTACGGCGATGAGGGGCGCTGTGTGGAGATCGCCCGCCGCGTCCAGGGCCGTGGGATTGGCCTCACCGCTCTCGGCATCGGTGGCGAGTGGAACGAGGACCTGCTGGAGACTATGGCCGCCCGTGAGAATAGCCGTACCCAGTACATCACCTCCGCCACCGAGATCGCCCAGGTCTTCACCGATGAAGTGAAGCGCATGTCGTCGATCTTTGCGCAGGATGTCGCGCTCAAGGCCGAGCTGCGCCCCGGCGCGATGCTCCGTTCGCTGGACCGGGTACGCCCCTTCATTGCTACGGTGCAGGCTCTGGAGGAGCGCGAGCTCGTCTGGGCGGCCAGTCTCGGCGATTGGCCGGGAACCGATCCTCAGGCCTTCCTGCTCGAGGTGGTGGTGCCGCCAATGGCTGTGGGCGATCATCCGCTGCTCCGGCTGACGCTGCGCTACAGCCTTCCAGGCATGAACCTGCTCAACCAGCAGGAGGAACTGGTGCTGCGCGTGAGCCTGCGCCCGGCCAGTACGGTTTCCTACGAGGTAGACCCGACGGTAAAGCACTGGCTGGAGCGTCTGGTGGCTTACCGCTTGCAGGCCGGCGCCTGGCAGGATATGGAGGCCGGGCGTGTGGAGGAGGCGACCCGCCGGCTCCAGATGGCTGGCACCCGGCTCTTCGAGGCTGGCGAGGTCGAGTTGGCCCGCACGGTGCAGGAGGAGGCCACGCGCCTGCTGCGCTCTGGCCACGCCAGTGCCGAGGGGCGCAAGCGGATCAAGTATGGCACCCGCGGCCTGATGGGCCGTGGTGGGTCCCAGGAGCGCGAGGCGCAGGGGTAGCTATGCAACGCTGTAGCCACTGTAACGCCCAGCAACTCGATGGGGCTATTTTCTGCTCCGAGTGCGGCGCCAGCCTGGTCGGGGCACCGGCCCGCCGTGAAACGACGGCCTCGCTCAGCCAGCGCGGCGTCGAGCCCCCACTCCGGCCTGAAGAACCGGCGCCCATGGTCGTCAACGCCCCGCAGGGCGGGCCATCGGTGGCCCTTGTGGTACTCAATAGCGGCCGGCGGATCGTGCTGGAGGCTACCGAGGAGCTCCTCGTGGGCCGTAAGGATAACCAGCGCGGGATCTACCCCGACGTTGACCTCGGCCTCGATGGCGGCTACGATGCCGGTGTCTCCCGGCGCCACGCGATCATCTCACCACAGGGGGCTGGCTTTGTGATCGAGGATCTCGCCAGCGCCAATGGCACTTTTGTCAATGGCCAACGCCTGCAGCCCCAGTCGCCAACCCTGATCCATCACGGCGATGAGCTCAAGTTCGGTACACTGATCCTGCGCTTCGAGATCGCCTGACGCAATCAGTGAGGAGCACCCTGTGGCAAAGACCGTCATCCTCCACCTGACCGGCGAGGACCCCGTGCTGGCCGAGATCGACCAGGAGCCCCAGCCTGGTGATGCCTTCGTGCGCGTCACGAATATGCGCAAACGTGATGGCAAGCCCGTCTCCTATCTCGCCGCCGGTGTGCAGGCCGTGATCTTCCCCTGGCATCGGATCACCTTTCTTGAAGTGATGCCCAGCGAGGAGGAGCGCAGTTCGGTGGTGGACTTCTTCCGGACCTAGCCGTGGAGCCCTTTGAGCTGGCCCCGACCAATGCCGCGCTCTTCTACCGGCGGGGCGATCCCAACGATCGGCGGTTGGGTGAGCTGGTCACGCGCGATCCGCAGGACTACCCCCACGCGGCGGTGGTGATCATCGGCTACCCGGAGGACGAGGGAGTTCGGCGCAACGGGGGGCGCCCCGGCGCCGCCGAGGCCCCCGCCGCTATCCGCCGCTGCCTCTATCGCCTGGGGAGCGCCGGGATCGAGGGGCTCCGTATCCTCGACATGGGCGACACCCCGCCCGGGCCCGATCTGGAGGCGACCCACGCCCGCCAGCGGGCCACGGTGCGCCGGATGATCGCTGACGGTAAGCGCCTGATCACCCTCGGTGGTGGCAACGACATGGCCTACCCCGATGTGGCTGGCCTGGTGGAGGGTGCCGGCCCGGCCCTGGCGATCAATGTGGACGCCCACTATGATGTGCGGGCCGACCAGCCGCGCAACAGCGGTACGCCGTACCGCCAGTTGCTGGAAGAGGGCCTGCTGGCGCCCGAGCGCTTCGGTATCCTCGGTACACAGCCCTATGCCAACGCGCCAGCCTACTCCCGCTACCTGGAGGAGCGCGGCGTGCGGGTGATCCCCCTGCGTGAGGCCCGCGTCCACGGTGTGGTGGCCACGGCCCGGGAGCTCCTGGCCAGGAGCCATGCCGGGGCCGTGTTCTGGGGCTTCGACATGGACGTGGTGCATGCCGCCGAGGCCCCGGGTGTGAGCGCGCCGAACCCACTGGGCATGAGCGGCGAGGAGCTGTGCGCCCTGGCCGAGCTGGCTGGCGCCGAGCCGCGCACGCGGCTGGTGGAGCTGAGCGAGGTGAACCCGCGCTACGACGTGGATCAGCGCACCGCCCGGCTGGCCGCTGTGGCGATCTGGCACGTGCTCGTGGGCTGGGCGGCCCGGGCTGAGCACGAGGCGAACTGAGACCGGCGCTCGCCCACACGGGCTTCATCGCGAACCCGGTTAGATCGCCTGCGGGCGGCGTTTGCCCAGAGGGCCCCAGGCCCCTGCGCGCGCCCCCGCCAGGGCTCCCGAGCAAGCTGGACCTGCTATCACTCGCTGGTTGTGCTGCTGGACGGCCAGCGGAACCGGGGGCCAGGCTCACTCGCGATCTCGCCGCTCGCCGCGAGGTCCCGCGTATTCTTCTGGACCGTCACTGCGGCGAAGAGGGCGAGCAGGAAGGCCATGCCGTAGAAGCCCTTCTCGCTCAGGAGCATCCCGGCGTTCCACAGCCCGACGGTGAGCAGCGTAATCGCCAGGCCTACCGAGGCCCAGCTCAGGCCGAAGTAGATCGGCGTGACCGGAATGCCCTCGATCCGGTCGCGCACGCTCTTCTGCAGCGAGACCGCAGCGAAGAGCCCGTACATCAGCACGGTGAAGTAGAAGCCCTTCTCGCTGAGTGCCATCTCGGCGTTCCAGAGGCCCACGAGGTAGGCGCTGATCCCGGCGAAGAGTGCGGCCCAGGAGGCGAGCACGAAGGCGGTTGAGGGTTTCTGGGAGGGGCTGCTCATTGGTCGTTGCTCCACGTACTTGTGATGCTCACTAGCCTGGCGTGATGGCTGCGCAATGGCAAGCTCAACTGAGCCGGAAACTGCCGCGCGACGATGCGGTGCTAACTTCACACCGTGGATGGGACCGATACATGGCCGCAGCTCTTCGGGAGTGCCGGGAAGGACGCCGCAGGCGGGGGGGGTAGCACGTCGCGTTCGCACAGGTCCATTGGCATGAGTATAGGGGTGCGGAGCGAGCTGGCCTATGGATCGAAGGGTGAAGGGGTCGCGCAGGCCGCCTGGAGCCCGATCCCGGCGTCGTGAGGTGGCGACACGCTGGCTGACCAGGTGGTGCGTGCTGCGGTTCAGCTCGTTCATGGGGCTCCTCGCTATCGCGGCCCCGCGATGATAGCGATAGGTTCCGGGGCCGCTCATTTGCCGGGCACCAGCACATGCGGCTACAATCCGTCCGCACAGGGAGATGAGGAGCATACAATGACTGCGGATGCGACGCCGGTGCCGGAGGCCCGGGCCATGCACGGGGCCGCCTACGACGAGCCGATCTACCAGAAGGGCCTGGCCCACGTCTGGATCCACACGGTGAACTACGTGGAGCTGGCTGAGCGCCGTGGCCTGCACGTCTTTGCACGGGGCGAGGGCAGCACGCTCTACGACGCGCGCGGCGAGGCGTGGATCGACGCCCTGTCGGGCCTGTGGGTGGTGAACGCGGGCCATGGCCGGCGCGAGATCGCCGAGGCGATGGCAGCCCAGGCCAGCACCCTCGCCTATGTCTCCTCGGCGGCCTATACCTCGGTGCCTGCGGTGGAGTTGGCCGAGACGCTGGCCCGGCTGACGCCCGGCGACCTCCAGCGGGTCTTCTTCTCCTCGGGCGGCTCGGAGGCGGTGGAGACGGCGATCAAGATCGCCAAGCAGACGCAGGTGCTGCGGGGGTTCCCCAGGCGCTACAAGATCATCGCCCGGCGCGGCTCCTACCACGGGATGACGTACGGGGCCATGAGCCTGACGACGGGGAACCGCGCCCAGCAGGAGCGCTTCTTTGGCCCGCTGATGGATGGGGGGTAGCACTACAAGACAGCGTGGATCCGTTTGGGCGCAGTTTGGAAGGTGAGCAATTCGTAGATCGACCAGACATGGTCGGTCAGATCGGCGGCCATGG
>SFCB01000052.1 GCA_004367505.1 Chloroflexi bacterium OHK40 | reverse complement strand
GCTGAAGCGGAAGCGCTCGGCTGCGGCGTCGGGACGGTGGCAGTCAGCGGGCCGGCGCAGGCGGTACCGGCGAGCGCCAGGAGGCAGCAGCCCGCCAGCCGAGCTGCGTAGGCGAGTGGTCGAAGCATCAAAGGAGGCATCATCAGTCGAGCGCCTGGTCGAGATCGGCCAGGAGGTCGTCCACATCCTCCACACCGACGCTGAGCCGCACGAGGCCAGCGGGCACCTCGAGCGTTGAGCCGGCGACGGAAGCGTGGGTCATCGCGGCGGGCACCTCGATCAGGCTTTCGACGCCGCCAAGGCTTTCGGCCAGGGTGAAGAGCCGGGTGCGGGAGACGATCTTGTTGGCGGCGCGCTCGCCACCGGCGGCGAGGAAGGAGACCATCCCGCTGAAGCCGTGCATCTGGCGGCGGGCGAGTTCGTGCTGGGGGTGCTCGGGGAGGCCGGGGTAGATCACCTGCTCGACGGCGGGGTGGTTCTGGAGGAAGCGGGCCACGGCCAGAGCGTTCTCGCCGTGCTGGCGCATACGCAGCTGGAGAGTTTTGATCCCACGGAGCACCAGCCAGCAATCGAAGGGGCCGGGCACCGCGCCGGCGGCATTCTGGACGAAGCGCAGGCGGGCGGCGATCTCGTCGTGGGAGGTGACGAGGATGCCGCCGACGACATCGGAGTGGCCGCCGAGGTACTTGGTCGTGGAATGGAGCACGATATCGGCGCCGAGCTCGAGGGGGCGCTGGCAGGCGGGGGAAGCGAAGGTGTTATCGACGACGGTGAGGGCGCCGTGGGCGCGACCAGCGGCGCTGATGGCGGCGATATCGGCGAGCTTGAGCAGGGGGTTGGTGGGTGTCTCGAGCCAGATCAGGCGCGTCGCGGGGCGGATGGCGGCCTCGACGCGGTCGGCATCGCGGGTATCGACAAAGCTCGTGGCGATCCCCTTATCTTCGAGCACGCGCTTGAAGAGGCGGTAGGTGCCGCCGTAGACATCGTCGCCGCAGAGCACGTGATCGCCGCTCTTGAGCAGGGCGAGGGCGAGGGTAGTCTCGGCGGCGAGGCCGGAGGCGAAGGCGATCCCGTGGGCGCCGCCCTCCAGGGCGGCAAGGGCCGTCTCCAGGGCGGTGCGGGTGGGGTTGCCGGAGCGGGCGTAATCGTAGCCCTTATGGACGCCAACGGCCTCCTGGGCGAAGGTGCTGGTCTGGTAGATCGGGACGATCACGGCGCCGGTGGCCGGGTCGGGCTCCTGGCCGGCGTGGATGGCGCGGGTGGCAAAACCGTACTCTGGCATCGTCGCCTCCGTGCTGTGCGTGTGCGGAGGGATTATAGCACGGGGAGCATGCGACGACCGCGAAATGCGCCAGGGGCGTGAACGCGAAGTGAGGTAGAATTCTAAGGAGGGGGCGGTGAGGAGTTGTACCGGAAGCACATCCGGCGTATCATATGTCACAGAGCCGCGAGCGGAAAGGCAGGGGAGCCATGGATGGCTGGATCATGCTCGGGATCGTCGTCTTTGTGATGGTGGCGCAGGGCCTGCTCTGGTCGTGGGTGTTTCTGGAGCGGCGGCGCGTGGCGCCCGATGTGAAGTTTATGAATCTGCGCGAGCTGTACGATCTGACCCGTCAGGCGATCGATGACTTCTACCAGCGCCGGCGGGGTCGCCGGATGCGGTAGTGGTCTGGCACCCAGGTTGTGAGGGGTCATGCTCTTGCGGGAAGGGCTTGGCCCTCCCACGCCCTTCCCGTCCCATCCATCGAAGGCTCGGTGGCAGAGCCGGAGGGCTGGTGATGGGCGCTGCTAGCGATTTGCGAGGCGCTGGAGCCGGTCCACATCGGTCAGGGTGATCGCGTCGTCCTCGATGCGGATGATGCCGGCTTCGCGCAGTTCGCCGATCGCCTTGGTGACGGTCTCGCGGTAGGAGCCGATCATCTCGGCGAGTTGCTGGTGGGTATAGCGCACGACGCTGGGCGGGGCGGCGGGCTGGCTCTGGCCGCTCGGGACGCCCGCCAGGTTGAGCAGGACGCTGGCGAGGCGCTGCGGAACGTTCTTGAAGGCGATGTCGGCGAGCTTATTTTCTATGGCCCGCAGGCGCTGGCCCATCAGTTCCATGAAGGCGATCGCGACCGAGGGGTAGCGCTCGATGATCCGGCGCAGGGTGTCGCGCCCGATCACCCCGATAACGCACTCGGTCATCGCTTCGGCGAAGGAGTCGTGCAGCCACTGGCCGACGAGCGTCATCTCGCCGAAGATCGTGACGGGCTCCAGGACCATCAGTGTGAGCGCGCGCCCCTCGGGGGAGAGCTTGTAGATGCGTACGCGGCCCGACCGTAGTACGAAGAGCTGTTCGCCGGGTTCGTTGGGGGAGTGGAAGATCTGCCCGACGGGGAAGACGCCGTAGCTGATCAGCCGCTCAACCTCGGCCCGCTCCTGGGCGGCGAGGTGGGCGAAGATGTCGCCCGCAGCGACGTAGTGGATGGTCGGGTCGTCCGTCATGCGAACCTCGTGCCGCCATCGGCGAAGCCGGCCAGGTTGGTGATGCGGGCGGAGGCGGCGCCGGCTGCGAGCGCGTCGAGGGCGGCGCGCACTTTCGGTACCATCCCGCCGCTGATCGCCCCGCTGGCGATGGCCTCCGCCACGGCGGCCCGGCTGAGGGTGGGTGCCACTGCCCCGCCGAGTATCACGCCCGGGACGTTGCTGACAAAGAGCAGTTCGGCTCCACCGAGGGCTGCGGCAATGGCCTGGGCCACCATGTCGGCGTTGACGTTGTAGCTGAGGCCGTCGGTGGCGCCGAGGGCAACCGGGGCGAAGACGGGCAGCCAGCCGAGCGTGAGCATGGCCCGTAGCGCGCCCGCGTCCACCGCCGTCACCACCCCGACGTGCCCCAGGTCGGCTCCACCCGGCCGGTGGGGCTCACAGCGCAGCAGGCCGAGGTCGATACCACTGAGCCCGATGGCGCGGGCACCACGGCCCACGAGGGCCGCCACTACCCGCTTGTTGATCGTCCCGCAGACGACACGCTGCATGGTCGCCATCGCCTCGGGCGAGGTGACGCGCAGGCCCTCGATGAACTGTGTGGCGATGCCCTCACGGTCGAGGGCGGCGGTGATCTCCTTGCCGCCACCGTGTACGAGGACGAGCGGGCCGGTGAACCCGGCGACTGCTTCGCTGAGACCTTCCAGGAAGGACGGATCGTCCAGTTCGTTGCCGCCAACTTTGACGACGGTGATGCGCTCCACGGCTCTCGCTCCCCTCTCGTCGCTCCGGCTGCCGCAGCATAGCAGCATTCGGCCCTCTGCGCAAACAGGGCGATGGCTGTGGGGCTGCCAGATGTTGCCGCAAGGAGCGCTTCCATCTGGCTCTCACCCCGCGTCCGTGGAGCTGCCACCCGTGCCGGAGTTGCGCGGGGTCGCTCGGGCCAATGGGGCGCGCGCAGCCGTTTTCGGCACACCGGAAGGCCACGCCCGTGCTCCAACCGTCCGTGTTGCCACAGATCACACAGGAGCGGGGAGCGCTCCGCTCAGGCTTCGGAGGGCGTGGCGAGGGCCGCGATCCGCCGTTCCAGATCCGCACCCTCGCGGGCGGCGAGGCGCCGCTGGTAGAGCAGGGCCATCCAGATCGGCGGGAGCGGCAGCGCCGCGCTGAGGCCCATCACCCAGGCGGCGGCGGTGATCGCCCGGGCGGTCGTTGATTCGGTGCCGAGCAGAAAGAGGGCCGGGAGAGGAATGATCACCCCCACCGCGATCGTTGCCGCCAGGGCCACGCTCGCGAAGACCAGGCTGGTGCAGAGGAACGCCAGCAGATTCTGCCCGAGCCGCGTGGTCAGCATCTCCAGACTGCGGCGAACTGCGGAACCGAAGCCGGGCTCGCCGTGGATGAAGGGCTGTATGGCGAAGACCACGCTCCCGTACACGGCACCGTTCAGCACGAGCGCCCCCCCGTAGATCGCCAGAAAGCCCACCACCCCGACCGCGATCAGGAGCGCCGAGACTGCATCGCTCGCCGTGCCGCCGAGCGCCTCGAGCGAGAAGGCCGCGCCGACCATCAAGAAGATCAGGGCGTAGGAGATACAGACGCAGATTGTGCTAACAGCGGAGGTCGCGATGCTCGCGGCGATCGCGAAGAGCGTGCCGAAACACCCCATGCCCAACAGGCGCTGCGGGCCGATCGCCAGGGCGCGCCGTACCTGAACGGCTTCGCCTGCGGCGGCCGCGAGGGCAGCTTTGCTGAGCGCTCCCGTGACGTAGAGGCTCAGCGGGAGGCCAGTGACCAGCACCAGCGCGGCCAGCAGCGAGCCCACCCCCGAGGCCAGCCAGTCGGCGGCGAGCAGCGCGGCGGCCAGTACCGCCCCTATGGGGAGCGTCGCCACAGCGGCCAGGAGCAGAAAGGGCACGAAGCTTCGCCGGTAGAGCCGCAGCCCTTCGTCGAGCAGGTCGAGGATGGGATTGAGCGCCTGGCGCATCATCGGCTCTGAGTGGTATGGGGCGGCCTCACAGCCGCTCCATCAACGCATCTGCCTCGGCCACCAGCCGTAGCGCCGCCCGGTCGTCGGAGGCGGGCCGGGCCATGCGGGCCAGCAGGTCGGCGACGGCGGGCGCACCGGCGGGATGGGCCACGGCCAGGGCGGCCACGAAGGCCTCATCATCGAGCTGCGGGCTCAGTCCGTGAGCACGGGCGAGGCGCCGCTTGAGCGCGGCGCGATACTGAGCGAGGATGTCGTCACGGCGCCCTGCGCGGCGCAGCAGGCCCGCCATGCTCTCCAGATACTCAGCGCTGCTGCGCCGGTCGGTCTCGGCCCGCAGCGGTACCGCCCGCCCGAAGCGCCGCCCGGTCATGATCAGGTAGACGGCCAGCACCGTGGCCCCGTAGAGCGTTGCCCAGCCCCAGGGGGTGCGGAGCAGGAGCTCGCGCATGGTTGCCTGCCCGACGAAGCCGTGGTGATACTCATCGAAGACCACCCGTCCACCGGCGGGGATGCGCCGCAGGATGTTGAGCATGAGGGCCGGATTCTGGCCCGCTCCGATGCCGGCGTTCGTGAAGGGCTGCAGGGTGCTGCTGGCAAAGACGTAGCCCTCGCCGTGCTGGAGCCCCACGACCACAGGCGCGTCCTCGGCCCCCGCAAGTGGCGCCACATCGTCGCGTTCGCTGCGAATCACCGCGCGGGTGGTTGCCTCCAGCGCCTGAAGCGGTGGCGTACCCAGGGCTGGCTGGAGCACCGGCGCCACCGTGATCGGCGCGTTCTCCTCCGGGGTAGCTGCCACCGCCAGTTCAAATACCTCTAGGAGCGGCGCGGTCCCGGCGAAGTTGCCGGGGTGCTCCTCAGCCAGGAGCAGCGTCCCGCCCTCGGCCACCCAGCGGGCCACCGCTTCAGCCTCCCCCGGGTCATAGCGGTCGGCGGGGCCGAGCACGATCAGCAGGTGCGCCGCAGGCTCGGGCGCGAACGCCGCGCCCTGCAGGCGGCCGACATCGTAGCCCATGCTGAGGAGCCAGCGGTAGAGGGCCAGGGCGCCACCGGGGCCGCTGGCGTAGCTGCTCGGGCCGCTTCCGGGCACGCTCGCGCTGCGGGCCGGCCCCAGGGCGATGAAGGCCGCCAGCGCCACGAACAGCCCGAGGAGGATGAGGGTATCGCGCTGGCCGCTCATGGCGCCTCCTCGTTGCGGAGGTCTTCGACCCGCCGGAGGTACTCGCGGTAGCCGTGATCGTCCAGCGGCGCGCCACCGTACCAGACGCGGTCGGCCGTTTCGACGACGGGACGCAGACGCTCACGAAGGTGGGGCTGCCCATCCAGGCGCGCCAGATGCTCCCGGTTCGTCTGGTGGGGGTCATAGCGCAGCGTGCCGCGCTCATCGAGCCAGAGCAGGGCGGCGATGGCAAGCAGCCGTACGGCGGACCGATAGTCGCCGCTGCGGGCGAGCGCCTCGGCCTGGGCGCGGGCATCGGCGGCGCTGTGGGCCACGGCGGCGGTGGACGGAAGCACAGCGACCGGGCGCAGGCTCCGGCGCAGGCCGCGTAGCCAGACCGCGAGCACCCCGATGATCAGGGCGGCGCCGAGCGCCGTGACGATCCACGAGGCCGTGGTGCCAGACGGACCGGCGGCCGCCTCGCCCACCGGCACAACGAGACCTTCGAGGAGCTCGGTCAGCCAGATAAAGAAGCGTTCGAGCCAGCCAGGTTCGCGGGGCTCAGGCGTGGTGGCGAACGGCGGGCGGGCCAGGATCTCGGCCAGACGGGCCTGGGCATCGTCGGGCGGGCCACCGGGGGGGGCAGCGAGCGCATCGATCAGGGCGCCAAGGCGTGCGGCGATCGCGGGCAGATCGGGGTTGGCGGGCGCCAGCGCCTCAGCCAGCCAGCGGTTATCCACCGGCGCCAGCTCCCCGGAGGGCATGCGCACCGCGCGCGCCCCGATCAACTCCGGAGCCACCTGCTCCAGGTCCAGCCGGTCGCCACGGGCGGCCGCCGTACGAGCCGCGCGCAGGAATTGCTCGTAGACGGACAGATCGAGCTGGTTGGTCTGCGCAGCGACGGGGTGACCCGCGAGCAAAGCCTGGAGCGCCAGCAGGCAGATCAGGAGTGGCAGCGATCGCACGGTTGTTCGGCGGCGTATAATGGAGGAGGCTTCAAATAATGGACCCCTCACGTGCGTTGGATGTGTCCTGACCCGGCGGTCTGGCAGGATGCGCGCACCAGAACCCTTTCCGAGGGCCATCCGTGGCCCTATTGTAGCAGATGCTCTGCCCTGGCACGGGATCTGCCGCAACGAGCGAGCGCCGAAATCGTCGCCGCCTGTGGGCGGAGCACAGATAGGGATGGCGGACCATGACGATCCGAGCGGTGGGCGGGATCACGCTGCGGGAGGCGCCGAACGGTCGCCTGCAAGTGCTGCTGATCAAAAAGCGCGGTGGGATGTGGACGCTTCCAAAAGGCCGGGTGAAGCGTGGCGAGGCTGACGAGGCGGCCATTCTCCGTGAGCTCGCCGAGGAAACGGGGCTGACTGGAGACGTTGGCGAGCCCGTCTCGATGAGCAGTTACAAGGTAATCAAAGCCGGCCAGCCCCGCCGCAAGACGGTTACCTACTTTCTGATCTGGGCCCACCCTGGCGAGCTGCGGCCTGGCCTCCAGGAGAGCATTGAAATGGTCCGCTGGATGGATGTGAGGCGGGCCCTCAAATGTATCGGTCGGCCCCGGGTGCGGGCGGTGCTGCGGGCGGCGCTTACCCTGGTTGGCTGAACCCCCAGCATCTCACCCGCAGCGGGGAACGCTCCCTGGTGTACGCGGTCCGTTCCCGGAGCAGGGCGGGGTCGCGCTGGCCAGAACCTCCCGGGCGCTTCGCACCACGGGTTGCACTGAAGCCACGGTTCGCTTTCGGCACCCGAGAGACCGAACCTTGTTGACAATTGCGCTCGCCGCGCGTACCATCCGCCGCAGCCGTCGCATCGCACCCCGGCGGGCAAGGAGTTAGCGTGAGCGAGCAGCGTGGGGCGCCAGAGTGGCGCCTGGAGACGAGCCTGGTCCATGCGGGCGAGCGGGCCGCCGCCCCGCGAGCGACCCCGACCGCGACCCCGATCTACACCGCCACCGCCTATCTCTACCCGAGCATGGCTGAGCTTGACGCGGCCTTCGCGACCGGTGAGGGCTACCTGTATACCCGCTATGGGAACCCTACCGTAGCCGCGCTAGAGGCCGCTGTGGCGTCCGCTGAGGCTGCCCGTGGCGCGGTTGCCTACGGGTCGGGCATGGCCGCGCTGCATGCCGCCCTCCTCGCCGCCGCGACTCCACGCGGCGAGACGACCTCGCGCCCCGGACGGATCCTCGCCGCCCGCGATCTGTATGGCTCGACGACGGTGCTACTCGATGAGTTCTTCATGGCTCGGGGCGCCCGGGTGGCCTATGCCGACCTGTGCGACCCCGACGCCGCCGCTGCGGCGATCGCCGAGTTTCAGCCCGAGGTAGTGCTGCTCGAGCAGATCTCCAACCCGCTGCTGCGGGTAGCCGATGTGGCGACCATCGCCGCCCACTGCCGCAGCGTGGGGGCCCGGCTCGTCGTGGACAGTACCATCGCCACGCCGGTGCTGCAGCGGCCTCTGGCCCTTGGCGCCGATCTGGTGGTGCACAGCGCCACCAAATACCTCGCCGGCCACGGCGATACAGCCGGTGGCGTGGTGGCCGCCCGAACTGGCCTGCTCCACGCCACGCTGGTGCGGCAGGCCCGCCTGCTCGGTGCCACACTCGGTCCCTTCGAGGCCCAGCAGATCCTGCGCGGCATCAAGACCCTCGCGCTCCGTGTGGAGCGCCAGTGCAGCAGCGCGGCTCGGGTGGCGACCTTCCTCGCTGGCCACCCCGCCGTCGCTCGGGTGCACTACCCGGGCCTACCGGGCCATCCCCAGCACGCGCTGGCGGTGGCGGCCTTCGGCGGGCGCTTCGGGGCCCTGGTGAGCTTCGAACTGGCCGAGGGGGGCGCAGCCGTCGGGCGCTTCGCCGATCGTCTGCGGCTCTTCCTCCCGGCCACCACCCTGGGTGATCTCTACAGCCTGGTGAGTGTGCCCGCCATGGCCTCCCACCGCGAGCTCAGCCCGGATCAGCGGGCCGAGCGTGGGATCACCGATGGGCTGGTGCGGCTCTCCGTAGGCATCGAGGCCCCTGAGGATTTGCTTGCCGATCTGGAGCAAGCGCTCGGCGAGTCTGGCTGAGGCCGCGCCGCTACTCCTCGCCCTCAGGCGGCAGCAGCGCGTCCCACCAGAGCTTGCCCGAGCGGCGCTGCTGGAAGTCCACGTGAATGTGCTTCGGCTCGGTGTACTCCATCAGCCCGGCCACACCCATCTCGCGGCCGATCCCGCTCTCCTTGAAGCCGCCGAAGGGCGCATACGGGTTGAGCACGTGGTGGTCGTTCACCCAGACCGTGCCGGTACGCAGGCGGCGGGCCACCTCGATCGCCTGCTGCAGATCGCGCGACCAGACCGAGGCGGCCAGGCCGTAGCGCGAGTCGTTGGCCATCGCCACGGCCTCGCCGAGCTCCTCGTAGCGGATGACGGCGAGCACGGGGCCGAAGATCTCCTCCTGGGCGAGGCGTGAGCGGTTGCTCACGTGCGTGAAGATCGTAGGCTCGAGGAAGGGGCCTTGCTCGTAGCGCGCACCGTGGGGCCGGCCGCCGCCAAGGGCCAGCCTGGCCCCCTCCTCGCGCCCGAGGGCGATGTAGCCCTCCACCCGCTCGCGCTGCCCGAAGCTGATCAACGGGCCGATGTCGGTCTCCAGCTCCATCGGGTCGCCGATGCGCAGCTGCCGGACGCGGGCGACCATCCGCTCCACCACCTCGTCGTAGTGGGAGCTATGGACGAAGCAGCGAGTACCGGCCTCGCAGACCTGGCCGGCGTGGTAAAACATCCCGAAGAGCGCGCCGTCGATCGCCTTGTCGAGGTCGGCATCGGGCAGCAGAATGCTTGGCGACTTCCCGCCGAGCTCGAGGGTCACCTTCTTAATATGGGGCGCGGCGGCGGCCATAATCTTCCGGCCCACCTCGGTACTACCGGTAAAGGCGATCTTATCGACGCCCGGGTGGGCCACCAGCAGCTCGCCGGCCTCCGCGCCGGGCCCGGTGATCAGGTTGACAACACCGCGCGGGAGCAGGCCGGACCCGTCGATCATGCGGACGAGCTCGATGGCGCTGAGCGGGGCGAGCGAGGAGGGCTTGAGCACAACGGTATTGCCGGTGGAGAGAGCCGGGCCGAGCTTCCACACGGCCATGCAGAAGGTGTAGTTCCAGGGAATAATCTGGGCGCAGACGCCCACCGGCTCGCGCCAGACGAAGCTCCACGCCAGGGTGGGGAAGTCGTTCCAGGGGAGCGGCTCATAGGGCGAGCGCCGGGCCAACTCGGCGAAGACCCGCAGCATGTGCAGGCCGAGCGGGATATCGTTATAGGTCGTTTTGCGGATGGGCACCCCGCCGTCGCGGCTCTCGATCTCGGCGAGTTCGAAGGCCCGCTCCTCGACCATATCGGCGATCCGGTGAAGGATGCGGGCGCGCTCGTGGGGGGGGGTGTGGGGCCAGGGGCCAGCGTCGAAGGCCTCGCGGGCGGCGGCCACGGCCGCGTCTACGTCGGCGGCGCCGGCGCTCGCCACGCTGGCGATCGGGGTACCCGTGGCGGGCTCCACCACCTCGAAGCACCGGCCGCCTGTACCGTCGCGCCAGGCGCCGTTGATATAGAGCCGGTGGTACGGCTGCTCGTTCGTCGAGAGTTCAAGCGCCATCGCGTTGCTCCTTGCTGGCCGGGTGAACGCGCGGCGCGCAGGTTGCAGCGCGCGCCTTGCGGTCCGAGGAGATCAGAGGCGTGGCGCGGTTGGCTGACCCTGCATGCCGCTCTGCGTCATGATAGCACGGCGTGCCTGGCGGAGCAACCTGGGCCAGGAAAGGACGCGAAGCGCGAGGTAGCGAACGCGCAACGTGGTTCCAGTGAGCTCACGCGTGTGGTGCTGCGCGCGCGGCGGCGAGGAGGGCCTGCTGCTCCGCCTCGGGGAGGAAGGCGGCCCGCACACTATTAAGCTGGAGCGCGCGCAATTCGGCGGTGGTGAGGCCGAGCTCGTCGCGGGCGACGCGGTACTCGTGTGGGAGATCGATCGCGCTGATGCCCGGGTCGTCGCTGGCGAGGGTGACGAGCAGGCCCTGGCGGAGGAAATGAGGCAGGGGGTGAGCGGCGTAGCTGGGAACCGTGCTCGTCTGCACGTTACTGGTGGGGCACTGCTCCACGGCGATGCCCCGCTCCTTGAGCAGGGCCATCACGGTGGGGTCCTCGATCGCGTGGACGCCATGGCCGATGCGCTCGGCGCCGAGCTCTTCCACGGCCTGGCGGACACTCTCCGGGCCAGCGGCCTCGCCGGCATGGACGGTGATGCGCAGGCCGGCCTCGCGGGCGCGGCGGAAGTGGCGCACGAAGCGCGAGCCCGGGAAGCTAGCCTCGTCGCCGGCCAGGTCGATCCCGATGACGCCCTCGCCCATGCAGGTGATCGCCGCATCGAGCTCCTGCCAGCAGCGCTCTTCGCCGAGATGGCGCGACATAATGCCGATGAGTTGGGCGCGCACGGGATATTTCGCCGTGCCGGCAGCCACGCCTCGGCAGCAGGCCCGTAGTACGCGCTCGGGGTGGAGGCCGTAGCGCTCGCCCATAAAGGCGGGGCTGAGGCGCAGTTCGATGTAGTGGATCCCCTCGCGGTGGGCGTCCTCGATGTTCTCCTCAGCGATCCGGGCGATCGCGTCCTCGTCGACAAAGGCGAGCTTAAGCAGTTCGAACTTTGCGATAAAGTCCATCAGTGAGGGCGCAACGCCCTGGATCTGGCCGTAGGGGCGCAGACCATCGACCGTGTCGGCGGGAAGGCGCACGCCGTGCTCACGGCCAATCGCCAGGATCGTCTCCAGGCGCACATTGCCGTCCAGGTGGCGATGGAGGTCGATGAGGGGCAGATCGGGGGCAATCGGTGTCATAGCCTTAAGCAAGGGTACCGGGGAGGAGCCACAGGGGACAGGGCCGCCACCACCGCACGCCGCACGTCATCAGACTGTCAAGCCGTCTCGAACCTTGTTCAGGCCTGTCCCATGCGACCAGGGCTCATGGTGTCGTGGCCGCAGGGAGGCCTGGTCAGGGGCGCATTTCTCTGGCGGTGGCGACAATATCGGCGAGGACACCCGCAGCGGTGACGGGGACACCGGCGCCGGGGCCGCGTACGACGAGCGGGCGCTCGGCGTAGCGAGTGGTCGTGAAACTGAACAGGTTGTCGGGGCCGCGCAGTCCGGCGAGGGGATGGCCGGCGGGGAGCACGCGGAGGCCCACACTGGCGCCATCGGGGGTAATCTCGGCCACGTAGCGCAGGGCGCCGCCGCTGTCGCGAGCCTCGGCCACCCGGGCGGCAAGGGGGGCGTCAAGCTCTTCGAGGCGGGCCATAAACTCGTCGCGGGAGACGGCGGCGAGCTCGGGGGGGAACCAGGGTTCGGCGGGGATGCCGGCCAGATCCCAGGGGAGGCCACAGGTACGAGCGAGGATGAGCGCCTTGCGGGCCACATCGGCGCCGCTCAGATCGTCGCGCGGGTCGGGCTCGGTATAGCCGAGGGCGTGGGCAGCGCGCACGGCGGCGGAGAGCGGGTTGCCGGCCTCGAGCTCGCCGCAGAGGTAGCCGAGCGTACCACTCATGGCGGCCTCGATCCGCACGACCTGGTCGCCGCTGTCGAGGAGGGCCTGCAGCGTGCCAATCACTGGCAGCCCGGCCCCAACCGTAGCCTCATAGCGGGTCGCCCCACCCTCGGTGAGGGCGCGGAAGCTGGTGAGCGCGCCGGCGAGGGGCTTCTTATTCGCGAGGACGACCCGATGGCCGAATCGCACCGCATCGGCCAGGAGCACCTCATTGGCCCCGGAGGCGCTCACGTCCACGGCGATAGCGCGGGCAGGCAGGCGCAGCGTGGCCAGGCTTCCGGTGCGTGCCACGCCACCCGCGTCGCTCAGCGGCCAGCCGGCGGCCTTGGCTTCTGCCGCGGCCAGCACCGCCTCGGCGCTGAGGGGCTGGCCCGTGTAGAGCGCTCCGGCGCTATCGGCGATGGCCAGGTAGTCGAGGCTCACCCCGTAGCGAGCCGCGAGGGCCTCGCGTTGTGCGAGGAGTTGGCGGGCCAGTTCACGACCGACGGCGCCGAAGCCGAGCTGGACAATCGGGATGCTCTTCATGGCGTGCCATTCTACCATGGCGTCGGCGAGCCGATGCTAGCGCCAGGGTATGCCGGATGCTCCTGCCTCTCCGTCCCCTGTGCCCCGTGCCCTATCCCGTGGCCTGCTCCTCCCGCAGCAACAAGTGCAACGCGGAGTGGTCGAGGTCGCCGTGGCCGGCCGCCACGAGCCGCGCGTAGCGGGCGGCGGTATCGTCGAGATGGGGCAGGTGCAGGCCCCTGGCGGCGGCCAGGGCCTGGGCGAGGCGCAGATCTTTGAGCTGGGTGGCTACACGAGCGCCAGGAACATAGGCGCGGGCCGCCATCCGCGCGCCGTGGATCTGCAGGAGCTTCGAGTCGGCGAAACCGCCGGCGAGGGCCTGGCGTAGCAGGGCCGGATCGATCCCGCTCGCCTCGGCGAGGGCGGTGGCCTCGGCGATCGCCTGTAGTGTCAGGCCGACGATCAGCTGGTTGATCACCTTGGCCGTGTGGCCAGCGCCGGGGCCTCCTACCCGCGTCACCCGCCCGAGGGCCTGCAGCGCCGGGAGCGCCCGCGCCACGTCGGCTTCGGCGCCGCCTGCCAGAATCGCCAGGCTACCGGCTGCGGCGCCCTCTGGACCGCCCGAGACCGGCGCATCAACCCAGCCCACGCCTTGCTCGGCGAGGCGTGCGGCGTGGATAACGGAGTGAGCCGGGTTGGAGCTGCCCATGTCCACCACGAGCTGTCCGGCGCGCAGAGCCGGCATCAGGGTGGCGAGCACAGAGTCGACCGCAGCGGAGTCGGCGAGCATCAGGAGACAGAGTTCAGCCGTCGCCGCCTCGGCGAGGCTTGCGCAGAGTGGGATGCCTGCCGTAAGCGCCGGGTCGAGCGGCGAGCGGTTCCAGCCGCGCACCTGGTGCCCCGCCGCGCCGAGGGTGCGGGCCATGGGGCGGCCCATCAGCCCGAGGCCAACGATCGCGATCTCCATGGCCGCTCCTTGTCGAGCCGTAGTGTCTGCACGTGCCTGATCTGCCAGATCGTTCAGGACCCGAAGGTGCGCTCCATCAGCCGGCGCATGCGCACAGCGGGGCTGGTCGGTTCATAGAACACATCGTCCCAGGTGAGCATCGTACCGGCGGGAACATCATGCCGGAGGGCCACCCCGTGGGCCAGCCCGATCGGGAGACACCCGCGCGCCAGCGACTCACGAGCGGGCAGCAGGGCGCCGTAGACCGTGAAGCCGCCCTCGCCGTCGAGCGGCTCGCCCGCCACGAGATCGCGCTTGGCCACCGCCGCCACATCCCCGTTGAAGGCCAGCGGGCGCCCGGTAGGCTCGCCGCGCAGCCCGACCCGCAGCACACTCACCGTCAGCTCCAGCCCGATCAGGTGGTAGGGCCGGTAGAGCGCGGCGTAGCGGCCACTGGTATCGGTGCGCAGGCCATACTCGGCGAAGCACTGGCGCACATAGTCGTCCGGCGCCTCAAAGGTGACGAACACGCCCCAACGCAGATCGCCCGGTACCGGCGCGCCCTCACGGGTGAGGCTGGAGACCACCTCGACGGTGCCGCTGTGGGCGAGTTGGCCGCCTGCGGCGATGGGCCGGCAGACGGTTGGCAGGTCATCGACGCCGCACGGGGGAAAGCGCAGGCCGTCGGGCTGCGGCGTGAGGCCGCAGGCATTGGCCACGGCGGCCATCTCGATCGCCGACTTGGTGCCGTCGAGGAAGCTGTTGAACATCTGCGGGTTGAGCCCGCCCCGGGCCACCTGCTCAGGCGTGAGGCCATAGTGCTCCCAGACGGTATCGGGCGTGGACTGGTGGTAGGCGGGCAGGTACCGGGTGCCCTTGCCAGCGCAGACCACGGGCAGGCCACAGGCGCGGGCCCACTCGACCTGCTCGGCGATCAGGGCGGGCTGATCCCCGTAGGCGAGCGAATAGACCAGGCCGGCCGCTTCGGCGCGGCGGGCGAGGATCGGGCCAGCGAGGGCGTCGGCCTCGACGTTGACCATCACGATCTGGCGGCCATAGTCGATGGCGAGCAGACAGTGGGCGATCCCGGCGGCGGGCACGCCGGTGGCCTCCACGATCACCTCGATCCCGTTGGCGGCGATCAGCGCCGCAGGGTCATCGCCCACGTAGGTAGCGCCGGTCGCGAGGGCCTCGGCGAGGCTGGCGGCGGCAAAGCGGGCCTCCGGCCAGCCGGCGCGCGCCAGGGCGGCGCGGGCGCGCTGGGGGGCCAGGTCGGCCACACCGAGGATGTGCAGGCCGGGCACCCGGCGGGCCTGGGCAAGGAACATCGTACCGAACTTCCCGGCGCCGATCAGCCCGACGCGAAGCGGGCGACCATCGGATTCGCGGACAGCGAGCAATGAGAATAGATCCGCGGGCATCGCGAACTCCGCATTGATAGAGATAGGCGTTCGCCAGATTATCTCACGTGCGCGAGTACAGTCGCAAGGATTGACAACTTACACCTTTCTACCGGACAATCAACCTGGCAGGTCTTCTCGCCTGCCCCATCACACCACCACCGGTATAAATATGCTCCCGACTGAGAGCACCTCCGCCCAGGCGCGGACGCGGCGGTTGCGCCGGTTTATCGGCTTGTTGCTGCCTTTCGTCGTGGGCTTCGGCATCGCCTTCACCGGGGCCGGGCTCGCGCTGGGGCAACCGGGCCTGGCTGGCACCGGCCTGATCGTCGGCGCCTACGGTTTAGTGCTGGCCTATGCGCAGCGTCTGGCGCGCCGGGGCGATGACGCTCGCGCAGTGACACTCACCTACGTCGGCATGCTCCTGGCTGCGCTGCTGATCGTGCCGATCCAGCCGGAGCTCTTCCCCACTCTGGCGCTGGTGCCTTTAATTGCCGCAGGCGTGACGCTCCCCTTCCAGTCGGGCCGGCGCCTGCGGCGCGTGCTCACCCTCTGCTGCCTCACCTCAGCCGGGGTCATGGCAGTCGGGGACGTGCTGGTGACGATCAGGCCGGTGTCGCACGCGATCCCGGTGGGCCTGAGCATCAGCAGCTACGCCGTCGCGGTGGGTTTCGTTGGCCTGCTGCTGTGGCAGTTCAGTTCGCAGCTCCTGGAAGCGCTCGCGGAGAGCCGGGCGGCGAACGAGGCGCAGCAGCGGGCCCACGCGCTGGAGCGGCAGCTCGGAGAGCGTCAGCGGCTTGAAAGCCTGGGCGTGCTGGCGGGCGGTATCGCCCATGATTTCAACAACCTGCTCGGTGTGATCATCGGCTACACGCATCTGCTGCGAACGGCGACGACTGTCGAGGATGCCGAACATGCCCTGCAGGAGATCGAAGGCGCCGCTGAGCGCGCGGCGGTTCTCACCCGGCAGATGCTGGCTTATGCCGGACAAGGGAACCTGGTACTGGCCAGGGTGGACATCAATCAGGTGGTGCGCGCGGTGGCCACGCAGGCCACCGTTGGGCGCAAGTCTGCGGGGGTGTGGTGCGTGCTCGGCGAGAGGCTCCCACCCGTCCATGGCGACGCGGAGCAGTTACGCCAGGCAATCCTGAACCTGGTGGTCAATGCCGTGGAGGCCACCGAGCGGCCAGGCATGGTGCGGGTCTCGACACGACACCTGGAGGCCAGGCCGGAGCCGCTCGCACTCAGCCACAGCTTTCTGGGCCCGCACCCCTATGGGCTCGTCTGCATCGAGGTGTACGACGATGGGCACGGTATGGACCACGAGACGCTGACGCGGGTCCTCGACCCCTTCTTCAGCACGAGATTTCCCGGGCGGGGTCTCGGGCTCGCCGCCGTCCTCGGTATCGTCCGCAGCCACGGCGGCGCGCTCGATGCCGAGAGTACGCCGGGCCGGGGAAGCCGCTTCCGGGTGCTCCTGCCTGCCATTGACCAGCGCCTCCGCGAGGGCCACCTCGACAACGACCGTCCCGACATGAAAGTGACAGTGTAGCGTCAGTGCAACCTCAGCGGAACTGAGTACGGCTGCACGACGATGCGGTACCAGCTTCTTCACAACGGGGGGGACCACCAAAGTGCCCCGATCACCTGCGGGTGATGATGGCCTGGTAGGTGCAGCGGGAAAGCGCTGGCAGTGGCAGACCTCGCTGATCCTGGTGAGCAGGGCATCAGGCGCCTTGATCTCGTGGCTGTCTCTTTTCCTTCGTGAGCTGGTCCAGATAACGTAAGCTCTGCACGAGACTGATCATCACGCCCGCAATCACAACCCCGCCAACCGTCCAGGCGTAGACGTCGATATCAAGACCTGGAATAAAATACAAGGTAGTAGCAACAACACATTCTACAAACCCAACAACTAACAGCCGCCTGCCAGCATACCTGTTGACAGGATACCAGACCTTTGGGTCTTCCAATGTGGAACGTACACGAAATCCGTACCAGCGATTCGGTCCCACACGCCCCTGAGTCAGGGGAATACTGATGCCGATCAATCCAGCCCCCGAGACGAGAAAGAGGATCAACAGGAGTGTCATCGGTTTCATGGGGACCACCTTACCCTCCACTACCTTTGCACTTTTAACCATTCCGCTCAGACGTTCTGCTGAGTTGCCGCATCGCGCTCCATCCAGTACAACAGGAGTTACCTGCCGCACCACTGTGCGATTGCCCGGTGCCATTCCGCTTCGGCCTGCGCGAGGGTGAGGCCGGTGAGCCGTGGCCAATCGATCAGCCGGTAGCTGCCGTCGCGGTAGGCTGCGGCGAGGCGGCGCAGGGCCTCGGGCCGTTCGAGGTGGAGGTAGGCTACGAGCGCCCATGCGCCGTCGTAATCGAAGCGCCCGTAGCGGTCGTAGCCCTCGCGCTGGCCGAGGAGTGTGGTCAGGCCAGGCGGTGTGCCGCGGGCGCAGAGCCGAGCGAGTTGGGCGGGCCGGGGTGCCGGGCCCGCCGGACCTAGCCCCGCCATCACCTCGGCCAGCCCCTCGTCCAGCCACCCCTTGGGCTCCGCGTGGTAGCCTGGAGTGAGCCAGCGCCCCGGGAAGAGTTGCTGCGCAGTGTAGTGGTGGGTCAGCTCGTGGCGGAGCGACTCCTCCAGGCTGTTTTCGCTCTGTGCCGTGGTGCGACCGTGGGTGTAGAGCGTGGCCATCGCCTCGTCGTAGGTGCCGTCTCCCTCGACTGTGAAGGGTGTGAAGGCCCGCACGTAGTCGCGGTAGATGCCCTGGCGGGCGAAGATGAGTACGGTAAGGTGGGGGGAGGCTTCGCCTGGGAGGGGGCTCGCGAGGTCTGCTCCAAGAAGCTCCGCCAGAGACGCGCGCACGCGGGCCGCTTCGCTGAGCAGGCCGGGCAGGCGTTCCGGTGGCAGGCCGCTGCGCACGGTGATCCCGTCGCGGGTGAGGGTGTACGGGAGGGCGAGGGCCTCGTACGCGCTGCGGAGGGTGCCCAGATGGGCCGCGCCGCTCTCCAGACGGTCGCGGGCGCGGGCGATCGCGGCGCGGGCGGTGAGCGAGGTGGGGCTGCTTTCACGGAAGACGATCCGGGCTGCGCCACGGGCGTCGGGGTCGTCGGGGGCGAGCGCGAGCGGTGGTTCGGCGGCCCATGCGGCGGCGAGGGCGCGGGCGAGCTCGTCCCGTACCTCGGGAGCGAGTTGCTCGCCGCGCAGACGGGCAGCAGCCATGGCTGCCGCCGCGCGCACCCCGGGGTCGTCTGAGCGCAGGCCCCCGGTGATGAAGTCCCGGTCGTCGGGGGCGAGCGGGCCGGGGCGAGCATAGATGAGACGGGCGCGGGCGGCGGCGGCCCGGTAGCGCAGCGCGGGGGCCAGGCCGTGGCCGGCGGCCACCCGCTCCATGGCTGGCGCGGCGCTCTGGCTGGGGTAGAACACGCTGTCGAGGATCCAGAGCGCGTCCTGGAGCAGGAAGTTGTCGTGCTCCTCGCGCAGGGTGCGCTCCAGCAGCTCCCGGAGTATCGCGGCGTGGCTGCGCAGCACGAGCTCGCGGGCCCGGCTGCCGCGCGGGCTCTCGGCGAGGCGACCGAGGACGCGCAGGGCGTTGCGGCGGGCGCGTGTGTCGTGGCCGGTAGCGGCCAGTGCGATCAGGGCGTCGGCCTCGGCTGGTCCGGCACGCGGGCGCAGGGCGATGGCCAGTTCTTCGGCGCAGGCGTAGCTGGCGTGGGGCAGGGCGGCGAGCAGTTCCGTTGCTCCCGCATACATGGGGGCGGGGCAACTGGGGGTGCGCGCGGGCGGGAGCTTGGCCGGCGCCACGGCCAGGCTCATGGCCGACCCGCCCGACACGGTGGCGAGCAGGCACAGGGTGGCGAGTGCCAGGATCTTCCGCATGGTAGGCACACACCGCAGGGTTACGCGCTCGTGGGCCAGGATTGCCCGTTTCGAAACGGGCGCGCCGGCTCAGACAAGGGGCAGCCAGCCTGGAGGAGGCCGCGCTCCTCGAGCCGAAGCCACGCCCTGGCTCAATCGGGGGCCGGCGCCGGTGGGCCGAGCACACAGAGGGCCCGGCGGTAGTCGAGCGTAAGCTGGCCGAAACGAGCGAGCAGACCGTTCCCGAGGTTCGCCCGCCCGGCGCGCCCCAGGTCGCCCGTGGGGCTGGCTGGCGCGTCGAGCTCAATATCGGTGAGGACAAAGGGGCCAAGACGCAGCCCGGCCGCGCGGGCCTGGAGCACGTCGCAGCTGGTGGTGAAGCCATGGCCTGCGCCACCGGCCACGCGGGCCGTGCCCCGGTGCAGGCCAGCCAGGGCGGCAAGGTCGTGGCCGAGGGTGAGCGCGCCGTTCGAGCCGGTATCGATGGTGACGAGTGGGAGCTCGATCAGGGGGCGCAGGGCTGCCGGGCCGTTCTCGGGATCGGCGGCGAGCAGTGTGGCGCCGGGGATCGCGGGGAAGTGCTCGAAGAACTGGAGTGGCAGCGTGGCGCCGCCAGCGACCGGCTCCGGCGGCTCCAGATCCGGGTGGCCGAGGCGCAGCCTGCCGTGGGTATAGTCGACGCTCAGGGTGAGGTTGCTCAACACGTTGTAGCCGAGCACAAGATCCACCGGGAACGGCGCCTGCCCAAGGTCGAGCGCGAGCGCATAGAGATCGCGGAGCAGTAAGTCGCCCAGGCGCAACCAGGGGAGCACCGTCTCCGTAAAGCGTACGCCATCGCTTGCAGCATCAGAGCCGAGGCCAAAGTCCCCCAGGCGCAGACCGAGCCGGCGGGTGAGCCCCAGGTCGATCGCCGACGGGTCGGTGCCCGTGTCGAGCAGCACGTTGAGCGGGTGGCCACCCGGGCCTCCGGCCACGCAGCGTAGCACCTGCGGCGTGAAGCGCAGCGGCAGCTCGGCAAGCCCGCTCGCGGGGAACTCCAGGCGTGTGCGATCGTCTAGCATGGCGCCATGATACCACAGGCGCTTGCTCACCCGCCGCCGGCGCGGGGCCAGGGCTTGAGCAACGTCCCGGCTCTCACCCCCGCTTGCGCGGGGGCAGCCTCCCAACCCCCGTTCCCAGAGCGGGGGGCGGAAGGCTTCTCGATCACGGGGTTGTCACGCCTGCGGAGGCAGGCGTCCAGGGGGGGCCGGCAGCATCGATGGCGGGACGCGCGCCACCTCGCCCCTCCGCCCCGGGTGCCATGGAGTGTTCACGCCTGCTGGCGCAGGAGTGGGCTACCCATGGAGCCATCGCCGTGCTACAGTAGGGCAGAGCGTGTGGCCGCACCCAGACAGCGAAGGAGCTTTCATATGAGCCTCATGGAGGGTGAGATCGAGCTCGTCGGCGCGCCTGCGAAGGCCGGTGATCTGCGGGAGGGCCAGGCGATCACGCTGATTGTCGTGATGGACGATCACCGTTCGTCTAGCGAGGCGCTCGCGAGCTTTGGTGCCGAGAATGCGGCGGTGGTGCCGAACTACTATGTTGGCCAGTCTGGCGTGGTGTGGCAGTTCGTCGACGATGCCCGTGCCGGTAACGGTCTCGAGCTTGCCATCTTCCAGGCTCGCCGCCGAAACATCGACCGTATCAGCCTGAGTGTGCGTCTCGAGCGCCCCGCCGGTGAGGAGTACAGCAACCAGCAAGTGGCCGCGCTCCACGGCCTGCTTGAGTTGCTGATGGGCCGCCACGGGCTCTCGATCAGCGATCTCGCCACTATCCTGCCCGACGATGCGGGCCGGCCGCGCGTTTACCCCTACCTTCCGCCACCCCTGTCGGTAGAGGACAGCGGCGACCTGCTCGGCGCAGCCCTCGATCCGGCCCAGGAGTTGTTCGTGTTCCTCTTCGCCGAGACCTACAAGCCTCGCGGTGGCGTCCTCAAGCTCGACCAGGCCTTCCCGCGTTTCGCCGCCAAGTTCGGCCTCGGCGCACCCTGCGGGCGCAATGAGCCCCCGCCCGTCACGATCGAGGGCCGTTTATTCAACTTCCAGCCCTTTGCCCGCGATACGATCTTCAACGAGGGCACCGATTACGGCGCCGTCCAGACGATGAGCTCACTCTTCGACCCGGACCGGATCGAGATTCCCGCCTCGGGCACGGGCCGTGGGCTGCTGGAAGCCACCTACCGGGCCGCGCTCAAGGCCGCCAAAGCGCGCGGCCCGCTCAAGGGAAACGAGAACCTCAAGCCCGAGTGGCGCTTCCACCAGGTTGCCCGCAATGCTGGCTATGGCCCGCCCCTCAGCGGCAACTACGTGAGCGACGATGGCAAGTACGCGGTGCAGGTCTTCGCGGGCGAGACCCTCTATACCCCAATGAGCGACCAGGCCGGCTGTACCTACCTGAGCGCCACCGACCCGGCCGATCCCGCCTACTCCGTGATCTGGCGTGAGACCTACAAGGTGGCCGGTGTGCCCTACAACCCCGACGACGAGTTCCACAAGCGGGCAGTTGAGCTCAAGCTCGGCGCGCCGCTCACCGGCGTCTACGAGGTGAGCCACGCGGGCGCAAGCTACCGTGTGCAGGTCTGGGCCCTCGACACGCTCTACAAAGGGGCCGACGGCCAGATCCGCCGCATGAGCGAGCTGCCGAAGCCTCCCGAGGTAGCCGCGTGGAACCCCTCCAAGCCCAGGCCGGTGCCATCGACGCCGCCCAACCCGCTCCCCCCCGCCGTGCCACCCACCAGCGCCGGCGCGCCGCGCCCCGGCGACATCAACTGGCCGCCGCGCCCCGACTTCCCCATGCTCACCGACCGCAATGGCGCCCGCGAGAAGGCCCTTGGCCGGATCGCCTGGGTACGGGCTCGCGGCGATATGGTCACGATTACCAACGGGTGGGACCGCGAGCATATCGTCGATGTCTTCATCCCCCAGCTCGCCAGGATCCCTGGTGGCAATGGCGGCAAGCTGAAGTTCCACCGGGTTGCCGCCGAGCAGTTGAAGCGGCTCTGGGCCGCCTGGGAGGCCGCCGGGCTGCTGCGCCTGGTGAAGACCTTCGACGGGGCCTGGGTGGCGCGCACCATCCGCCTCAAGCCCACCGTGCTCTCCAACCACGCCTACGGCACCGCCTTCGACATCAACGCGAAGTGGAATGGCCTGATGCGCGTAGCAGCGCTGGTAGGCCAGGAGGGCTCGGTGCGCGAACTGGTGCCGCTGGCCAACGCCCACGGATTCTACTGGGGTGGCCACTGGAACTACGATGGCAAGGGCGCCAGCGATGGGATGCACTTCGAGTGGGCAGTGCCGCGCTGAGCCCATCTACCCCGGCGGTGCCCGGGATGACGTCCGCCGCCGATTCGCCCGGGCGGGACATCCGTCACTTCGCGCCACGCCGGTTGTGGCCTCTCTGGGTGCCCGGGGGCGCTGGGTGCCCGCGTGCGCGGGAACGACACGCAGGCACGCGGATGTCACGCCCGCGCAGGCGGGCGTCCCGGGCGTGAGGCCAGCAAGCCTGCCGTCGCGCACGCGAGGCGCTGGGTGCCCGGGGGCGCTGGGTGCCCGGGTGCGCGGGAACGACAAGGCGGTGGGGCAGGCCGCCGCCAGGATTACCCTGGGTGCCCGCGTGGGCGGGAACGACACCCGATGGGTTGGTGCGCATCCCCGCGTACGCGGGGCCTACACCGGCTCGCTCTGCCCGCCACCTGCCACCGCAGAAGTCCGCGCAGGCGGGCTTTGCGAACTGGGCGCTTCCGTGCCACGGTATGCCGCGCGCTTCAGTGCCATGGCACACAGGGATGCAGGACCAGCGCCATATCTGAGACACCGGAGGGTCGCGGGGTTCACGTGGAAGATGGTATACTGAGCGCGACGCCGTCACGTTTTCCCCGATCGGCTCCTCTGGCGCCCGCTTGAGCGCCCCGGCGCGATGCCGTGGCGATGGCCGGCGCGTGACATCGTATGGCCACCACCTGGCCACAGGAAGGGTATTGTGAGCGCAGAACGTCTGCAGAAAGTCCTCGCCAGCGCCGGGATCGCCTCCCGCCGCGATTCAGAGGCCCTGATCGCCGCCGGCCGCGTCACGGTGAATGGCCGTGTCGTTCAGGAGCCGGGCCTGCGGGTCGACCCCGAGCAGGATGTGATCCTCCTCGATGGGAAGCCCGTTCGTCAGCCGGCCGAGCGCACCTATATAATGCTCCACAAGCCCGTAGGCTATGTCTCGACGGTGGATGACCCCCACGGTCGTCCTACGGTCGTTGAGCTTGTTGATGCGCCGACCCGCGTTTTTCCCGTGGGTCGCCTCGATGTGGATAGCGAGGGGCTGATATTGCTCACCGATGATGGTGAACTTACGCATTATCTGACCCATCCTCGCTTTGAAGTCGAGAAGGAGTATCGCGTACTTTTCGCCGCGCCACTGAGTGCCGATGTGCTGCGCCAGTGGCGCAGTGGCGTCGAGCTTAACGGCGAGATGACCGCCCCCGCTACGGTCGCGCTGGTAGAGCACACCGACGAGGGCTACTGGTACCGCGTGGTGCTCCGTGAGGGCCGCAAGCGCCAGATTCGTGAAGTCGCCCGGCTCCTCGGCCACGAGGTGCTACGCCTGATCCGTGTTCGGGAGGGGCAGTTGTTGCTTGGCGACTTGCCGCTCCGCGCGTCGCGCAAACTCACTCCCGATGAGGTGGCCGCCCTACGCTCCCACGTACCCGCCCAGACCGCTCGTGATGATGGCGCGGCTGCCCACGCCGGGCCCCGTGAGCGCACCGGTCCGGAGCGTGGCCCGCGCGAGGATGAGCGCCTACCCGAGTGGGACGGCTCGCGGGCTCGGGCTGGCGCTGCCGCTGGCGTCGTTGGCGGTGTGGCCGCTCGCCACGCGCAGGGAGGGGACGAGCGAGGGCTACGTGGCGATCGGGCGCGCTCCGATGAGCGTCCGCCCCGGGAGAGTGGCTTTCGCGCGCGGGGTGGGGACGAGCGGCCCACCCGGCGCTCTGATGAGCGGTCTCCGCAAGCGAGTGACTTCCGTGCCCGGCGCTCCGACGAGCGTCCACCCCGGGAGGGTGGCTTCCGCGCGGGGGGGCGAGATGATCGCCCCGCCCGGCGCTCGGATGAGCGGCCTCCGC
>SFCB01000001.1 GCA_004367505.1 Chloroflexi bacterium OHK40 | reverse complement strand
GCGGTGGGCCCGGGCTCGGCGGTGGGCTCGCGGGGGGGGCGGGGCGTGCGCGTAGGCGCCTCGGTGGGGGCCTCGGGAGGTGGCGCCGAGGCCTGCTGTCCGCCGCAGGCGGCGAGCGCGAGAGTGAGGGCTACAGCGACGAGGGTGAGCAGACGGCGCGGCAGGGCGTGCATGGGAAGTCCTCCTGGGCGAGGCAAGCAGAGGGCGGCACGGAGCGCAAGGGATGAGCGTATGGGCGAACGGAACATATTCTAGCATCTGGCCGTTACCGGCAAAATCCTGTATGAGACAAGTTTGAGACGCTTTTCCCGTCTGGTAACGTGCGTAGCGTGCTATCGCGGCGGCCCTGTCCTTTGTAGCCCCTCCCCTGCCCTCTTGCTTTCGGGAGCCTGGCGTACAGCGAGTGCAGTGCAACGGCGCGGTTGGGGAAGCCCGCGTGATTGCTGGTTGCTGGCTCGGCCAAATGGCCGTCTTGACAGTAAACGCGGCGCGGTGGTATTCTTTTCGTCAACAAACGATCTTCGGGGCAGGGTGAAATTCCCGATCGGTGGTATAGCCCACGAGCGTGTTGCGAGGCACGCATGATCCGGTGAAACTCCGGGGCCGACGGTTACAGTCCGGATGTAAAGAAGATCCAGACAGATGCAGCGTAGTGCCTGCTGCGGCGTGGCCTTCTGCCACCAGCTGCCCGGGCGTTCCTGGCTGCTCACACAGTTGTATACGTGCAGCTGTGCCGTGTCTGGTTCCCACTGCCCCGATGTGCCCTGCGCACACGGGGTTTTTGTATGGAGCGACGCATGCAGCGGATGATTCCGGCGGTACGAGGCGAGCGCAGCATGGTGCCTGCGCCGCCGTGGCGTCGTCCCGACCTGCGCTGGGCGGGGCTTCCGGTGACGGTGCTGGGCTTGCTGGTGTTCTGGCAAGCGCTGGTGACGCTGGGCGGCTACCGGCCCTTCATCCTGCCGGGGCCGGGGCTGGTGGCGCAGCGTTTCGCGCAGTCTGCCGCCAGCGGCATCCTCTGGCAGCACACCTCGGCAACGCTCGTGGAGGCGCTGGGAGGCTTCGCGATCGCTCTGGCGCTGGGCCTGGTGCTGGGCTACCTGCTCGCGCATCTTCCATGGCTGGAGCGAGCGCTGGCCCCGGTGCTGGCGGCCAGCCAGGCCATCCCGGTGGTGGCCGTGGCCCCGCTGATCATCCTCTGGCTGGGGCCGGGCCTGCGCGCCAAGCTCGTCGTGGCGGCGCTGATCACCTTCCTGCCGATTCTGATCAGCACAGTGGTGGCCCTTCGCGGCCTGCCACGTGAGCTGCGCGAGATGGCGCTGATCAGCGGGGCGGGCCGCTGGCAGATGCTGCGCTACGTGGAGGCGCCGCTGAGCCTGCCCGTGCTCTTTGGTGGCGTGCGCACCGGGCTCGCGCTGGCAACCACGGGCGCGGTGGTGGGTGAGTTTGTGGCCGGGCGCGAGGGGCTCGGCGCACTGATCAACATCGCCCGGGGCCTCTTTGATACCCCGCTGATCTTTGTTGCATTGCTCACCCTCGCCGGGATCACCATCGGCTTCTACCTGCTGGCCAGCCTGGCCGAGCGCCTGCTGGTGACCTGGGAGCAGTAGTGAAATGCGTGATCCGGTTGATCCTCTCGTGGGAGAGCTGAACGTGATGCTCCAGCGGTGGCGGGAGCAACGTGCATAGCTTCGATGTTAAGGAGTGTCAGATGCTTCGGAGAGTCGGCTTCATCGGCATGCTCATCGTGTTGCTGGCAGCCTGTGGCCAGGCGGCGCCGGCGGCGGAACCTACGGCGGTAACGGAGCCCAGCGCCGTGGCAGCGCCCACGGCGGCGTCAGACTTGCGCCAGGTGACGCTGGCGATGTCGTACATTCCCAACATACAGTTCGCGCCCTATTACGTGGCCGCCGCAAAGGGGTACTTCGCGGAGCAGGGCCTTGACGTCGTGTTCGACTACAACTTCGAGAACGACGTGGTGCAGCGGGCGGCGACCTGGCCCGAGAGCGGTGTGGCCTTCGCTACGGCCTCCGGCACCTCCACGCTGCTCGCCCGCCAGCAGGGCATTCCGGTGCAGACGGTGATGACCCTCTACCAGGAGTTTCCGGTGGTCTTCTTCGCCAAATCGACCACGGGCCTGAAGAGCCCGGACGATCTGCGGGGCAAGACGGTCGGCATCCCCGGCAACTTTGGCGAGAGCCTCTACGCCCTGCTGGCCCTGCGCTACGCGAGCGGGCTGGATGAAACGGCCTTCCCCGTGCAGGAGATCGGCTTCACCCAGGCCCAGGCCGTACTTGAGGATAAGGTGCCCGTGGCGATCGGCTATGCCATGAACGAGCCCGTGATCCTGCGCGAGCAGGGCGAAGCGGTGGATGTGCTGCGGATCGCCGATATCTACAACCTGGCCGCCAATGGCATCGTCGTGAGCGAGTTGCTGGTCATCGAGGAGCCGCAGCTGGTGCAAGGATTCGTGACCGCCGCGCTCAAGGGCCTGCGCGATACCCTCGATAACCCCGACGAGGCCTATGAGCTGAGCCTTGGCTTCATCCCCGAAGCGCAGCTGGGCGACCCGGCGCTGCAACGCCAGGTGCTCCAGGAGAGCCTGCCCTACTGGTATAGCGAATGGACCACCGCCGAGGGGCTCGGCTTCACCGATCTGGCCGTCTGGCAAGCCACCGAGCAGTTTATGCGCGATGCCCAGTTGCTCCCGGACCCGGTGGAGGTGGAGGCGGCTTTCACGAACGAGTTTATCAGGTAGCGGTGCGCTAACGCCTTGACATCCCGTGGTGGCTCGGGTATAATTGATTGACTAGTCAATCAATGAGGTTCGGTATGCCACCACGGGACGAAGAGGACTACGAGCAGCGGCGCCAGCAATTGATCGACGGCGCGCTGGAGGCCTTCGCTGCAAAGGGCTTTGACGGCGCATCGAACAAGGATATCGCCAGGGCTGCCAAGATCGCCTCGCCAGGGCTGATCTACCACTACTTCAAGGACAAAGTCGACCTGCTGCACCAGCTGCTCGAGTCGCGGATGCCCTTGCTGCGCGTGGTGGAGGAGACCGAGGGCAAACTCGGCGATCCGCCCGAAGAGCTCCTACCTGTACTGGCGCTGCGCATCTTGAAGGCCTACGAGCACTGGCCAGCGTTCGCGCTGATCAAGATCGTGCTGACGGAGGCGCTGCGCAACCCACAAGTGGCGAAGATGGTGATGGAGATCGGGCCAGGTCGCGGCCTGCGGGTGATCAGTCGCTACATGGCTCGCCAGATGGATGCTGGCCGGCTTCGGCGGATTGATCCCGATATCGCCGCCCGTGCCTTTCTCGGGCCGCTCCTGGCCTACACCGTGACGCGCAACCTCTTCCAGGATTCCGCCAGCCAGGCGATCAGCCACGAGGAGATGGCGCGCGAGGCAACGGCGATATTCCTGCGCGGGATGGCGCCGTGATAGGCTCCGGGGCCGCGGGGACCGTCAGCGGGCGCCGAGGCGCTCCGCGAGCCCGGTGAAGCGCGTCTGGATGCGCTCGGAGGCCACGGCGGCAGCAAGGGCGCGCCGGTCGCCGCTGATCACCACCAGCCGCCGCGCCCGGGTGACGGCGGTATAGAGCAGGTTGCGCTGGAGCAGCCCGCCGTGCTGGAGCAGCAGGGGCAGCACGATGGCAGGGTACTCGCCCCCCTGGCTCTTGTGAACGCTGAGGGCGTACGCTAGCGCCAGCTCGTCGAGCAGCCCGAAGTCATAGGCGACCTCACGCCCGTCCTCGAAGCGCACCGTCAGTAGTTGCTCGGTGTGGTCGATGGCGGCGATGGTGCCGACATCACCATTGTAGACGTCCAGTTCGTAGTTGTTGCGCTGCTGGATCACCCTGTCGCCCAGGCGGAAGCTGGTGGCGCCGAAGCTCCGCTCAGGACGGCCGGGGGCGGGTGGATTGAGCGCCTCCTGGAGCAGGCGGTTGAGGTTGGCCACACCGGCGGCGCCTTTATGGGTTGGCGAGAGGACCTGAATGTCGCGGCGGGGATCGAGCCCGAAGCGGCGGGGGATGCGCTCGGCCACGAGCTCGACGACACGCGCGGCGCAGGCGTCGGCATCGGCGGCGGGGAAGAAGAAGAAGTCGTCGAGGCCATGGAGTTCAGGGAGCTCGCCGCAGTTGATCCGGTGGGCGTTGCGGGCGATCCCGCTTCCCGAAGCCTGGCGGAAGATCTGGTCGAGGTGCACGCTGGGCACGGCGCCGCTACGCAGGATGTCGTGGAGCACGCTGCCCGGCCCGACTGAGGGCAACTGGTCGGCATCGCCGACGAGCAGCAGGTGGGCCCGGGGCGGAAGAGCCTTCAGCAGGTGGTTGGCGAGGAGCAGATCGAGCATGCTAACCTCGTCTACCACGAGCAGATCGCACTCGAGGGGCCGATCGCTGCTGCGGCGGAAGGAGCCACCGGCCCCGGGGGCGTACTCGAGCAGGCGATGGATGGTCTTCGCCTCGTGGCCGGCGGCCTCGCTGAGGCGTTTGGCGGCCCGGCCCGTTGGCGAGGCGAGGAGGGGGCGATAGCCACGGGCGAGGGCGAGCTGTACCACTGTCCGGAGAGTGGTAGTCTTGCCAGTGCCAGGGCCACCGGTCAGCACACTCACCTTCTTAGTGAGGGCCATGCGTACAGCTGCTTGCTGGCGCTCGGCGAGGTGCATGCCGTGGCGTTCGGCCAGGTGGGCGAAGACCTGCTCCCAGCGGACCTGGCGGTAGAAGCCGGCCATGGAGGAAGGGGAGCGCTGCTGGCGCAGGATGGCGGCGGCCACGCCCGTCTCGGCCATGGCGAGCGGCTTGAGGTAGACTGGATTTGAGGATGCCAGGGAGGCAAGGGTCGGCGGCGCGGATGGTTGCCCGTCGGGGTGAACACGCTGCCCGCCGTTCTCCTGGCCTCCCGGCCTTCTGGTCTCGAGCTCGCCTGCCGCAAGCAGCTTCTCCAGCACCTCCTGCACGAGGGTGGGGGCCACGCCCAGGAGGGCTCGTGCGCGGCGAACGAGCTCATCGGCGGGGAGGAAGCAGTGGCCGTCCTCGCTGGCGGCGCCGAGGGCGTGGCGCAGGCCGGCGGCGACACGGCGCGGGTCGTCGGGGGCGAGGCCAAGGGCAGCGGCGATCCGGTCGGCGGTGAGGAACCCGATCCCGTAGACCTCATCGGCGAGGCGGTAGGGCTCATCGCGCACCACCTGGATGGCGGCATCGCCATACTGTTTGTAGATCCGCACGGCCATGCCAGTGGGCAGGCCAACCTCCTGGAGGAAGAGCATCACCTCCTTGATGCGCTGCTGGGCGCGCCAGGCGGCCTTGATCAGCTCGACCTTCCGGCGCCCGAGGCCCGGCACCTCGGTGAGGCGGTCGGGGTCGCGCTCGATCACCTCAATAGTATCCTTGCCGAAGGTATCGACGATCTTCCTGGCAGTGGTGGGGCCGACGCCCTTGATCAGGCCACTCCCGAGGTAACGGCGAATGCCGTCGATGGTGGCGGGCATGAGCGTCCGGCAGGTGATGACGGCGAACTGGCGACCGTGATCGCGGTGCTCCTGCCACTCGCCCTCAAGCAGCAGTTGCTCGCCGGGCCGCACGCCAGCCAGCTTACCCACGATCGTCACCTGGAAGCGCTTGCCCACCGGGGTCAGCCGGCCGACGGTATAACCATCGTCGTCGCTCTGGAAGGTGATGCGATCGAGCGTTCCTTCGAGGGTGTGCATAGAGCGAGCACCAGCAAATGGGGGAGCGCCGGTTGGCCAGGTGCAGTATAGCATTGTGCCAGTGGTGGGCTAGAATAAGAGGGTGCAACATTGGTTGTGCGCCGCCGTAGATCATGTGGCTGGTAGCTGTGGACGCCTGGCCCCCACCAAGTAAGGAGACACCCGATGGCCTTGCTCGACCTCGTCGAATACGTCGATCCCACGGGCAATGTTCTCGCGGCGCGTATTCCCCCGGATGGTACTGGTGAGTTGCGCCTGGGCTCACAGTGCATCGTGCGTGAGAGCCAGTTGGCCTTCTTCGCCCGCGACGGCCGCTTCCTCGATATGCTCATCCCGGGCCGGCACACCCTCACTACCGCGAATATTCCCCTGCTGGTGGAGTTTATCAAGCTCCCCTTTGGCAACCGCAGCCCCTTCCGGGCCGATGTCTACTTCGTCAGCCTCAAGCAGCACAGCGATCTCGCCTGGTCTACCCCTCAGCCCATTTTGATGCGCGACGCGCAATTCGGGATGGTGCGGCTTCATGCGATGGGCAGCTTCATCATCCAGGTGGCCGAGCCGCGCAAGCTGCTCACCACGGTGGTGGGGAGCCGGGCGCTCCTGACGGTGCAGGATGTGGAGGCTCAGCTGCGCAGCTCGATCGCGGCGCGGATCGCCGACGTGATCGCCCAGCGAATGCGCGAGCGCAGGCTCTCGGTACTCGACCTGGCCAGCGAGTACGACGAGCTCTCGGCGCTGATGACCGAGGGGCTCAAGGGCGATTTCGCCAATCTCGGGCTTGAGCTCCGGCGCTTCTACATCAACGCGATCACCGTCCCTGAGACGCTCGAGCGCCAGCTCGACCAGGCGGGAGGAGTGGCGGCCATGGGCGGGCTGGGCGACTTTACGCGCTACAAAGCAGCCGAGGCCATGGGCGATGCCGCCCGCGCCGGGGGCGAGGGGCTCGCCGGCGCCGGGGTGCAGTTCGGTGTGGGCGCCAACCTCGGCGCGCTCATGGGCCAGACGCTCGCGGCGTCGCTGAACCCGACCCCCGCCGCCGCTCCTCTCAGCGCGAGCTGCGCGACATGCGGCACGCAGCTTCCGGCCCGAGCCAAATTCTGTCTGGAGTGCGGCGCGCCAGTGGGTCCGCGCCGTTGCCCCTCCTGCGCCAACGAGATGCCAGCCAACGCCAAGTTTTGCAGCGAGTGCGGCACCAGCCTGCGCCCGTAAGTCGCCTGAGCGCTCAGCGGAGGTAGCATGCAGTCGCTCTCACGCCTCATCGGCCTGGGCTTCATCGGCCTGTGTCTGCTGTCGATCGGGCTCAAGGCCCTCGTAGCGCTGCCAGGGCCCCTGGGCTACGCGCCGGTGGACCTGGGGTTTGGCCCGGTCGTAGAGCCAGTAGAGGTGGTGATCTGGTACGGCACCGAGAAGGAGGCCTGGCTCGCGGAGGCAGCACGCCGCTTCGAGGCCAGTGGCGCAAGCGTTGCTGGTCGCCCGATTCGCATCACCCTCGTCGGTGTGGGTTCACGAGAGATCGCCGATCGGGTGGCCCGCCAGGAGTGGGCCAGCGACCCGCCCCCCACGGTGGTGAGCCCCGCCAGCAGCATCTGGATTGAGGTGCTTCGCAGCGATTGGGCGGCCCGCAACGGTGGCGAGATCATCGTGGGCGCGACGCCGCCCCTGGTGCTCACGCCCCTTGTGGCGGTCGCCTGGGAAGAGCGGGCCAGGGTGCTCTGGCCCGACGGGGTTGAGCAATTCTGGCCCTCGCTGCACGATGCCCTGGTCGATCCCCGGGGCTGGGAGGGCGTCGCGGAGCGCAACGGCTTTGCCCCGGGTTCGCCCGAACACCAGCAGGCCAGCAAGTGGGGCTTCGTCAAGTTTGGCCATACCTCGCCGCTCCGTTCCAACAGCGGCGCCCAGGCCCTGGTGCTGATGGCCTACGGCTATCACAACAAGACCAGCGGCCTGACCCCGGACGACGTGCTCGACGAGGGCTTCCAGCGCTGGCTGCGGGAGATCGAGTTGGCCGTGCTCGACTTTGGCGCAAGCACCGGCACCTTTATGACCAGCATGGTCCAGTTCGGGCCGAGCAAATACGATGTTGTGCTCGTTTACGAAAACCTGGTGATCGAGAATATCAGCACGGCGGAGGCTCGTTGGGGCCAGCCGCTGCGGGTCTCCTATCCGCCGGCGACCATGTTCAGCGATCACCCCTACGCGATCCTCGACAATCCTCTGACGACCAGCGCGCAGCGGGCTGCCGCCGAGCAGTTCCGCGACTTCCTGCTAGCACGGCCACAGCAGGAGCTGGCCCTGAAGTTCGGCTTCCGCCCGGCTGACCCGGGGGTCGCGATCCTTACAAGTGATCCCGAGAACCCTTTCAATCGCTATGCCTCCTCTGGTGTGCAGGTGGATATTGCGCAGCAAGTCGAGTCTCCCTCAGGCGAAACAATCGCCGCGCTGCTGGATTTCTGGCAACGTGAGATCGGCCCCTACGCGGCCCGGCTTGAGGGCAACAACTGAGGCGATCCGGAGTGCGCGGATGTGGTGGCCAGCGTGAGCGGTGTGGCGCATTGATCGAGGAATGCCCCAATGACGAACCCTTATGCCTATGCGGCCCGACGGCCGCTCGCCATCCTGGTGCTTCTCGCTGCGATCCTCGGTGGCCTGCTGATCTACTGGTGGCTCTTCCCACTGGGGGTGTTGGCCTACGGCGCGATGGTGGTGATCGCCGGGCGGGACCCCCAGACGGTAGTGGCGAGCCGGCGTCCTACGCGGCCACGGCTGACAAGCCCAACCTTCCGCGCTCAACTCGCGGCTGTGGAGCGTACCCAGCAAGAGATCCAGCGCAGCGTTGCCCAGGCTGAGGGGCCAGTCGGGCGGCTGCTGGCGCGCATCACCGAGCAGACCCGCGAGCTCGTGGAGCAATCGTACGAGCTCTGCGACAAAGGCCAGGTGATCGAGAGCTACCTGGCCCGCGTCAATCTCGCCGAGATCCAGCAGCGGATCGCCGCAGCCGATCGCCAGATCGCCGCGACGACCGACCCTTACACCCTGCAGCAGCTCCAGGAGACGCGGGCAGCGCTCGCCGAGAAGCAGCGCCACGCCGCCGACCTGACCACCTATATCGGGCGCATTCTGGCCCAGTTGCAGAACATTCACGCCAACCTGGACAACGTGTTGGCTGAGACGGTGCGCTTGCGTACCGCCGACGCCCTTAGCGCCGACTCGGCGACGAACCAGGTGGCCCAGCGCCTCAGCGATCTCAAGAGCGACATGGACACCTTCCAGCGCGTGCTGGACACGGCGCTGGCGAGTGCGACGCCGTAGTGGCAGCGCGAGCGGGCGGCCACGGTGATGGTGTGGGATGGCCGGGAGGGCGCCGCCATCCAGCGTCGTCAGTGTGGCGGGCGCCCAGGTGCCGGTGCGGCCAGCGGATACCTGGGGGCCTGGCCTGGTGCGGCAAGCGGCGCTCCTCCCGCGTCAGTCGGGCGCCTCAAGCAGCGGGCCATCAACGGTAAGGTTGAAGACCGCCAGCCGTGGGCGATGACCCAGGGATATCACCGTCAGGCTTGCCGGGGCCGGCGGATGGATCTGTTCAGGCACCAGCCCGATCAGGAGGGAACATGCCGCGCGGATGACGCCTCCGTGGGTGATGATAAGCGTGCGCCCCTCGCGGTCCTGGAGCTCACCAAGCACGGCATCGACACGGCCGCAGAGAGCATCCCACGACTCGGCCTGGGGTGGCGTGTAGCAGCCCGCCCGCCAGCGGTGGTACTGGTCACGCGTTGTTGCACGGAGGTCGGCGCCGCGCAGCCCGGTCCACTCCCCAAGGTTGGCCTCACGCAGCCGGGGATCGAGCTCCGGCGCGGGGTAGCCTAGCAGCCAGGAGGTCTCGTAGGTGCGCCGCAGGTCGGAGCAGACGACAAAGGCGGGACTGAACCGGGCGACGAGGGGGGCGAGCGCTGACACTTGCCGCCGCCCCTGGGCCGCGAGGGCGATGTCTTCCTGGCCCTGGAGCCGTCCCTCGATGTTCCAATCGGTTGTCCCGTGGCGAACAAAGAGCAGCGCACGCATGGCATTACCTGCTGGTGCGCGGCATCACCTCGCCGGTGAAGACTCGCGCATGCCGTGAGGGGGAGTTTAGCGGGGCAGAGCAGTCCTACGCGAAGGAGGCGTTGCGGCGGCGGGCAGCGCGCTTGCGGCGCGGCGCGTGGGAGCGGTCGAGCGCGACCGCGCCTGCTGGGCCAGCGTACGTCCGACGAGGATCATACGCACCGCGTTCTCGGCGGCCTCAGCGGTAAGCGTCGCAGCGCTCGCGATCGCCTCGTCCAACGTGCAGGGCGCCTTGAGGATGCTGGTGTAGGCGTTGATGCCGTGGGCGTAGTTCACCTCGGCGCCAGCGCCTACGGTGCCTGCCAGGGCGATGACCGGGACGTGGAAGCGCTCGGCGCGGCGGGCCACCTCCGCCGGGATCTTGCCACGCGGCGTCTGGAAGTCGATCCCGCCCTCGGCAGTGATCACCAGATCAGCGGTGGCCAGGTGAGTGTCGAGATCGAGGTACTGCATGACGATTGCGTAGCGCTGGTGCAGGCGGGCGCCCAGCAGCGCGTAGAGCCCGGCGCCCAGGCCACCCGAGGCGCCGCCGCCTGGCATGAGCCGCACGTCGTGGCCGAGATCGCGCTTGATGATCGCCGCAAAGCGCTCCAGCGCAACGTTGAGGAGATTGACCTGGGAGCCCGTAGCCCCCTTCTGGGGGCCAAACACGCGGGCCACACCTCGCTCCCCGCAGAGGATGTTGTGGATGTTGCAGGCGACGTCGATCGGCACGTGCTTCAGGCGCGGATCGAGCCCACCGAGCTCAATCCGGGCCAGGTCGGCGAGGCCACCGCCGCCGCGGGCGATCGGTGTGCCATCAGCGCGCAGCAGGCGGGCACCGAGGGCCTCGGCCATGCCGGCGCCGCCATCGTTGGTGCCGGAGTCGCCGCAGCCAACCAGAATGCGTTGCGCACCCAGGTCGAGGGCGAAACGGATGAGCTCGCCCACGCCGTAGGTCGTGGTGACGAGCGGGTTGCGCTGATCGCGGGGGACGAGCCGCAACCCGGCGGCAGCGGCCATCTCCAGCACGGCGGTACGGGGGCCGGGGCCGCCCAGGATACCGACAGCCGCCTCGACGGGCTGGCCGACTGGACCAGTTACGGTGATGGGGTGGAGCGTGCCCCCCGTGACATTCGCCAGGGTCCTGGTGAAGCCCTCGCCGCCGTCCACCAGCGGCAGAAGGATGGTCTCGGCGGTGGGGCACGCCGCGCGCACGCCTTTGGCAATGGCTACGGCCACCTCCTCGGCGCTCAGGCTCTCCTTGAAACCAGATGGAGCGATGACGACTCGAAGTTGCTTAGCCATGCGACGCCTCCGTAGGATGTTATCGGTGTCCGCCCGAGGACGGATGCCTGCTGTTTCCTTCAACAGAGCGTTCGCGGCGCAAAAAAAATACACTGGTTTATCAGAGCAAATCGACGCGGGTTGTAGCAGGCGTACCTGCAATGTACGCACACGGGGCCAGCCCCGGCGTGCGCCAGGTTGCCGCGTGCGCGGGAACGACACCCGATGGGTGCGTCGCGAAAGCCAAGCACGCTGCACGCTCGTCGCTAGGTTCCCGCGTGCGCTGGGTTCCCGTGTGCGTTGGGTTCCCGCGTGCGCGGGAACGACAGTCGATCGCAGGGCTGCTGCACCGTCGCCCGTTCCCCTCACTCCAGACCCCGCTCCCACGAGGGGAGCGGGGGGGCCGCACCGGGAAGCCTTCCGCCCCTCTCTCCCGTTCTGTGAGCGGGGGTTGGGGTCCTGCCCCCGCAGGTGGGGTTGCCCCTGGGCACCCTTCCGGCGCGCGGGTTAAGAGAAGGGGGTGCCGCGCAGCGGAGCGAGGATGAGGGATGCGGGGTGCCTACGAGGTGTGGTATCACACCGCATGAGCGTCGCGAACAGCTTCAGT
>SFCB01000020.1 GCA_004367505.1 Chloroflexi bacterium OHK40 | reverse complement strand
TCCGCATCACCAACACCGGCAGCCTCCCGATCGTCGAACTGGAGCTCGTCGATGAGTTCGTCGGCAGCATCGTGGCCCCGTCGGGGAGCGGACCGTTCGCCGAGCCGGACGACCCGCCGCTGAGCGATGTGACGCCCTTCAGCTACGATGGCGCCGAGACCATCCGCTGGCAGTTGCTCGGGGGCGGCCAGCGCCTCGACCCGGGCCAGTCGCTGGAGGTGCGGGTGCGGCTGCGGGCGATTCGCCCCACCGCTGAACTGCAGACGGTCAACCGGGCGCGGATCGAGCGGGCCGTACGCAGCGATGGCCAGCAGGAGGGCGGTGGGAGCGATGAGGCGCCAGCCCGGCCCGAGGGCGCCCGCCTACCGATGACCAAGAGCCTGGGCGTTCCAGCACCGATCGCCGCAGGCCTGCCGATCACCTTTACCATCATCATCACCAACGACGGCGCGATCGATCTTGTCACATTGCCGCTCATCGACCGCTTCAACCCGGCCGCGCTGCGCTTCGAGCGGGCCGATCCACCGCCGCGCAGCGTCGACCAGGCGGCCGGTGTGCTCGACTGGGGTGACCTGCTGGCGGCGACTGGCCGCAGCGTTCTGGCCCCGGGCGAGTCGATCCGGGTCGTCACGGTGTACACCGCCCTGCGCGACATCGACTCGGCGGTGAATGTGGCCGAGGTGCAGGGTGCCGAGGATGAGTACGGCAATAGCCTGGCCTCGCGCCGGGCCGAGGCGCCGATCCGGATCGTGGATGAGACAGCGACGCCCGGTGTTGAGGAGCCGGCGCCCACGCGCCGCCCGACGATCACGCCGCTGCCCACGGCCGGACCACGGCTCACGGAGATCGTCGGGCGCACGGCGACCGCCGCGGCCGCCCCGACCAGCACGGCAACGCTTGCGCCGGCGACCGCAACGAGCGAGCAGGTCGCCATCGTTCCGGTACCGGAAGCCACCGCCCCGATCCCGGCCAGCCTGCCGAACACCGGGGCGCCTGGCGATGGCCGGCGCGCGTGGCTGGCGCTCGCGCTCGTGGCCCTGGTGGCAGGCGCCGCCGCGCTGAAGGCCGGGCGGCGGCTCGGCCCACGGGGCTAACACAGCTCACGAAGCTCGGCCAGGGCAGCACAACCCCGCACCCCGAGGCATGCGGCGCGCCGGCCCTCCGCCTGCTACGGATAACGACCAGGCGGCTCCGGTGCGCGTGTTATCGCAGGTATCCGGAGTAGTTCGGCAGCTCCCAACTAGACGTCTTCGACGGTTTACGGTAAGGTAACTTCTGGTATTAGGATGTGCTAATGGCACAGACCAGGGGTTCCACCATGATTGGCGCGTGGATCGAATTCCTCCAGCTTGCCTTTGCCCTGGGGATCGGCTGGGTCGCGAGCGTGCTGGTGATTGTGTTCACCCGTTCACGCGGGCGCCTCACCGGGCGACTACCGTCTCATCCTGCTGCTCATGCGGTAGAGCCGAAGGCCCGGGCGGCAAAGGGCGACGCCCGGTAATCGCGGGATCGGCTGATCTGTCGGCGTCACGCCCTTGCCAGGGTGGCCAGCGCGGTGGGCGCCAGGCTGATCACGCTAACTGGTCGGTTGTGGGTGCCCGTAGCGGGGAGCGGCCGGGGATCAGTTGCTTGCGCCGGGCAGGCGGGGAGGCCGGTAGCAGTGCGCTACCCGGCGCGGCCCGCTACCGCTCTGTTGCACACTTCCTCCGCCGTGGGAATGGTACCAACTGGCCGCGCGTCGAAGCTGGCGATGTAGTCTTCGAGGGCGAAGATCCGGGGCGGCCCGTCGGGCGGCTCGCGGCTGTAGATCACCAACTGGTCGCGCCCGCTGGCCTGGACGCTACCGAGCCGGTGGTAGCCTGCCGGGATCGCGGGGTTCGGGGCGGCGAGCGCGATCAGGTAGTAGTCGGGCGTGCGCCCGCAGCGCTGGGTGCCGCCGGTGTACCAGGCCACTACCTCGCCGGACTGATTGCTCGCGAAGGCGCCCCGCAGCAGGCCCTGCTCCATCAGTTCGCGCACGGCCTTCCAGCCATCGCGGCCAGGAAAACCGAAGCGCGCTTGCAGATCGACGGGGGCCTCGGCCGGACCACCGGTGGCGAGCCGGGCGGCGGGGTAGCTGCGCGCATATTCGGGGCTCTGCCGCACGTAGATGGTGTGCTGGCGCAGCCCCCCGGCCAGCGCCGCGAGGACGAGCGCAACCGCGAGCGCGCCGGGGATCTGAGGTGCCCACCGTCGGGGCACGGCGCCAAGTAGCTCGGCGCCGAAACGGCCGGCGAGCAGCGCCGCTGGCGCAACCATCACATAGACATGGGTGCGTGGCTCGGCGATGAGGAAGAGCATCGTTAGCCCACCCGCCCTGAGCCAGATCAGCGGAGCGCGGAGGCCCTCCGGTGTGCATGGGCCATACGCGATAACGCCGAGCAGGAGCGCAAGGTAGATGAGCGCCGGTGCGCCCGTGGCCACGAGCCTGGCCTCCGGGCCGTGCAGCAGGTCGCCCACACCGATAGCGGCAAGGCTCAGCGTGCCGATCGCGAGCCAGCGTGGGCGGCCATGGCTGGCCAGCCATGCCACCAGCCCGCCGGCAATCAGCAGCCCCACCAGCCAGAGCTGCGCATAGCTACTGTAGAAACCTGCCAGGACGTACGATGACCCGATATTGTTCACGATCGCCGGCCCCCCATCCTGCCCGGTGCGCTCGCCAAGATGGGCGAGGACCTCGGCAGCGTGGGGGTGGAGCGCGAAGGGCAGGTAGAAGCTAGCCAGCAGCGCCGTGCCAAGCGCCAGGGGCAAGCCGAGCGTTACGGCGCGGGCCCTGAGCGGAAGGCGCTGGCGAGCCGTGCCGGCCAGGGCCAGGCAGAGCAGGGCGGGCAAGACGTAGATCGCATCGTAGTGCCCCAGCAGCGCAACCGCCATCAAAACCGCCGCGCACAGCAGGTAGCGCCGCTGCCCCGGGGCGCCGGTGGAGAAGCGCCAGCAGCACCAGAGCGCGCCGAGCGAGAGCAGCACCACGAGGCTCTGGTACTGGACGATCCGCGAGAAGCCGATCAGCAGACCGTCCAAGGCGAGCACGAGGGCGGCCAGGAGCCCGGCCACGACCCCGGCGGGCGCGGCGAGGCGCCGGCCCAGGGCGAAGCCGGCCAGCACGGTTCCGAGGCCGGCGGCTGCGAACGGTAGCCTGGCCGTCTGTTCGGTCAGTTGCCCGGTCAGGGCGAGCGGGCCGGCGGGCATGAGGATCTGGGCCGGGCCCTTGAGCTGAGTGAGCAAGATCTCGCCATTGCCCGCAACCACCCGGGTTGCGGCGATCAGCACAGAGGCCTCGTCGTCGTGGAGTTCGGCGCCACCCAGAGTAGGCAGGCGGAGCGCGGCGGCGAGGAGCAGCACCAGCGCGAGGGTGGTGCCCACACGCGGCGAGAAGCGCGGGGCGGGCCTGCCGGCAGCCTGGCCGCGCATATACAGTATCGCCGCGCCAAGGGTCAGCCCATCGCAGATGACGATCAGGCCCGTTCCCCCCAGTGGCACGCCCGCCAACGCGCCAGCGAGGAGGATGAGCACCTGGAGCGCGAGGGCGCCGCAGAGCCCGAGCACGAAGCGCGCGGTCTGGTCGCGCTCGTGATCGAGCAGCGCGAGGGTGAGCAGCCAGCCCGGCGCCCAGAGGATGGTCAGCGCGGCGATGCCACGGGCGAGCGCCGGCAGTGGCGCGCCCAGGGCCAGGTGGGCGAGCGTTAATCCGAGGGCCAGAGGGAGCAGCCGGCGAACGCCCGCCCCGAGCCTCGGGGAGCGGGCCAGCAGCGGTGGGGCCGTGCCGGCAGCGGCGAGCGCCAGCGTCGCGGCCGTCGACGGTGGATAGAGGACCCGCTCCTGAACATCCTCCCACGGCCACATCGGCAGGGGCGGCCATTGGCGCCCCGAAAGCTTGTGATGGAC